>DESS01000162.1:0-3906 GCA_002361335.1 Richelia sp. UBA3308
CATGTATGAAAGACCTCACCCCCTTCCCCTCTCCCCTGCTTTGGGGAGGGGTGTCCGATAGGACGGGGTGAGGTACCGATCAAAAGATGAAATATAGTTAAAAAGTTAAAATTATGAATAATTTCCACAAGTTTCAAAGGCGGGATTTTTTTAAATTAGCTTTAGGAGCAGGATTTAGCACCTACCTTATACATCAAGGTATAAATTGGGCACAGAATTCTAGGGATACAGCTAATAAAGCAAGTTTAATTCTTTATAATGGTCGCATTGCTACCCAAGACGATAAACGCTCTTTTGCAGAAGCTGTAGCGATTAAAGATAATCGTTTCCTTGCTGTGGGTAGTGAAAAGGAGGTAATGGCTTACCGAGGAGATAAAACTCAGGTTATTAACCTCAATCGTCGTACAGTAATTCCTGGAATTAATGATAGCCATACCCATCTAATTCGCGGTGGGTTGAATTACAATATGGAATTGCGTTGGGATGGGGTTCCTTCTTTAGCTGATGCTCTGCGAATGCTTAAGGAACAAGCTAGAAGAACTCCTGCACCACAATGGGTAAGGGTGATTGGTGGTTGGAGTGAGTTTCAGTTTGCCGAACGACGAATGCCTACTATTGGGGAAATCAATGCTGTTTCTCAAGATGTCCCTGTTTTCATTCTCAATCTTTACGATCGCGCTTTACTAAATGGTGCAGCTTTAAAGGCTTTAGGAATCAATCGTAATACTACACCTCCTCCTAATTCTGTAATTGAAAAGGATAGTAATGGTAATCCCACAGGGATGTTGATTGCTAAACCCAATGCCACAATTTTATATGCTGCGATCGCACAAGGACCTACATTAAGTTTAGAGAACCAAATAAATTCTAGCCGTCACTATATGCGGGAGATGAATCGTCTGGGAATTACTAGTGTTATTGATGCTGGTGGTGGTGGACAGAATTATCCTAATGACTATCAAATTATCGATAAACTTCACAAAGAAGGATTGATGACGGTAAGGGTTGCTTATAATCTATTTACCCAAAACCCAGGAAAGGAAAAAGCGGACTTTGAAAGATGGATTAAAATTGCTAATCCTGGACAAGGAGACGATTTTTATCGGCTTAATGGTGCGGGGGAAATGTTAGTTTTCTCCGCTGCAGATTTTGAAGATTTTACAGAACCCCGTCCCGATCTCAATCCCAATATGGAAGCGGAGTTAACTGATGTTATTAAGCTTCTGGCTGCAAATAAATGGCCTTTTAGACTCCATGCGACTTATAATCAGTCGATATCTCGTTTTTTGAATGTATTTGAAAAAGTTAACCGAGAAATTCCCTTTCAAGGGATGCACTGGATTTTAGATCATGCCGAAACAATTAGCGATCGCAATATTGAGCGTGTGAAAGCTTTAGGGGGTGGAATTGCAATTCAACACCGTATGGCTTTCCAAGGAGAATATTTTGTAGAGCGCTATGGTTTTGACGCAGCCAATGGTACACCCCCAATCAAAAAGATTATGGCTATGGATGTTCCTGTTTCTGGGGGTACAGATGGAACAAGAGTCGCTAGTTACAATCCTTGGGTGGGTTTGTACTGGTTGGTTTCAGGAAAAACTGTTGGCGGAACACCTATTTATAATCAAGCCAATCGGTTAAATCGGATGGATGCTTTAAGGACATATACTACTGCTGCTGCTTGGTTTTCCAATCAAGAAGGTAATAAAGGTTCTATTGTTCCTGGCCAATTAGCAGATTTAGCAGTGTTATCGGAAGATTATTTCTCTGTACCTGAAGAAAGAATCAAACATCTAGAATCAGTTTTAACTATTGTTGATGGTAAACCTGTATATGCCGCCGCAGAATTCAATAAATTATCTCCTCCTGCTTTACCCATAAGTCCTGATTGGTCCCCTGTCAAGTACTTTGGTGGTTATCACAATGATTCAAAGATTAGTTTTGTACCGACCATTCAGTCGGGAATCATTTCTTCTAGGCAAAATTTAAGACTTTCTTCTCTTAATACAGCGGGTAGTTTATCTCATTTTTGGGGTGGTTTAGCTTGTGCTTGTTGTTATTAAAAAGAAGTATGAAAGACCTCACCCCGTCCTACCGGACACCCCTCGACCTATTAAGGATACTGCTTGCAAATGGTAGGTCAGACTCCTCGTTTGCTCACGAATTGGCGTGTAGAGACGTTATATATAACGTCTCTACATCTACGGAAACAATGAAAAATCTTCAAATAATGTATGAATGCAGTACAATTTTGTTTCTTTTCTGATTCAAATTCTGAGTTTATCTTATTTCTTATTTTCAGCAGTTAATAAAGTTAATGCTGAACAACCTAGTAGAGATGCAGAAATAAACCAGATTACCAATGTCAACGATTTTTCCGATGTTAAACCCACAGATTGGGCTTATTCGGCTCTGCAAAATTTAATTCAACTTTATGGATATCCCCAAGATTATCAAGATGGTACTTTTAGGGGTAATAAAGTGATGACTCGCTATGAATTTGCAGCAGCTTTAAATCATTTTTTTACAGCAATTTCTGACTCAAAAAGATTACAGATTACCCAAGAAAATTTGGAAATAATCAGAAAATTACAAATAGACTTTGCTCTAGAATTAGAAGCTATAAAATCAAGATTAGACAAGCTAGATTCCGATATAGAAACAATTGAAAAAAAACAATTTTCCACCACTACTAAATTAAGTGGACAAGTTATATTTGCTACTACTGCTGCTTTTGGCAATCATAAAGCAATCCCAACGGGGAATGTAAATAATAACTCTGAAGAAATAGAAGATAACGTGACATTGAGTAATCGAGTCCGCTTATTTTTAAATACTAGTTTTACCGGTAAAGATTTACTTAGAGTCAGATTACTAGCAGGAAATATCCAAAATTTGCGCTCATCTACCGGTACAAATATGGCTCGCTTGAGCTTTGATCGCAACACCAATAATCAAGTTAGAATTGACCAATTATTTTATCAATTTCCTTTGGGGGATAATGCTCGTATAACTGTAATGCCAGTAGGAACTTTATTTACTGTAGCAGACCCGATAAATCCCTTACTAGGAAGTGATGGAAAAAGTTCTCCCTTCCTGTTTGGAGTTCGTAGTCCGATATATCGAGAAGAAATCGGCGGTACCGGATTCGGAATCAGTTACGATATCAATTCCAAATTTAACTTCTCAGCAGTTTATCTAGCAGAAGACGCAGAATCTCCTAACTCTGGCTCCGGATTGTTCAATGGTGCTTATTCAGCTTTGGGACAATTAACCTGGAAACCGACTAAACAAGGGAAAATAGCACTAGCCTATTCTCGTTCCTTTAACGGAATAGATATCAACGCAGGAGGACAAAACACTAACGCACCCTTTGGGGATGAAAGTCAAAGTATTACAGCAGACTCCTATGGAATTGTAACTAACTGGCGAATTAATCCCAAATTTTCAATTGGTGGTTGGGCTGGTTGGGTACGCGCTCAAGCTGAAGATATATCCGACGAACCCCGTGCTGAAATTTTATATTATGCCGTAACTCTAGCATTTCCTGATTTAGCTAAAAAAGGAGATATTGTCGGTTTAGCTTTGGGACAACCTCCCAGACTAATTAACAATGAATTTCCAGGGATTGACGAGCCAAACCCAGCTTTTAATATAGAAGCATTTTATCGCTTTCCTGCGAGCAATAATATTTCAATTACCCCTGGGCTACTAGTAATTTTTAACCCAGAACACAATAATGATAATGACACCATTTATGTCGGGACAATTCGTAGCACATTTTCGTTTTAACCTTTAAATATGGTAGAACTTACCCAATTGTCACAAAACTTGCTTGGTGCGTGACGGTAATTTCAAATCATTTCATTATAGGTGTTAAATTATCGTAACCGTCACACAACGGCA
>DESS01000162.1:3954-4862 GCA_002361335.1 Richelia sp. UBA3308
TAAAGGGGGAAGAAAATCTACACTCCTTTTTGCCTCCCCTACAAAAATACAGCATTTTGCAAGTAAATGAGGTACAAAAACATAGTCTAAAACTCTTGTGGTACGGGCCAAAAAGCCCGTTTATGATGTACCTCAAAAAAATGAAATATGCTGTATTTCAATTACAGTCTTCTTCCTTCGTTTTAACTTGAGCAAAAATATATGAATTTACAAGAGAATCAAGCAAATCAACAAGTTACTGCAGTTATTTCCCATTATATTCGTCCCGGTCGCGAATCTGGTTATGAAGAATGGCTGCAAGGAATTTCTCAAGTAGCAAGACAATTTGAAGGTCATAATGGAGTAACTATTCTCAGGCCGAAACCAGGTAGTAAAGAAGAATATGTAATTATTCTCCGCTTTGATAAGTATAAAAATCTCTGCCAATGGATGCGATCGCCAGAAAGAAAAGAATGGATAGAACGTGCTCAACCTTTAATCGACAAACCAGAAAATGTTCAAATATTGACCGGATTAGAAGCCTTGGTATCTCTTCCCAAAACAGCTTCTGCTCCACCACCAAAGTATAAAACCGCCTTTGTCACCTGGATTGGAGTATTTCTCTGTGCATCTATCCTCGGTTATTTTCTAGGGCCATTAGTAGCGAATTTACCTTTCTTATTGCGTCAAGCAATTATGACCGGAATAACAGTTCTCTTACTGGCTTATGTAGTCATGCCCAGATTAACCCGGTTGTTCTACAAGTGGCTTCATTCATCATAAATTTTAACTAAAAAACTCTATTTTCCTCCGCGCTATCCTCCGCGTCACTTTGCGTTTAAAAATATACAGCATATTCCATCTTTATTCGGTACATTTGGACGGGCAGGGATGCCCGTACCACAAGACTTTTAAAATATAGTACTGTA
>DESS01000092.1:0-6478 GCA_002361335.1 Richelia sp. UBA3308
AGTAAGAAGTAAGAAGTAAGAAGTTAGGAGTTAGTAGATAAAATATCAACTAACAACTAACAACTAACAACTAACAACTATCAACTAACAACTATCAACTAACAACTATTGGGTAATTCAATTACAAACTCAGTTCCTTGACCTAATTTTGAATTACAACTGAGTTTACCACTGTGGGTTTCTTCAATAATTTTTTTGGCGATCGCAAGACCCAATCCCGTACCTTTACCGACTCCTTTTGTAGTAAAAAGATTATCAAATATACGCTCTCGAACTGATTCTGTCATTCCCTGACCATTATCTTTAATACTAATTAATACCGTATTTTTTTCTATCTCAGCTTTAGTAGTAATAGTTATTTTCTGAGGATTTAATTTTAATTCTGAAAATTCTTTTCCTTCGTTTGTGGTATCTAAGACATCAATAGCATTAGCGATGATGTTCATAAATACTTGATTTAACTGTCCCAGAAAACACTTTACTAGCGGTAATTCCCCGTAGTCTTTAATAATTTGAATTGCGGGACGTTTATCGTTAGCTTTGAGACGATATTTTAAAATTAAAATTGTGCTATCAATGCCTTCATGAATATTACAAGCAACTTTTGTTGATGTATCGGCTCTGGAAAAAGTCCGCAAACTGTTACTAATATCAATAATACGTTGGATTGCAAATTCTATGGAACTTAACAGTTTGGGTAAATCTTCTCTAATATATTCCAATTCAATATCTTCAGCGTGTTGGATGACTGCATCTTTGGTTGTAGGATAATGTTCTTGATAGCATTCTATGTGAGCAAATAAGTCTTGAATATATTCGGAGGCGTTGCTAATACTACCTCTGATAAATCCAATCGGATTATTAACTTCGTGTGCTACTCCTGCAACTAAATTACCCAATGTTGCCATTTTTTCGTTTTGCACCATTTGCAGATGAGATTGGTGTAATTCCTCCAAAGTAGTTTGTAATTCGGTTGTACGCTCGACTACTTGTTTCTCTAAACTTTGGTTGAAGAATTGCAACTGTAAATGGGTTTTCACCCGTGCCAAAAGTTCTGGCTCTTGAAAGGGTTTACTGATGTAATCCACAGCCCCCAAAGAAAAACCTTTAACGATACTCTCGGTATCCGACAAAGCTGTAATAAAAATTATGGGAATGTTTGCGGTTTCTGGGTTAGCCTTAATCTGCCGACAGGTTTCAAACCCATCTATTCCGGGCATTTGAACGTCAAGTAAAATTAAATCCGGTAGGTAGTTTTGCAGTCGTTTCAAGGCGCGATCGCCACTAATTGCGGTAGCAATTACATAGCCCGCCGATGAAAGTGTCTCCGTGATTACCTCTAAATTGGCGGGGGTATCATCCACCACCAAAATTTTGGTACTATCGTGCATGAGTGGGTTCCTTTATGTATTGTTCCAGTAATTCCTCTATTTCTTCAGCTTTAAATTGCTTGGCTAATTGAAGAATTGGTTCGGCAAAAGCTGCGTAGACACCATCGCCATCAACTAATTGCTCAATTTGCGATCGCAAGGCTTTGAGGTTAGCGTTACGAGCGGAGTCTAACAAAGCTTCTACAGTTGTATTTGGTGGCAAGATAACTTTGGTAGATAATGGCTCCGATAGTTTGAGTTGATCTTCCCTACTCTCATAGAGCCACTCTAACTCTAAATGATTTGACAAAAGTTGAAACAGTAATTTAGCGTGTACAGGTTTAGCAAGAAAGTCATCTCCTCCACATAAGAATGCCATTTGCCGATCCTGTTGAGCCACGGAGGCTGATGAAACAATTACTTTGGTGTATTTAAGTTCTTCTGTATTGCGAATTTGCTTTAAAAATTCCAACCCATTCATCACCGGCATCGCTATATCGGTAATTACCAAATCGGGCTGTTCCTTGCGGAGTTTCTCCAATCCCTCTTCACCGTTTTCTGCTTCCAATATTGTAAAATTAAGTGTTTCCAACAGGTTCAATACAACGGCGCGGTTTTCCCATCGGTCATCCACTATCAGTATTTTACGAAGTTTGCCTTTATACCCAATAATGCTGTTGTTTTCTTTAATCGTCTGCTGTTGCTCAACCCAATCCTCTGCTAAAGGTAGTTCAACTGTAAAGAAAAACTCGCTACCTTTTGCTAGTTGACTTTTAACCTTGATTTTACCCCCCATTATTTGTATAATGCGTTGACTAATGGCAAGACCGAGTCCAGTTCCTTCTGATTGACGAGTGCGATCGCCAAGGGCATGCCCGGAGGACTTATCGCCGACTTGTTCAAATGATTGAAATAATTTTTCTAGGTCTTTTTCAGCAATACCTATACCTGTATCAATTACCTGAAATAGCAGAGAAACCCGGTTGTGGGATAATTTCAGTACATCTACTCTTAAGGTAACCGAACCTCGATCGGTAAATTTAATTGCATTACCCAGTAAATTAATTAATACTTGCCGCAGTCGCTTTTCATCGGCTTCAATTCCTTCTGGTAGACGGGAACTGGGATGATAAATAAACTCAATTGCCTTTTGTTCAGCCCGGATTTTGCACATTTCTACCACACTTTGTAGAAGTGACGGTAAATGTAATGCTGTTGGAGTTAAATCGAGTTTCCCAGCTTCAATTTTAGATAAATCCAGAATATCGTTAATTAAAGTGAGTAGGTGAGAACCACATTGGTAAATGATTTCAATTCCATTGCGCTCTTTATCCGCTAAAGTTTTAGAGCGTCCCAAAATTTGGGCATAACCGAGAATACCATTTAGTGGTGTCCGCAGTTCGTGACTCATGTTCGCTAAAAAATCACTTTTGGCTTGACTTGCTTGTTGTGCAGCTTTTTCAGCTTCCTTGTATTTTGTAATATCCTGAAAAATACCGATTATTCCTATGACATTACCTTGAATATCGTGGAAAGGAACTTTACTAGTTTCTAACCAGTGTTGTCTGCCATCTGGTTGTAGTTGTGGCTCCACTATACCTAATTCAGGCATATCGTTATCCATAATTCTGCGATCGCATTCGACAAAGAAATCAGATTCTTCTTTTTTCCATGGCATTTCATAGTCATTTTTACCGACAATTTCTTCAGGATTTATACCGAATACTTTGGCAAAGCTTTGATTGCAACCCAGAAAAACACTGTCCCGATTTTTCCAAAAAATCGATTGGGGAATGTTATTCATTATCAAATCGAGTAGCTGCTGAGATTCGGATAATTTTCGAGTACGCTCTTCTACCTTCTTTTCTAGATTTTGAGAGTAGTCTTGTAATTCTTTAAATGATATTTTCAATTGCTCAGCCATATAATTAAATGAACGAGCCAATGCACCCAGTTCATCTGTTCGCTCAATAGATAACGTCTTATCCCATTTACCTTGTGCTAGGTTCTGGGAAACTTGATTTAACTTTAAAATCGGACGTACTACTAGGGATTGTGCCAGATACCAAACAATTGCTAAAGTAACTACCAAAATCCCAACAAAAGTAATCAAACCAATAATCTGCGCCTTAAATTCTCGTTCCAGGATTGGACGAGCATCGAGTTCCACAACCACTAACCCATCGAAACGGTTAAACTGGCTTAAAATTGGTGCATATCCATATAGTACGGGGATTCCCGAACTGTTATTAATAATAAATGTCTCTACGGTGGGCTGCTCAATTGACACACCCTTTTGAAGCAGTGGTGGTAGAATCTTTATGGGGCTACCAACAATAGCCAATGGTATATTTTTATCGGGACGGTAATCCAAGATATAGCTATATTGACCGTCCGAATTTTGGCGCACCGTGTAAATGTGCTGAATATCTTTGCTAGCGGCTTGAATTGTCTTTATAGCCTTTTTATTGATTTGATAATATACCGTTTTTGCATCTTGAGGTGACACCACCAAACTGTGATAGCCGCTATCTATTTGGGGAGCAGCTAATTGTACAATTTCTAGCAGTCGATCTGCCATCCCTTGATGCAGGCTAGTTTGTAATTGCCAATACACTCCAGCAGTTAATATCCCTGCCGTAATGGTTATGAGTGCAGAGAATGCCACAATAATTTTAGCGCTGAGATTCCAGTGTTTCATTAGCCTTTGATCATAGATGACTTCTCACACCTTGCTTTTATTTATACACCCTTTCAGACCTTGTATCAAAACAATAATGTATTTTATTTACTCAGTATTAAAACAAAATCCTTGATTTATCCATTAAATCTATGAAAAATCAAGTTGATTGATTACATGCATTGTTATTTTCTATGGATTTACACGGTAAAGGGCAAGAAATGAGTCCAAATTGAAAATGATTTTTTTAGTTTCACCAACCGTAATTTAGTTTTTATTGGATATAAAATTTGATGGCGTTGCTGATCTGATCTATGAATTTGATTGATTAGATATCCACAATTCTTCTAACGCGATACCCTTGCGTCTGGGACATTTAGGATTCATACCCGAATTGTGCAATGCCAATTTGATTATTATTTACTAACTTGTGACAGGTATCAATATTAGTTAGGAAGATGCATTAACGCTCCCACTCCAGCCCATTAGCCCGGCTAATGGGGCATGACTCTGTTTACACTAAATAGGCAGTTAAATTTATCACAAGCTACTAGTCTACCGATTTAACGATCCAAAACTTCAGTTGAACCGGGCATAATGGTAGTTGCAACCTTGTCAACCACTTTGGAATCAGGTGTAATAGCGAGAGTTCCGGTGTCACCATGATCCATCTTCATTAACTATTCCCAAATTCTAAAAGAAACTATTGTTAAGGTGAAAATTTTTAATATCAGAACTTATATGATGTCCGGCAAATTACCCATAATATGTGATTGCGAGTGGAATGGAGTAACGATTAGCAATCACAACACCTAATTTAATTTATAAAATTGTTATCTACGAGCAATTGTTTTTTTAAAAGTATATTTAATCACTTAACAATTGCTTAAACTGGACTATACCATTGTATAAGTTTGATATTGAAGTACTTGCAGCGATTAGTATTATTTCTAGTTTTATCTCTAGTTATATGGCTGCTAGTAAATCTATTGGAGTAAAGAAAAAATAATAAATACAGGTTTGATACTATGAGGATAGATTTACGGAAGTTTTTTCAAGCTACGAATCCTAGCAAAACTCTGGTTATTGAAAATGCTGAAGACCAGAAATATTATATTGATTTTTCTTCGGTCAGAGGTGGCAAAATTATTGAGGAGTTGCGGGATAATATTACTTTTTTTTCACCGGAGGAGCCTACTTGTGTATTGTTTACGGGGCATATCGGCTGTGGTAAATCTACGGAATTATTTAGACTGAAAACAGAATTGGAGGAGGAAGGTTTTTATGTGGTCTATTTTGAGTCGAGTGAAGATATGGAAATGGCTGATGTTGATATCGGGGATTTCCTGCTGAGTGTGGCACGTCGAGTTAGTCAGAGTCTAGATGATATGAATTTGGATGAACCAAGTCGATTAAAGGAGTTGTTAGAGGGTGCTTGGCGGGTTTTGAATGCTGATGTGGTAGGAATGAAAGCTAAGCTTCCGGGAATCGGCGATGTTGGTGTTAGTTCCGACGAGGGTACGTTTTCTCTGGCTTTTGGAATTGGGGAAATTACGGCGAAGACTAAAGATGATGCAACTTTACGAGGACGTTTAAATCAATATTTAGGTCCTCAAAAAACTAAATTGTTGGAGGCGATTAATTCAGAATTACTTGAACCTACTGTTGAAAAATTGAAACAACAGGGAAAAAAAGGGTTGGTGGTGATAGTGGATAATCTCGATCGGGTGGATTCTCGTCCTAAGTCTTGGGGAAGACCACAACAAGAGTATCTATTTATCGATCAAAGTGAGTATTTAACGAAATTACGATGTCATGTTGTTTACACAATGCCTCTGGCATTAAAATTCTCAAATGACTATGGAAACTTGACTCAGCGGTTTCCGGAAGACCCGAAGGTGTTACCAATGGTATCAGTGGAATTACCAGATGGGAGTATTTTTGAACCGGGGATGGTATTGTTGCGACAAATGGTATTAGCGCGAGCTTTTCCAGATTTGAATCCACAGCAGCGTCTTAATAGGATTACTGAAGTTTTCGACGATGCAAAAAGCCTAGATAGATTATGCCAGGTAAGTGGGGGACATGTACGGGATTTACTGCGATTATTAAATAATTGGATTCAGAGAGAGAGGAAACTTCCTTTATCGCGCCAAACTTTAGAAGCATTGATTCGCTATCGTCGCAATGAAATGATTATGCAGATTTCTGATGATGAGTGGGAATTATTGCGTCAGGTAAAAAAGCGAAAGAAGGTGAGAGGTGATTTGGAGTATCAAACTTTAATTCATAGTCGTTTAGTATTTGAATACCGCGATGCTAGTGGCGAATCTTGGTTTGATATTAATCCGATTTTGGCAGATGCAAGTGAGTTGGAAGAGTAATGAGTAATGAGTAACGAGTAACGAGTAATGAGTAATGAGTAATG
>DESS01000092.1:6565-13008 GCA_002361335.1 Richelia sp. UBA3308
GTAATGAGTAATGAGTAACGAGTCACAACTATCAACTAACAACTATCAACTAACAACTAACAAGCCAGACTTGATATTATGAGTGAAGAGTTAGAAGAAGAAAGTGGACAAGGGGACAAGGGGACAAGGGGACAAGGTATTCCCCCATCCTTAAACGAAGAGGGCTTGGAGGAACTTGCTTGGACTTTGGAAGCTTCCATGGGAGAGTTTAAGTTGATTTTAGCCCGTTGTAATTATTTGCGATTGCGATCGCGTTTGGTGAAGCGTTTGCAACAGCTAACTGATATTAAGGTTCGGATTGTGAATTTGAAACGAACTGATAAGACTCTGTATGGAACTATTGCTGAGGAGGTTAAGGATAATCCAACGGATGCTTTGATGGTTTTTTACTTAGAGTCTGTGCATAATTTAAAACAAATGTTGAGTGGTACCAATCAGGTGCGAGAGGAGTTTCGCAAGCGGTTTCATTTCCCAGTTGTTTTGTGGGTGACGGATGAAGTTTTACCTTTATTGGTTAGCTCAGCCAGCGACTTCGAGAGTTGGGCTACTACAACCGAATTTGCGATCGCCATTGATGAATTAATTGCAACTCTCAAAGAAGATACCGATGCTTTATTTGCTACAGCTTTAGCTGCAGACGCTTACTGTCTGGGTTGGCAAATGGGATATCTGCGTCGTCGGGAGGCGATGGCAGCATTCCGAGATTTACAAGGTAGGGCATATGAATTAGAACCTGCTCTGGGGGCTAGTGTAGAGTTTGTTTTAGGACAAGATGCTTATTTAACAAATCAGATTGAGCAAGCTTTGAAATACTATCATAAAAGTTTGGCTTTTTGGCAAAGTTCAGTTGATACCGATCGATTATCCATCAAAAAACCAAAAGTTTATTCCCCATCTTCCCTTGTCTCCTTGTCTCCTTATCCTCCTCTCTCCATTCTTGCTAATTCTAAATTCCGCATAGGGGTAATTTTGTTTTATATCGGCTTATGCTATTTCCAACAAGCTCAAAGATATCGTTTGAAATCTGTGAATTTTTTACAAGCAGCAAAGAAATATTTTCAACAAAGTATCAATATTTTTACTCAAGTGAATCGTCCTAATTTAGTTGCTAAATTTATCAATCCATACGGTGAAGTTTTACAACGTTTAGAGAATTGGAGTGAATTAACTCATATTGCTCAAAAGTCTTTGGATTTACAGCAATTATATGGTAATCCCCTACGAGTAGCCCAAGCTTACGGTTTTTTGGCAGAAGTCGCATCGAGTCAAAATCAATGGACTCAAGCGAAACAACTTGCTTATCAAGCTTTACATAATATCGCCAAATTTCCCTCAGCAAAATTACAACACCGTGCTTTATATTTATTATTATTAGCAGTTGCAGAAAGACATCTCAAACAAGAAACAAGAGCGGTAAAACATCTACAAATGGCACGGGATATTGGTTCTCAAGATAACCCGCATCAATATATTAGGATTTTACAGGCTTTGCACGAAGTTTATTGGGAACAAAGTCATTATTTAGAAGCATTTCGCGTAAAATTGCAACAACGTTCTATCGAACAACAATATGGTTTTCGAGCCTTTATTGGTGCGGGAATAATTCAAGCACAAAGACAAGCAAAATTGATTGTAGAAACTTTACATACAACTTCTATACAAGCAGCATCTGTATTAGAAACAGTTGCACCAGAAATGACTGCATCTGGTAGAGCTTTAGACGTAAATAACTTATTAGAAAAGATTGCTCGTCCCGACTGTAAAATGATAATTATTCATGGATATTCTGGTGTGGGAAAAAGTTCTTTAGTACAAGCAGGATTATTACCAGCTTTAAAAAACAGTTCTATTGGTTTACAAGATATAGTAGTAGTTAATATCAGAATTTACACTAACTGGGTGTCTGAATTAGGAAAGGTATTAATCCAAGGTTTAAAATCTAAAGCAATGCTATTTGGAATCAAAGATGAATCAACACAAACAGGCTATCAGTTTCCATCATCAAATCCCCAATCATCATCAGATATTTTAGACATATTGCGACAAAGTCAAGCCTATAATTTAGGAATAGTATTAATTTTTGATCAATTGGAAGAATTATTCTTTATTTATGATTCAATTCTTCAAAGAAAACAGTTTTTTGAATTTTTAGGAGAATCTCTAAATATTTTAAGTGTGAAAGTAATTTTATCCTTACGAGAAGATTATCTACATTATCTACTAGAATGTAATCGTCTTTCTAGTATGAATATGATCGACAATGATATTCTTAGTAAAAACATTCTTTATAAATTAGATAATTTTGCATCTTCAGATGCTAAATCTTTAATTAAACGCTTGACACAACATTCCAATTTTCATTTAGAACCGAGTTTAATCGAGCAATTAGTACAAGATTTATCTGCTAAATATGGAGAAGTGCGTCCAATTGAATTACAAATAGTAGGAGCGCAATTACAAACCGAGAATATTACAACATTAATTCAATATCAAAATTATGGTCCCAAAGAAGAATTAGTCAAACGCTACATGAAAGAAGTAGTAGAAGACTGCGGCGAAATAAATCGTCATGTCGCAGAACTAATATTATATTTACTTACAGATGAAAAAGGTACTCGTCCCTTGAAAACTCGTTCAGAATTAGAAACAGATTTACGAGCTTTATCTTTAGAAGAATTAAGCAAAGAAACCAATCAATTAGATTTAGTGTTGCGAATTTTTGTAGAAGCAGGCATCGTAGTTTTAATACCCGAAAATCCCGCCGATCGATATCAACTGGTACATGATTACTTAGCTGCATTTATTCAAAAGCAACAAAAACCACGACTTAATGATTTAATTACAGAACTTAAATCAGAGAGAAACCAAAGAAAACTCAGCGAAGATAAACTCAAACGCATTTATCAAAAAGTATTATTCGCTACAGCGATCGCCTTGGGAATATTTATCCTATTAACGGCGATAAGCCTTCGGCATGCGCTAGGCTTAAGCCCCATCCTACCCATGAACAGCTTTGCTGCCGCGTGAAGCGGGAGCTGGTGCCGGAGGCAATCGCGATTGGTTTTGCTTGGGAATAAGATTATGGGAAGATGGGGTGACAATCCAAAATCGGGGTTGAGTAAAATCCCAATTTAAGCTGTAAACTATTAAGTGTTGTTTGTGCTTTTATCCTTGCCAATCATGGATAAGTTACTGGATGAAGCTGGTTCACGAGAAATTGCTGCCCAAATCAAAAGCAAAGCTAAAAAACCTTTCGACAATGCTTATAAAGCGGTATTGGCTACTGAAGGTGCAATTTATGCTCAAGGCTTTTTGGTGATCAAAAATAAACCTTACCAACTTCTCGAACATGCTTGGATAGAAATAGATTCGCGAATACTCGATCCACATTTACCTCATTTAGTCAAGGATTCTCAGGAAATGTGGTATTTTACAGCACAAACTTTTACTGTAAAAAAACTGAAAGCAATAATTGAAGAATCAAAAGAAGAT
Organism: Richelia sp. UBA3308; assembly: GCA_002361335.1. GTDB lineage: Bacteria > Cyanobacteriota > Cyanobacteriia > Cyanobacteriales > Nostocaceae > Rivularia. The sequence continues at coordinate 10,058 of DESS01000092.1, forward strand.
TATCCAGAAGATGACCCATTGCCAATTTATGGTAATGCGCCTTATGAATATTATGGTGATTTAATGTTAGGCGGTAAGGAATATTTATCGGCATATGAAGCTGCAGTAGCTAAATGTCAGGAAATCAATCAACCGAATATTGAGAATAATTAAATAACTGAGTAACGAATAACCAACAACTAAGGATTAACGAGTAACCAGTAACAACTAAGGATTAACGAGTAACCAGTAACAAGCAACAACTAACAACCAACAACCAACAACTAAACCCTGTTTTACAGAAGGTTTGGCAAGAAATGCCGACGAAGCAAGGTAGTGAAAAAACGATATCGAACGTAAATATTAATGCTTCAGATTTATTACCAAAAGATCAAGATTATTACCGTTACTATGGTTCTTTAACGACACCACCTTGTTCGGAAACGGTAAACTGGATTGTTTTAAAGCAACCCCTAGAAATTTCTAATCAACAAGTACAGAAGTTTGCTAAGATATTTCCGATTAATGCAAGGCCAGTGCAACAAATTAAGCGGAGATTTGTGTTGGAGTCTAGTTAATATTTCTTGGCATTTAATTATTAACTCCTAACTACTCACTACTCACTCCTAACTTTCTAATGTATCAACGGTAATTTTAGCTAAAAAAAATGAAGGATGTCAACACAAAAATACCGAACATCCTTCAAAGAAAAATAAGATAAACTTAGAGAAACTTAATTAAGAAAAATAAGAGGAAGGTTTGTCAGTTTTATCTTCAGTTTTATCTTGAGTTTTATCCTGAGTTTCCTCATAAGTTTCCTCATAAGTTTCTTCGTAGTTATAATTTTGTTTTTCACGAACTATAGCTAAACCTTCTTCAAGTGCAGTTAAGCGATCGCCCATCCAATGATGCCCAGGAATTAAACCATCAATACCTAACTTTTCTAAGCGACGTTTTACCTTTCCTGCTGCTCCTACGACTATAACTTCTCTTCCTTCATCAATAGCCTCTTGAATGGCATTTTCAATAGCTAAAGAAGAAGTTACACCCAAAATAGGAACTTCAGCTAAATCAACAATTAAAACATCGTAATTCTTGATGGCACTATGTTCTCTAGAAATAGCTTTGGCAACACCGAAAATCATCGGCCCGTTAAGATGAAATAATAAAACTCTTCCATTTGCTAAATCTAAAAATTTCTTTTCTTCGGCAGTAAGGACAATTTGATCGTCATCGTCAGTAATCGCTTTTACGGATTTAGATTGTACTTCATCGAGACGAGCTATAGTCAAGATATTGGCAATAAATACCCCTACGCCCACGGCTACCATTAAATCCACAAAAACCGTTAATGCGACAACGCTATAAAGTATTCCGGCAGCCTTCCAAGAAATTTTGTGAACCCTTTTAAGAAAACCCCAATCGATAATATCAATACCTACTTTTAAAACAATCCCAGCTAACACCGCAAGGGGAATACCAGAAGTTAAGGGAGCCGCCCATAAAACTACAATTAACAACACTAAAGCACGACTAATACCAGATAGTGCAGTACGCCCACCGGCTTGGATATTAACTACAGTTGCCGTCGTGGCTCCAGAGCCAGCAATACCTCCACATAAACCAGTAATCAAATTAGCAATACCCTGCCCGATTAATTCTTTGTTGGATTTATGTTCGCTACGGGTGAGACTGTCAGAAACCAGACAGGTTAACATACAATCTATGGAACCTACCATAGCCAAGACTAAACCATCAACAAACATTAACCTTAAATTGTCACCGCTCAAAGCAGGCATTTGTAATTCAGGTAAACCGGGAGTAATTTCTCCAATAGTGGCAATTGTGCGAATTTCAACACCACTAAGGAAAACTAAAGAAATTACCGTACCGATGATTAAAGCTACCAGTTGTGGGGGAACAAACTTTTTTAATTTATTTGGGAAAAAGAACAGAATTCCTAAAGTTATGCAACCTAAAAGAGCTTCCCAAGGATTTATATTCGTAATTAAAGTTGGTAAATTCTGAATCACAGCAAGAACACCACCTTTAGGAGTTTCTTGCCCTAAAAAAGGTGCTATTTGTACAAAAATCAAAATTACGCCGATTCCCGTCATAAATCCAGAAATCACGTTATAAGGCAGCATTGTAATATAACGCCCTAATCTGAGTACCCCAAATAGGATTTGAAATAATCCAGCAATCATGATTACGGTAAATGCCATGGCCAAACCATTGTCAGGATTGTTGGCTGTCAGTTCAGTAATTACCGCAGTAACAATTACTGTCATAGGTCCTGTAGGCTCAGAAATGAGACTGGGAGTACCGCCAAACAAAGCGGCAAAAAATCCTACTAATATAGCCCCCCATAACCCCGCAGAAGCACCGGCACCAGAAGCGATACCGAAAGCTAATGCCATAGGCAAAGCAACCACGGCAGCCGTTAAACCTCCAAGAATATCTCCTTGCAAGTTACGGAAATGAATTTGATTAGTTATTTGCATATTTAATTGATGTAAATTGAATTAATGTTTGAGCAATACAGGAATATTACTACTTCTGATACCAATTCTGTATGAGGTTGCGCGGGCAGCGCCCACAGGCTATAAGCCTGGGGCTAAGTCAACAAAGCCCGTCTACACGGGCTAAGTTTGGCGTATCTTTATAAAGAGATGGTATGAGTATCACAACGGTGCTTACATTTAACTAAAACAATTAAATGAGAATACTGTTAAAATTGATGCAAAGAATCCACTGAAAATCCTGTTTTATGCATTAATTTAAACTCTTCTATGACCTCAGCTTGTAAAATTAATCATCCCCCGTTGATTATTTAACTTAGCTCTGTCATGTTCTAAATTAACTAATTTATTCAGTAATTGTCCAGAGGCAGAAACGCCAGGAGTAAGGAGTAAAGAGTAATGAGTAATGAGAAGCGAGGAACAACTAAAAAATAACAACTAACAACTATC
>DESS01000089.1:0-6159 GCA_002361335.1 Richelia sp. UBA3308
ATCAGTTGAAGTTAAACCTCCAATCTCGACCTAATAGTCTTTTTGATTAATTCCGATCTATTAAGACATATTAATTTCAGGTATCTAGAAAGTTCGGAGGTAAACAAAACAATGAAAATTAATGTGGTGCACTACTAATTTAAATTGCACTTAATTCCAAGGTTCAGTGGGAACATCTGTGTGGTTTTGAGATATAGTATTTATTGATTCGCCTGTAGAGAAATTGTCCGAAAAAGAACCACTCAAGTCTTGAAGTGCTTGCAATGCTTCCGTGGCTGACTGATATCTCATTTGGTGGTTTTCAAATATCATTTTGTTGAGGATTTTAGCCAAGCTGTTACTTACACTTGCTTTGTCAATCCATTTGACTTCTTCATTTTCATCTACTGGTAATTCATGAGGCGGTATACCAGTTAAGGCGAAGACACCGATCATTCCCACTGCATAAATATCGCTACTGTATTGGGGATACCCTAAACATTGTTCTCGTGGTGCATAACCTTTAGTACCAATACCAATAGTAAAAGCTGTTTGCTCTTGAGAATTCAATACTTGAGTTGATACTTGTTTTACAGCACCAAAGTCAATCAACACTAACTTATCGTCGGATTTCTGTCGGATAATGTTACTGGGTTTAATATCACGATGAATTACGCCGTTTTGATGTACAAATACTAATGTTTGCAGTATATTCTTAAGCATTTCAATGACTGCTGGTTCTGGAAGACTTTTACCTAAAGGTATTTCTCGATTTAAGGGGCGACCGATGATGTATTCTTGAACTAAATAAAACTCTTCTTCTTCTTCAAAGTAGGCTAAGAGCTGAGGTATTTGATTGTGGTTTCCTAACATTTGCAAAGTTTGTGCTTCTGATTTAAACAAACGCCTGGCTACTTGCAATTGTTCCGATTTATTATTAACTGGCTTAAGTTGCTTGACAACACATAAAGGATTACCTGGAAGTCTAGTATCTTCGGCAATATAAGTTTCGCTAAATCCACCCGAACCTAAAACTTTGACTATTTTATATCTACCGTCTAATACTTTCCCAGCTATTTCTTTTAAACGCTGCCCTAGTAAATATTTTAAGTCATCTTGCTGAGAAATTATCTCTTGTACAACGCGGTTAGAAGCGTGCTTTTCTAAGATGCCTATTAGTTGAGTTTTCCTTAATATTTCTCTTGCCACTTCAGTTCCCAGATAGCAAAACCCAACGGTTAAAATTGTGACTATTGGTACAACAGTAGGAACAATTAATAAACTGTAAACAAATAAACTGTAACTAATTGCTCCCCAGATAATCGCAAGCACAAGACAGAAGGCAAATCTAGTTGTTCCAAGTTTTACTCTGGCTATTATTAGAGTACATCCACCAACTAAAACTAGTACAAATAAACCTCGTTGTAATGGACTAGAAATTGGAGAAACAATTGTTTTGCCTTCCATTAAAGTTGCGATCGCGTGGCCGTGAATTTCCACTCCCGAGATTTTTTCGGGATGTAGCCAGTTAGAAGATAGAGCAACTGAATAGTAATCGTGTCCTTTTTGGGATTTAGCCGTGAAACCGATCAAGACAATTTTGTCTTTAAAAACCTTTCCTCCCTGTAAATTAGTATCCCAGAAGTCCGGTTCAAATACATTCCAAAAAGAAAAAGTCTTGAATGTCTGTGCCCCTCCATAAAAATGAATGCGATCGCCTTTTGGTTCGGGATATTTTATATTGGCAGCTATTAATACTGATTGATCGAATGAGGGCATAACGCTAGGAATTATACCATCTTGCTCTGCTAATAGTTTGGGAAATACACTTGATAATCGATGAACTTTACCATCTATCTCAAGAGGGAAATTTACTGAACCTATAGATACTGAACCGGTGCGAAATTGTTGATGTGGCAGAACTAATTGCCAGGAAAAGCCTTGGTATGACTCAGATTTTTCGTAGAGTGCGGCTAAAGTTACTTTGTCTCCATGACGCTGTAACACGTCAATAAACTGTTTGTCGTCGGCTTTTCCGTAGCTGCTTGGAGAATCAAAAAGTATATCGACTGCCACATGACGCGCTCCGGCTTGAATTAATTTTTCAATGGCTTGGCTGTATACTTTGCGTTGGAAGGGAAAAGACTTCAGGGGTTCTAAATAAGCGTATTCTTGAGGATCTATTTCATAAGATTGCTTGGGAAACAATATGGATTCATCATCTATCGCTAAAATGACAATATCTTTTGGGGGAGTTATCTTTCCTCGCAGCAGATAAAAAAAGCTTTCTGCTCGAATTTCGATCCAACTCGTTAAATCATTACTAGAAGCTGCTAGCAGTACAGCCCCAATAACTGAAGCACTACTAAGAACATGACCTAAACGAGACATCATCTTAAAAGAATGTGCAGATACCATAGAGGTGGCCACTTTAGAAAGGCTTCGCAGTTTCTTGGCAGCAGACACATATTTTTTGTTTATCTTATATGTAGGTTCTTCTGCCATATCCTCTTATTAATTAATTTACGTACAACAATTTATAAGTTTTACACATTATTTAGTGCAACGTACCCTATCGATAATACTTAAATTTAAATTTATACATATGTAAATATTATACTTTTATCAAAAATTCTCAGATGTTTATTTTCGTCGCAATATATTAGTAAATGTTCCACTGCCGCAATCAATACCGCTTAAGTTATTGTACAAAGCTATTTTCTTCAATTTGGCTGATTTAAAACGGGGGCTAGAATGGGTAAGGCTTATTTTTTCTAAAATACCTGACCTATGCTAAGACAACAAGATGAACTCGTCTGCCCCTACCCCGTGAGCCTTTCCGCTTAAGTAGTAATTTAACTCAGTTGTTTGGATTCTAGGCATATGATTCATGGTTGATATTTTCCATTAATATGCAGCCCAATTAGTTTCTAGTAAGAGTTTAATTTTTTCAAGTTATTTATTTTAATTGCTTTTACAAGAGCCGTTTATTAAGGCAAGAATATTTTATATAAGACGAATGAAGTGTTGCAATCCCTTGATAATACAATCTCGATGCTAAGGGGATTCATCCTATACTAGGTTGCTGTTTCATTTAATAAGATTTCTTACCGATGTAGGTTTACCCTATTAACTGCATGTAATCGGGGACTTACCCAAACAAAAAATCCCAAACTACTAAGGGGAAAACTCTTACAGGGAAGGTGAACACTCCCTAAGGCTTGAGCAGACAAATCGCCGTCGTCAGTAATCACATAATTCAGTTAGTTTCTCGTCTTTCCTATAATTGTTAAAAATCTTCATTAATCCTTGCCTTGAACATAGAGCCGAAGCTAACTGCTCTCAAGGCTTCTTACCACAGATCAAAAAAAAACGTCCTAAATCCATTCTCCCTTTTGGCAACACCTCGATGTTTATTGAAAGTCATAAACAACCACCATTGAAGATAAGCGGGTTATTCTGTGTGTCTAGCTCTCTTATAGTCCAGTAACAAGGGCGACTTTAGGAGTAAACTTAACTAATATACAGTTAAAAATTTGGTTACTTAGTCAATTTTATTGGTAGATTTTGATTACAGGGTGTCTATAAGCATATTAAGAGTGAAAAACGCTCTTGGTTTGTTTTAACCACAGTTCAATGTTTTAGTCAATCTCCTAAATTGAAAAATGATAGATAAAAGCTATACATGACAATATAATTTATATATATTAGCGAATTTGTCATTTTATAATTGCTATAATCTATTGTTCAATCTAAATTCATTTATATTTAATGGTGTCATTTCCTATGGAAACGCATATGACTCGTCTGTCTGTTTTTGTAGACGGAAACAATATGTTCTATGCTCAACAAAAAAACGGCTGGTTTTTCGACCCACGACGAGTATTAGAATACTTCAAATACGAGCAAATACATACTAATTTGATAAATGCATTTTGGTACACTGGTTTGAAAGACCCCCAAGATCAACGAGGTTTTAGAGATGCTCTAATTAGTTTAGGATATACGGTACGAACTAAAATACTCAAAGAATATTATGATGATTCCTCTGGACGTTATTCTCAAAAAGCTAATTTAGATATTGAAATTGTTGTAGATATGTTTAATACTGTAGACCAATATGACCGAGTAATTTTATTTAGTGGAGATGGAGATTTTGAAAGAGCAATTGAACTTTTACGCTCGAAAAATACTCATATAACTGTCGTGTCTACAGAAGGAATGATTGCACGAGAATTACGTAATGCTACTGATAGATATATTGATTTAAATGAAATTAGAGACAGCATAGAAAAGACTGAAGCTTAATAATCTTTACAATTATTTAGAAAATTAATAGTAAAAAAAATTAAACTAGAAAGTATTGTTAGGCACAAGGAATTAATCAACAAAAACAACGTTATGACAACAAATTCAGAACGAATCATTATTTTTGATACTACTCTTCGCGACGGCGAACAATGTCCGGGAGCAACTTTAAATATCGATGAAAAGTTAACTATTGCCAAACAGTTAGCCCGTTTAGGTGTAGATATAATTGAAGCGGGTTTTGCTGTTGCAAGTCCGGGAGATTTTGAAGCTGTTAGCAAGATTGCTCAAACTGTAGGTACTGAAGATGGTCCGGTAATTTGTAGTTTGGCAAGAGCGATTAAAAACGATATTAAAGCAGCAGCAGATGCTTTGCAACCAGCTCTTAAAGCAAGAATTCACACTTTTATTTCAACTTCTGACATCCATTTAAAATATCAGCTAAAGAAAACCAGAGAAGAGGTACTATCAATAGCCGAAGAAATGGTAGCCTACTCTAAATCTTTTATGTCAGATGTGGAATTTTCTCCAATGGATGCGGTACGCTCCGATCCAGAATATCTTTATCAAGTATTGGAGCGAGTAATCGCAGCAGGAGCAACAACAGTTAACATTCCCGATACAGTTGGTTATACAACTCCGAGTGAATTTGGAGCTTTAATTAAGGGAATTAAAGATAATGTTCCTAACATTGATAAAGCAATTATTTCTGTTCACGGACACAATGACTTAGGTTTAGCTGTTGCTAACTTTTTAGAAGCTGTAAAAAATGGTGCCAGACAATTAGAATGTACTATTAATGGCATTGGAGAACGTGCCGGAAATGCATCTTTAGAAGAGTTAGTTATGGCGTTGCACGTGCGGCGACAATATTTTAATCCCTTTTTAGGACGCGCAGTAGATTCGGAACCACCATTGACGAATATTGACACCAAACAAATATATAAAACTTCTCGTTTGGTTTCTAATTTAACGGGAATGTTGGTGCAGCCAAATAAAGCAATTGTTGGTACAAATGCTTTTGCTCACGAATCTGGAATTCATCAAGATGGGGTATTAAAAAACAAGCTTACTTATGAAATAATGGATGCCCAATCAATTGGTTTAACAGAAAATCAAATTGTTTTAGGCAAACATTCTGGAAGAAATGCTTTTCGCACTCGTTTGAAAGAATTGGGCTTTGAACTGTCAGATTTGGAGTTAAATAAAGCATTTATTCGATTTAAAGAAGTCGCTGACAAAAAGAAAGAAATTTCCGATTGGGATTTAGAAGCCCTTGTGAATGATGAAATTCAACAAGCACCTGATTTGTTCAAGTTGGAATTGGTACAAGTTTCCTGTGGCAGTAATGCAAATCCTACCGCAACGGTTACTCTTCGTAATCCACAAGGAGAAGAATTAATCGATGCAGCGATTGGTACTGGACCTGTAGATGCTGTATATAAAGCTATTAATCGCGTGGTAAATGTACCTAATAATTTGATTGAATTTTCTGTACAATCGGTAACGGCTGGTATTGATGCGATTGGGGAAGTCACTATCCGATTAAAGTATGAGGATAAAATCTACTCCGGTCATTCGGCGAATACTGATATTATTGTTGCATCGGCACAAGCTTATGTAAATGCACTCAATAGATTGTATGGTGCTTTACTGAATAAAAATAGGCAGCAAATAACTGCATAGTAAATGGTTGGTTCTTAGTTCTTAGTGATTAGCCACTAATTACTAATATTGTCGAAGAATTATCTTAATATCGATTATGAACAAACCCGGTATAAGTATTAATACCGGGTTTTTATTGGTTAGTTATTAGTGATAAACCGCTATATTTAACGCTTCTAAATCTAAATTAAACTATTGCGATAGTGC
>DESS01000089.1:6222-8351 GCA_002361335.1 Richelia sp. UBA3308
GCGATAGTGCAACAGTAGATTTTCAACTTGATATTTAACGCTTTTAAATTGAAATTAAACTATTGCGATAGTGCAACAGTAGATTTTTAGCTTGATATTTAATGGTTATCTTGAAAATTATGAATTATTTCAGCTAATCTACAAATACCTTCTTGAAGCTGTGTTTCTGTAAGTTCCCCATAACCGAAGATAAATTCACCTTTGGGATGGTTGACAAAATAATGGGGATTAGCTGACATCATTCCGACACCGACTTTTGCAGCGCGTTGAATAATTTGTTCGTCATTCAAATTAGTATGTAAGCGAACCATGATGTGAATTCCGGCTTTTTCTCCTAAAATTGTGGCGCGTTTGCCAAAGTGTTTTTTTAAAGCTTTCACTAAAGTTTGACGACGTTTATCGTATATTGAACGCATTTTTCTAATATGACGTTCTAAATGTCCTTCATTGATAAATTCTGTAAGTACCTGTTGTTCTAAAATTGGTAAATGGCGATCGCACAACCATTTTGCACGGGTAAATATAGAAACTAAACTTTTGGGAAGTACTAGATAACCAATTCGCAGGGAAGGAAATAATAATGAGGGAAAATGTACCGATGTAGAGTACCGAATCGCTGTTATCCAATCCTTGTAATGCGGGAATTGGTTTTTCACCATATCGAAATTCGCTGTCATAATCGTCTTCAATAATTAATGCTCCGCTTTGTTGCGCCCAATTGAGTAATTCTAAGCGTCGGGGTAAGGATAAAATTGCGCCAGTGGGGAATTGATGGGAAGGTGTGACGTAAATTAAGCGAATATTTTTTTCTGTAGAATTTGCTAATTCTTGTACTATTAAACCGGAATTATCCACAGAAATCGGTAAAATATTAGCGCCTTGAGTTTCAAATATGATTCTGGCGCTTAAATAACCGGGATTTTCTATAGCTATAGTTTCTCCGGGTTCAATTAATAAACGTAAAATTAAATCGAGTGCTTGTTGAGTACCGTTGCTAATTAATATCTGTTCTGGTTGGCAATTAACTGCACGAGAACGAGTAAGATAATGTGTAATTGCTTCTCGTAAAGGTTGATAACCATTCGCTTCTGTTGAATAATCTAGCCAATTCAAGTTAGCATTACAGTAACGCGATAGTAATCTTCGCCATATTTTGATAGGAAATTCATTCAAAGCTGGTGTTCAATAACGGAAGTTTATTTGTAATTTTGGTTCTCTAATTCTAGGAACATTTCCTGTATTAACTAAAGTTTTTCCGTATTTAGATAATTTAATTGATGAGGAATTTATTTTTTGATTATTTTGAATTGGATTTGAATTGATTAAATGATCGGGAATTTGCTTACAAACAAAAGTACCACGACCAGTAACTGTTTCTAAATAACCTTCGCTTAAAAGTTGTTCGTAACTAGTAGTAACTGTAAAACGAGAAATTGACAAAGATTTAGCTAAAAAACGTGTTGAAGGAATGCGTTCTCCTGGGGTTAATCTGACCTTGATAATTGCTTGACGAAGTTGTTCATAAAGTTGTTGGTGTAAGGGTTTTGATGAATTGTTATCAATGGCGATTGCTAAATCCATGTCTATGGATAAATTAAAGCTATAAATTCTAATTTATCAACTATTTTTCAAATAAATATTTCAAATAAATATTTCAAATAAATATTCAAAATAAATATTCAAAATAATTAACGCTCTGGCTGGGTGCAATATAGAGAAAATTAGTAGAATTCGGACGGGTAGGGATGCCCTTTCCACAAGAATGTATTCTACTCAACTGAAAAGCGCTATAGTTTTGACGCTTCTCGATGATGCTTGCAACCAACTTAAATTAGCAGAGAAATTGGATTGCGGTAAACGCAATCGCCGCAGCAAAGCTGTTCATCCGATTTGTTGCGGCTTACCCGTAGCCTATGGGTGAGCCGCTTATCGCGAATATGCTTTATTCAAAGATAAAATCAAAAACTTGAAAAAAGAAATTGGAACTGGTAACATTAATTTTTCAAAATTTACAAGATAAAATATCTAGCTTTTTTGAACAAATTTCCACTTAATAGTTATTACTTGTTCGTTATTAGTTGTTAAGAATTATAAATTAATGATTATCAATGCCCTTTCGGCCCCATGCC
>DESS01000089.1:8381-19050 GCA_002361335.1 Richelia sp. UBA3308
CCATGCCCCATGCCCAATGCCCATACCCAATTATAATTTTTACGAATAAATAAAATGGCTGAAAGTGACTTTAAAGATTATTATCAGATACTGGGTGTAAGTAAAAATGCCAGTCAGGAGGAAATTAAAAAAGCTTACCGGAAATTGGCGAGAAAATATCATCCAGATTTAAATCCCGGTGATAAAGAAGCAGAAAACCGTTTTAAAGAAATTAACGAAGCTCGAGAAGTTCTTTGCGATCCACAAAAACGGGCAAAATACGACCAATATAGACAATATTGGCAACAGGTAAATCAACGTCAACGACGATCGCAAACTGGTACTACTCCAAAAGGGGGAGTTGATGTAGATGGCTATGATTTTAGTCAGTACGGCAGCTTTGATGATTTTATTGAAGAACTTTTAGGAGGTAATGATGGTAGAGGTGGTGAAAATAGAAAAAGAACTTATACTTATCGAACAAGTTCTAGTAGTGAAGGATTTGGCGAACCTGGAAAAGATTTAGAAGCGGCGATCGCACTCACTTTTTCTGAAGCTTTTAATGGGGTACAAAAACAGTTTAAGCTGGGTGATGAGATAATTAAAGTACGTATTCCCCGAGGAGTAAAACCGGGTACTCGTCTGCGAGTTCGCGGTAAAGGACAAACTAGTCCAATCTCGAGTAAACGGGGAGATCTATACTTAAATATAGAGTTAAAATCCCATCCTTTTTTCAGTTTTGAAGATGACAACATTGTTTGTCAAATACCGATTACTGCTCCTGAAGCAGCTTTAGGAGCGCAAATTCAGGTACCCACACCCTCCGGCAAGGTTACCATGAAAATACCTCCAGGAGTCAATTCCGGTCAATCTCTTAGGTTACGTGGTAAAGGTTGGCGCAATCCCAAAGGAGATAGAAGCGACCAAATTGTCAAATTAAAGATTGTTATGCCTAAAAAATTAACTGATATTGAAAAACAATACTATGAAAAACTCCAGAAAAAAAGTAATTTTTATCCCCGCAGTCGGATTTTGGATTTTAGATTTTAGATTTTAGATTAGTAATAATGTAGAGACGTAGCACTGTGCCCCCTTTGTACACCTGAAGGTACACGGTTTCCAAACACAAGGAATTTTCATGAATCAAAGTTTATCCCCCGTGGTGGTTTCTGCCCAAGGAGAAAACTGACAGGAGCTTTGAGCAAGCTGCCACAATTACCCAAACATCTGTCACTATTATTGAACGTTTTAGTAGATTGGGTTTAATAGAGCCAGAAGGAACAATGTTACGTCCCCAAGATGTGACTCGTATCATTCAAATTATTCGTTTGCCTCAAGACTTGGGTTTAAATTTAATTGGTGCATCAATGGTATTAGATATGGCACAAGAAATAGCTCAATTAAAATCCCAAATTCAAGTCTTAAGACAACAGAATCAGGTTAAAGATTAAAATTCTATCCCCTTCTCTTAAAAAACATGGCTGCTTTATACGTAGCGATCGCCATTAGCTTATCGTTATCGATCGCCCCTATTGCCACCGAAACTTTAATATCAAGTCCGGCTAATTTCTTACTATATAACCCAATTGAAAAGATGGCACCTATTCTACTAATCACGAATACTTATTACTTATTACTTATTACTCATTACTGAGATAAAATACGATAACTGTTTTACCGGACATGATATGGGTCAAAATGTATTTATTCCTTGACAAAATTGAGTAAATATAACCGAATTCATCGGAACATCGAATATATAGCACAAAAATTTCTTATTGATTATGACTTTCAAACCCCAGAGCCAAGAAAATAAGTCACAAGCAAATACTGATATAGACAATGATACAGGAATAGAAGAAGAAAAGATTCTATGTCCTCATTGTAAACGCACTGCTACCAATGGCATTAAATGTAAAGGTATTTGTGTGGCTGATAATGACTATTGAACATGGCAACAGCTAAAAGTGGACTGGTATTAAATCTCAAAATTGGCTCTTGTTAACAACCACTGTTTGAAATTACGCTGTTGTTGTGTTGGAGTTAAATAATTTTATAGGAAGCTAAATATGCCCCATGTCAGTAAAATTTATATTTATCCCATTAAGTCACTTGATGGCATGGAAGTGTCACAAGCGAGGGTTTTACACAGTGGTGCATTAGAAGGCGATCGCCAATTTGCTATTTTTAACGAGCAAGGTAAGTACGTCAATGCCAAAGGTTATGCCAAAATACATTTATTGCGGTCAAAGTTTGATTTAGAAAATAAAATTGTTTCCTTACAAATTCAGGGTAGTGATATAGAAGAAAGTTTTGATTTAAAATCAGAAATTGAACGTTTAGAAGTTTGGTTAAGCGATTTTTTTGGATTTAAGATCAAATTACAAAAAAATTTAGTCACAGGCTTTCCTGATGATACCATTTCACCGGGACCAACTATAGTTAGTACAGCCACATTAAAAGAAGTTGCTTCTTGGTATAAAGGTTTAAATGAAGGCGATATTCGTCGTAGAATGCGTACCACTATAGAAATTGATGGGGTACCAGCTTTTTGGGAAGATAGACTATTTTCTGAATGTGGTAAGGTTATTGATTTTAAAGTTGGAAATTTGCATTTTGTCGGAGTAAATCCTTGTCAACGCTGCATTGTTCCGACTCGAAATCCGATTACTGGTGAAATTGATGCAAATTTTCAGAACATATTTATAAATAAACGGAAACAAACTTTACCTTTAGGGGTTGATAAATCTCGTTTCAATCATTTTTATAAGTTGACTGTGAATACTAGATTAGCTAGTGAAGAAGTTGGGAATCAAGTTATTAAAATTGGCGATGAAGTAAGTTTATTGTAGACTGTGTTAACCTCCTTTAAGATAATTTCGCCATTCAATTTTAAAATTATTGTGGTACGGGCATCCCTGGCCGTTCAAATGTACCGGCGACTCTATGAAATATACTGTAATTAAAAAACCGTCCCAAATCGAGAGTAAGCAAAGCAAGAATAAAGAGAAAATAGTAATTTTTAATTGAATTAAATGCACAAGGAAATAAATATCAATATTAGAGAAGCAATTTCACAAGAAGATTCAATAATTGCCGAGCATTTTTATCAATTGTGGTTAGATTTAGGCGTTGAAAAAAACTCGATTAAATCTAATTACGACGATATTATCCTTGAGTTTATCAAACAAGCTCGTCAAAATTTATTTTATAAATGTTTTTTAGCAGAAGTTGATAACGTAATTGTAGGTTCTGCAAGTTGTCAAATTTATACCGGATTGTATCCAAATGTATTAACAGAAGAATATCGTAAATATGGATATATTTGGGGAGTTTATGTCGAATCTTCCTACCGTGGAAAAGGAATAGGGAAAAAATTAACCAATTCCACAGTTGAATACTTAAAAACTATTGGTTGTACAAAAGCTATTTTAAATGCTTCACCAGCAGGTAAACCCATTTATGAAAGCTTGGGTTTTTCACCAAGTAATGGAATGCAATTAGATTTAACTTAAATCTTGTTATTCCTAGTAAGTGAGTCTAACCCTTTAATCAATAACTATGTGTACTTACTACAAACTAAAAAAATCAAAAATCATGACTACTTCAAACAATCATACTAAACAACAATTAACTCCTACCCAACGCAGTCAAATTAAGAGAAAATCAAAACGCGGTAATTACGAAACCCAAGTTATTTACAATATTTTAGATGAAGCATTAATTTGTCATGTTGGATTTACCGTAAACAATCAACCATTTGTAATTCCCACCGCTTACGGAAGAATAAATGATAAACTGTATATTCACGGTTCACCAGCTAGTAGAATGTTGCGTACTTTAACTAAAGGTATCGAAGTTTGTGTTACCGTAACTGTATTAGATGGATTAGTATTAGCACGTTCTGCTTTCCATCACTCGATGAATTACCGTTCGGTAGTTATATTCGGTACTGCTACTTTAATTAACGATCCTGAAGAAAAATTTGTCGCGCTGCAAGCTTTTACCGAACACGTTATACCCCAACGTTGGCAACAAATACGTCAACCGAATAAACAAGAATTACAGGGAACAATGGTACTTTCTCTACCTTTAACAGAAGCATCAGCGAAAATCCGTACAGGTAATCCTATAGACGATCAACCAGATTATGATTTACCAGTCTGGGCTGGTGTTTTACCTTTACAAACTGTTGCAGGAAAACCTATTGCTGATGAGCGTTTAATTGAAGGTGTTGAGATTCCCGATTATGTGGAGAATTATGTTCGTAATTACAATATTTAAAAGTACAAGGTTCAATTTCAAACAGATTTTTTTACCATGGGCATCTTCTCCATAGAATTAGATTTAGATAAGATAAAATACGATGTAATCAAGCAAAAAGCACATCTTCATAAAGAGCGCTCATTTCCATTTGAAAATTAAGACTTTGAAGTTGAAAAAAATTATCTTCAGAAGTATAAGATTGTAATACCCAAAGCCCTTCATTATTGCGACGAAAACATTCAACTCGCTGACGTTTGACATTAATTAAAACATATTCTTGAAGGGTTTCTAATTGTTGATAATCAGCGAATTTATCACCTCGATCAAATGCTTCTGTAGAATCCGATAGAACTTCAACAATTAAACAAGGAAATTTCTTCTCTACAGCATTTTCCTTATCTCTTTCATCACAAGTAACCATCACATCTGGATAATAATATCGATTTAGTTTTTCAATACGGGCTTTCATATCCGAGATAAAAACCCGACAACTAGAACCCCGTACATGACTGCGAAGTAGTGTAAACAAGTTTCCCGAAACAGTAACATGAGCATCGCTAGCACCAGCCATGGCATAAGCGTAACCGTCAATATATTCGTGTTTAACATCACTTTTTTCCTCAAGCTGGAGATACTCTTGAGGCGTAATGTAATCTTCTTGTTGAAATGCGACCATTTTTTTTATATTTAGTTCGAGATTATTTACTTAATGGTTCTTCACTATCACTTGCTTCTATCTAATGATTTATAGATATCATATTTCTTCATCGAAATCTATTCCCCTCTCCGCGTAACTTTGCGTTACCTCCGCGTAACTTTGCGTTTCAAAAATTAGACTTATTGTAACTTCTCAACCTTTACTAATAACCTATCGACTTGCCAAATAGTTAAAATTACTGAAGCACGATGTTCAGAATAGAAGTTATATTTAAAACCAGTCATAAAAAGTGTGCAAGGTAAAGGGTGTATCTACCTATTCCTTATGAATAAAGCCCAAATTCCATCTTGGCAACAAGTTCGCGCTAGATTCCAACAAATTTGGGGTTATGAAGATTTCCGTCCACCCCAAGGCGAAATCGTGCAAAGTCTACTAGCAAAAAAAGATACCATAATAATTATGCCTACCGGCGGTGGTAAATCAATTTGCTTCCAACTTCCCGCGCTATTACAGAAGGGTTTGACTTTGGTGGTTTCTCCCTTGGTAGCATTAATGGAAAACCAAGTACAGGAATTAAAAGAGCGTAAACTTCCCGCAGCATTATTACACAGTCAATTATCTTCTTCTCAACGTCGCCAAACTTTACAAGCTTTGGAAAGACAACAATTAAGATTACTTTATCTATCTCCAGAAACTTTACTTAGTTCCCCAGTTTGGCAAAGACTATCTCACCCAGAACTTGTAATTAATGGCTTAATACTAGACGAAGCACATTGTTTAGTACAGTGGGGTGATACCTTTAGACCAGCTTATCGAAGATTAGGGGCAGTAAGACCAGCACTACTTAAATCAAAAAGAAGAGGAACAAAAATAGCGCTAGCCGCTTTTACCGCCACCGCTGACCCTTTAGCCCAAACTATAATTTCAGAAACTTTACAAGTACAACAACCTGCCATTTTCAGGTTGAATCCCTATAGAAATAATCTTAGCCCAAACGTCCGGATTGTTTGGACACCACAAGGAAAACAGCAACAATTGTTAAAATTTATTCACAAAAATCAACAATCTTCGGGATTAGTTTACGTTCGCACGCGACGAGATAGTGAAAATTTAGCTGCATGGTTGACACAAAAAGGCGATCGCACTGCGAGCTATCATGGCGGATTGGGTGCAGAAGAAAGACGGGAGATTGAAGCTAGTTGGTTGAGTGGAAAAATTCCTTTTGTGGTGTGTACATCCGCTTTCGGTATGGGGATAAATAAACCCGATGTACGATGGGTGATTCATTTCCAAGCGCCATTGTTACTATCGGAATATGTACAAGAAATTGGACGTGCTGGAAGAGATGGGAAATCAGCACAAGCGATGACGTTAATTAGTGAGCCTACGGGATTATTAAATCCAGAAGATAAACAAAGACAGAAATTTTTTGAAAATAAACTGCGTGAACAACAACTTACAGCTAAACAATTAATAAAAAAGTTACCACCTACAGGAGAAGTAGAAGCAGTAGCACAAAAATTTCCTGATGCAGCTTTAGCACTGTCTTTACTGCATAGTATGGGAAAATTAAAGTGGATCGATCCTTTTAATTACAGTATTGAGAAAAACTCAAAAAACGCAAAAAAATCGCGATCGCAACCAGGTAATCAGATGCAACAGTATTTGACAACAAAAAAATGTCGTTGGCAATATTTATTAACTGCCTTCGGATTTGAAAAAGAAGCAGCCAACTTACGTTGCGGGCATTGTGATAATTGTAAGAAGTAGGGCATGGGGCATGGGGCATAGGGCATAGTTGGTTTGTGGTTTTTAACTAGCTTCTGACTTTTCATCCTATGCAAGTGATCCAATCCCTATTTACACCTCTAATAGAGTGCAACTGTTTCCCAATTCCCAATTCCCAATGCCCATTTTTTAAAATTGCTGTAAAAAGCGTAAATCGCTAGCATAAACGCGACGGATATCATCGAGTTGATGTAAAACCATTGCGAAACGTTCCACACCGAAACCAGCGGCAAATCCAGTATAAACTTCAGGATCGTAACCTACAGCTTTCAAAACATTTGGGTCTACCATACCGCAACCCATAACTTCTAACCAGCGTCCATTCCAATTTAAATCAACTTCCGCAGAAGGTTCGGTAAATGGGAAATAACTGGCGCGAAAACGAATATCTTCCACTTCACCGAACATCGCTTCTAAAAACTCTTTGATAGTACCTTTAAGGTCGGTAAAAGTTAATCCTTCGTCAACTGCCAAAAGTTCAATTTGATGAAAAACTGCAGCGTGAGTTGCATCTACAGTATCTCTTCGATAAACTCGTCCTGGAGCAACAATGCGAATTGGTGGTTCACTTTCTTCCATAAACCGAATTTGTACGGAGGAAGTATGAGTTCGTAACATATTTCCATCAGGAAGATAAAAGGTATCCTGCATATCCCGGGCTGGATGATCCGGAGGAGTATTCAACGCCTCAAAATTATAATAATCGCTTTCCATTTCTGGACCCGCAGCCACCGTATAACCCATACCGACAAAAATATCTAGCGCTCGGTCAATGATACCATTTAACGGATGAATCCGACCTTGAGGACGGAAAACTCCGGGCATAGTCACATCAATGGTTTCCGTTTCAATTTGGGCTTGGATTTTCGCTTTTTCCAAAGCAATACGCTGCTTATCTAAATTATTTTGTAAATCTTCCTTAACAACATTGGCGATCGCGCCAATTTGTGGTCTTTCTTCGGGGCTTAATTTACCCATACCCCGCAACAGAATACCCAATTGACCTTTTTTACCCAGATAATTAACCCTGAGTTCTTCGAGACTTTCCAAAGAATCAGCGCTACTTATTGCTTTTTGTCCTTCAATACGTAATTCTTCTAATTGAGATTGTAAATCGCTAGTCATTAGTAATTAGTAATTAGTTATTAGTTGTTATTAGTAGCAAACCAATAGCCCACTGCCCACTACTCACATTAGTAATATGCCATTGATCGGATAAAAGCAACCATTAAAGCTTAAAGGTTAAAATTCCATCAGCAACCCAATGGCTTATCTCCCCATGGAAAACTGTTAAATTGACTAATTTTCGCTAATAAAAAATAACTTTTAGATGCCAAAAGCTACTGATTAACATCTTATAAATAAATTTTTACCAACTACTGGGATGAGTAATTTCCCCATGCCCTTTAACTGGTAAATTGACTAATGATCCCTAATAACTAATAACTAGCAGTTACTAACTAATTACTAATTACTAATGAAATTGTTAATTTCTAACGATGATGGTGTTAACGCTTTAGGTATACGTACCTTAGCTAATACAATGGCAGAAGCTGGTCATGATGTGAGTGTAGTTTGCCCGGATAGGGAACGTTCGGCAACCGGACATGGATTGACTTTGCATCAACCGATTCGGGCTGAAATTGTTGAATCGGTATTTCATCCTGCTGTTAAGGCTTGGGCTTGTGATGGTACTCCTTCTGACTGCGTAAAATTGGCGCTGTGGGCTTTGTTAGATTCACCCCCTCAACTGGTTCTTTCAGGAATTAACCAAGGTGCTAATTTGGGAACAGAAATTCTTTATTCTGGTACTGTTTCCGCTGCAATGGAAGGCTTGATTGAAGGAATTCCTAGCATTGCATTTAGCCTTACTAGTTATTCTTCCAAGGATTTTGAAGCTGCGGCTGAATTTGCCAAAATACTTGTAAAAAAACTAGCCGAAAAACCAAAACTTGATTCAATGTTACTTAATGTTAATATTCCAGCGGTAGAATTTTCCCAAATCCAAGGGGTTAAATTAACTCGTCAGGGGGTGCGGCGTTACGTTGATGTGTTTGATAAACGAGTAGATCCACGGGGTAAAACTTACTATTGGTTAACCGGAGAAGTTCTTGAAGATGTAGAACCACCTTTTGGTTTAAATTTACCCGAAAATATACCGATTGATGTGCATGTTATACGGAATAACTACATCAGTATTACTCCTTTACATTATAATCTCACTTACGTAAACGGACTTAAAGACTTGTCTTTTGAGGAATTAACATTTGAATGAAATATTTGAAGTCAAAAAAAATTAAGGGCTTTTCGGAGGTTAAATGCATTACTGGAAAATATAGGTTATAAAGTAAAAACGTCTATATCTTTAGACGTACACTTAAATTAGTTGCAGTATAAGTTTAAAAGTGATTCGGATTAATAGTGCGAAAACACTCTTAAAAACATATGCTGTAGAATTATTTACCCTTCCTTCAAGTTCGGGTAAAACAGCATTAATTGAACTCCGTTGGAGTCAGATTTTTTGTATTGTTCGCCCGCTCAATCGATGACTTGCAGCACTCATGTCTAGGATAGAGAACCAATTTACCGTAAAATTTTGGGGTGTTCGGGGCAGTATTCCCTGTCCCGGACCCCACACTGTTCGTTATGGAGGTAATACCCCTTGTGTGGAGATGCAAGTGGGCGACAAACGTTTTATTTTCGATGGGGGTACAGGAATTCACGTGTTAGGGCAATCTTTATTGCCAAAAATGCCCTTGGAAGCTTATCTTTTCTTTACTCACTCTCATTGGGATCACGTACAGGGGTTTCCGTTTTTTACTCCTGGATTCGTTGCTGGTAATAAATTTCATATTTATGGTGCAGTTGCTCCTGATGGTTCTACTGTAGAACAACGTTTAAATGACCAAATGCTGCACCCAAATTTTCCGGTACCTTTGCAAATTATGAAGTCGAATTTGGATTTTTACGAGGTTATACCGGGAAAGACGATACATATAGAAGATATTGCCATAGAAACGGCACCGCTAAACCATCCAGGTGAATCGGTAGGATACCGAATTAATTGGCAAGGTGGTTCTGCTGCCTACATTACAGACACCGAGCATTTTCCTGATAAGTTGGACAAAAATGTTTTAAGGCTTGCCGATAATGCCGATATTGTGATTTACGATTCGACTTATACTGATGATGAATATTATTCGCCTAAATCACCCAAAATTGGCTGGGGGCATTCTACATGGCAAGAAGCTATCAAAATAGCTAAAGCAGCAAATGTGAAAACTTTAGTAATTTTCCATCACGATCCAGCCCATGACGACGATTTTTTAGATTGGATTGGACAAAAAGCTGTCGCAGAATTTCCCGGCGCAGTCATGGCAAAGGAAGGAATGGTACTCAATGTTCCCATGAATGTTGCTTTATCAAAAATATTTCCCATTAGTCGTTATTCAAAATAAAATTTTTCTCTCAAAGTCATTATAAAATTTGAACATAAGTGCGGCAGTCCCTAGTCTGGGCGCAGCGGACTAGGGAAGGATAGCATGAGGAATCGGCAACATGATATAATTCCTGTGCGAGGCATGCCGGGTAACAGACCTGCTTGCCGTAGAGCTAGATTAAATCCCTAAATTCTTTACTAAACTTATTTATAGTTTATCAAATTGACGGATTTTGGGCAGTATTGACTTATGTTGTGTCCGGAGTCTATGCTCAATAAAGATTGGAATTTTTAATCTGGAAATGTTTGCCATCATTCATAGAGTTAAAATTAAATAATAAGGAACGCTCTCTAATGCGTGGCATTGCTGGCTTTAAGCGATTTGTCTACAATTATGGTCTGGAATTAATTACAGCTTCTTGGAATTTTGATGGAATTGAACTCACCGATTCTAAACGTATAGATACCATCAAAAAAGTATTTACTCAAGTAACAATGAAGTTGCCTGAATATGGGTGGATGAAGAAATACCCATCTAC
>DESS01000090.1:0-3902 GCA_002361335.1 Richelia sp. UBA3308
AACTAACAACTAACAAATAACAAATAACAACTAAGTATGATTTACAACAAAGTTGATCGAAGTGAATCTCGAAGAATTACTATCATCGGGGGACAGGGGAAAATGGGACAATTTTTTACTCGCGAACTCTCTGCTGTCGGTCATCAGGTTTGTGCTTTTGGAAACCAAGATTGGTCCTGTGCGGATACATTACTTGGTGATGCGGATTTAGTATTGGTTTCGGTTCCTATTCAAGGAACTGTAGAGGTAATTAAACGTGCTTCTCAATACCTAAAACCGACTACAGCTATTGCGGATATTACGAGTGTCAAAACTGAACCTTTGCAAGCCATGTTGGAATACCACAAAGGTGCTGTAATGGGCTTGCATCCAATGTTTGGACCAAAAGTGAAATCCTTTGCTGAACAGATTGTAGTGGTATGTTCTGGAAGAGATGACGAGAAGTTTCAATGGTTATTAGATTTCTTTGAAGCTAAAGGTAGCAAATTGGTAGAGTCTACACCAGAAGAACACGATCGCATGATGGTGATTATTCAAGGAATGCGGCATTTTGCTAGGTTTAGTTTAGGCGTGTTTTTAACTGAAGAAAATGTCGATATTCAGCGTAGTTTATTAATGTCGAGTCCTACCTATCGCCAAGAAATTGAGATTTTAAAACGTTTATTTGCTCAAAATTCCCATTTATGTGCGGATATTATGTTAGCGACAGAAGAAAGATGTGAAACGATAATTTCTCTTGCACAAACTTATAACCGTTTAGCAAAACTTGTAGCTGCCAAAGACAGAGAAGCATTAATTCGTGAGTTTGAATCTACCCAAAGCTTTTTCAGCAATTTTTTTGCTGTGGAAGAAAAAAAACAGAAGTTAGAAAATCAAAATGTCGATCGCGAGGTAAATGATTATTTCACAAAAAATACACAATTTAAGCAACAAGATCTTGATAAAGTCAAAATAGATAGTAGTGAGAACTTTTTACTTCCGACTTAAATAAATCATTAATTAATTAACAATTATCAATGCCGACTCGCCCTAAGGGGCAGCCATAACTCTATGCCCAATTCCCAACAATTAATTAATCATGATACTAGACATAAGAAGAAAGACTAAATTCAATCTGCAACCGATTCATCAACGTGTTGAGGTGACTTTTAATTATTCGGTTCACTTCACTAACGGTATTTTTAATTTAGATAATCCGCTGTTGGCGCAGGTGATTGCAAATGACAGGGAAGCTAAACCGAAAAAGGTTGTGGCTGTTGTTGATGGTGGTTTATTGGAATTTCAACGGCAGTTACTGCAACAATTGCGAGAATATTGCGATCGCCATTCTGACATTTTAAGGTTATGTGGATTACCGTTGGTGGTTCCTGGTGGTGAAGCGGCGAAAAATAATCCCCAATTGCTTGAAGAAATTCATCAGTTAATAGATGCCCAAAGTATCTGTCGTCACTCTTATATAATTGCTGTCGGTGGTGGTGCTGTTCTGGATTTAATTGGTTATGCAGCAGCTACAGCACATCGAGGAATTAGACTTATACGTATTCCTACTACCGTATTATCTCAAAATGATTCTGCTGTCGGAGTTAAAAACGGTATTAATGCTTTCGATAAAAAGAACTTTTTGGGAAGTTTTGCGCCGCCTTATGCTGTTTTAAATGATTTTGATTTTCTTAGCAGCCTTAATGAACGAGATTGGCGTGGGGGCATTGCTGAAGCTGTTAAAGTGGCATTGATTCGAGATGCGGACTTTTTCGAGTTTATCTCTAACAATGCTCTACTTTTAGCCCGTCGCAATATGGAAGTAATGCAACAGGTAATTTACCGATGCGCTCAGTTGCATTTACAGCATATTGCCAGCAGCGGCGATGCTTTTGAAATGGGTTCTTCTCGTCCCCTCGATTTCGGACATTGGGCGGCTCACAAACTCGAACAATTGACTAATTATGGTTTACGTCATGGGGAAGCGGTAGCAATTGGTATCGCTTTAGATAGCACTTATTCCTATTTACAAGGAATGCTTCCCCACTCAGACTGGCAAAAAATACTGAATACTTTAAAAACTTTAGGTTTTCAAATATATGTTCCTGAACTTACCGAACAATCTCAAATAGAACATCCCAGATGTTTGTTTCGGGGGTTAAACGAATTTCGGGAACATTTGGGTGGACAATTAACAATAACCCTTTTGCAAGGAATTGGAGAAGAAGTTGAAGTTCATTCCGTAGATATTTCTTTATATCAACAAGCCATTACACTTTTGTCCGATTGAAAAATATAGCTAACATAGGGAATCTCTATTGGCAATTTACCTTTAGATTAAAGAATTTAAAACAAAACCATGGCGATTGAAATCACTGCTATACAAGCAAAACCCGTCTGCACGGGTTAAAAATTTATTAGTCCACCACCAGAGTGAACTTAGCCTGTATAGTCGCGGCTTTAACCGCCAGAACCTTAAAAACATTCTCTGTGCTATTGACAAGCAGCTATAAATATGAAAATCTTTCCAAATCAAAACATTCATCTAACTTACTGCACTAATATTCATCCCGGTGAAGATTGGAGTCAAGTTTTTGCTAATTTAGTGCAATACATTCCATCTTTGAAAAAAAAGCTATCGCCACATGAACCTTTTGGTATTGGCTTGCGTTTAGCAGATGCGGCATCTCGGGAACTGTTAGAGGGAAATGCTTTAGAACAATTTAAATTATGGTTAAAACAACATGATTTATACGTGTTTACACTGAATGGTTTTCCCTACGGTGGATTCCATTCACAAGTTGTAAAAGATAAAGTTTATGCGCCAGATTGGTCTAAACAAGAACGTTTGGACTATACTTTGCGATTAACTACAATTCTTGCGGAACTATTACCGGAAGATAATAACGGCAGCATTTCCACAGTACCCCTATCTTATAAACCTTGGTTTGAGGGGAATCAAGTTACCAGAGCACAAATAACTACTAGCGCTACCATTAATATAGCCCAAATAGTAGCGCAAATGGTAGGCATTCGCGCTGCAACCAAGAAAGTACTACACTTGGACTTGGAACCAGAGCCGGATGGATTAATTGAAAACGCCGCAGAAGTGGTAAATTATTTTCAGAAATACTTATTACCTATCGGTGGAAGTTATTTAAGCAAAAATCTGGGAATTCCTCAAGCTGAAGCAGAAATACTCTTACTCGAACACGTGCGGGTATGTTATGACACCTGTCATTTTGCCGTAGAGTATGAAGATCCAGCAAATGTTTTCGGGAAATTTCAATCTCTAGGCATTCAAATAGGTAAAATTCAAATCAGCGCAGCATTAAAAGCCGAATTACCCCAGGATAGCAGACAACGGCTTTTACTTAAAGAGAGATTAGAGGCTTTTGCTGAATCTACATATTTACATCAAGTAATTGCTCGCTATCCAGATGGAAAGCTGCAAAATTATCAAGATTTAGGAGGTGCCTTATCTTTCCTTGAAGAAAGTACAGCTTGCGAGTGGCGCACTCACTTTCACGTACCGCTTTTTATCAACGATTATCAAATATTGCGATCGACACAAGACGACATTATTAAAGTATTTGAAATATTGCAAAATAATGAGATTTGTAATCATCTAGAAATAGAAACATATACTTGGGAAGTACTACCTCCCGAAATGAAATTAGATATATCAGCATCAATTCAGCGTGAATATGAATGGGTTTTATCTAATTTACAATCACCATTGTCTCAGCAGTTAGTGGTTAGTGGTTAGTTGTTAGTGGTTAGTGGTTAGTGGATGGTGGAAATCGTGATTTAATTTAAAATGAGCTAACCAATATTTATTACAGAAATTTTCATCTTGTAATGGTACATTTGCACGGGCCTTCTCTGCCCGTACCACAAGAGTTTTTAAATATAAAACTGTA
>DESS01000090.1:3937-10511 GCA_002361335.1 Richelia sp. UBA3308
CAACTATCACGGTAAGAATGGATTACACTGATTACACTGAAACCACTAACAACTAACAACTAATAACTAACAACTAATAACTAATAACTAATAACTAATAACTAACATCATGAATAAAACAGTAGTAATAAATGTAGTCGGATTAAGCCCCATGTTATTAGGAAAGCATACACCAATGCTTTCGCGGTGGGCAGAACAAGGAAAACTAGCAACAATTGAACCAGTATTACCTGCGGTAACTTGTTCGGTACAGACAACTTATCTTACTGGTAAAATGCCTCAAGAACACGGCATTGTTGGTAATGGTTGGTATTTCCAAGATCAATGTGAAACAAAGTTTTGGCGACAGTCGAATAAGTTAGTTCAATCTCCCAAAGTATGGGAAATGGCGCGGGAATTTGATTCATCTTTTACCTGCGCTAATATGTTTTGGTGGTACAATATGTACTCTTCGGTAAATTATTCGGTAACTCCTCGACCAATGTATCCTGCTGATGGTAGGAAAATTCCCGATGTTTACACCCAACCAAGTCAGTTTCGCAATCAATTACAAGCAAAATTTGGTCAATTTCCTCTATTTAACTTTTGGGGACCAACTGCATCGATTAAAGCTACAGAATGGATAGCAAATTCATCGAAATGGGTAGAAGAAAATTACAGTCCTAATTTAACTTTAATTTATTTACCCCATTTAGATTATTGCTTGCAAAAATTTGGTCCTGACGAAAATAAAATAGCCAAAGAATTACACGAAATAGATACAGTTTGCGGCGATTTAATTAATTTTTACGAACAACGGGGTGCTTCTGTTATCCTGTTATCTGAATATGGAATTACACCTGTTTCTCAACCTATTCATATTAATAGAGTATTGCGTTCAAAAGGTTTATTAGCTTTCCGGGAAGAAGAAGGAAGAGAACTGCTTGATGCAGGAGCTAGTAAAGCCTTTGCCGTCGCCGATCATCAAATTGCTCATGTTTACGTCAACGATCCAGAATATATTCCTCAAGTGCGGAATTTGTTAGAAGAAACTGAAGGAATTGACTATATTTTAGACGAAACAAGTAAATCAAATTATCATTTAAATCATTCTCGAAGCGGCACCTTTGTAGCAGTAGCCAAACCCGATGCATGGTTTACCTATTATTACTGGCTTGACGATAAACGTGCCCCAGACTTTGCCAGAACCGTAGATATTCATCGTAAACCAGGTTACGATCCTGTAGAATTATTTGTTGACCCCCAACTCAAATTTTCTAAACTCAAAATTGGGTTAACGCTGCTTAAGAAAAAGCTTGGTTTTCGTTATTTGATGGATGTAATACCTTTAGACGCTTCCTTAGTCAAAGGTTCTCACGGATGTATTCCTCCAACCCCCGATATGGGACCATTATTAATTAGTAAAAAAACTGACTTAGTTAATTCCGAATCTATCAAACCAACCGACGTTTGTAGATTAATTTTACAACATTTAGAACTAAATCAGGTCAACGGCTTTGCGGAAGTCAAGAGTTAAAACAGATTGCGCTTCCGGCGAGTAAAAGTCAAAAATCAAAGGATTTTAGAGGATGTAAGGATGCGTCCTAAATAAAACTCGTAAACTCTTAGATCGCCCTAAATCCCCCTTTAAGAAGGGGGACTTTAACCCCCTTTTTTTAGGGGGAGAAAGGGGGGATAATCCGAGATAATAGTTAACATCCTCTTAGGAGTGAGTAGTCCATTTTCTCCCCATCTCCCCATCTCCCCATCCCCTTCCTTATCCCCTTCTCTCCCCATCCTCTAACTAAAGACATACAAATTTTTAATACTCTCGATAGTAGCAAAAATACTGATTGTTGAATTACCAAAGTTTATTAAGTGAATTTATGTAACAGCTAAAAATTAGACACACCTATCGAAAAAAAGTTCATGTATGCCCTACACAATATCTAGTAGGCTTAAATAGTATAAAAGAAATATTAAAAGTTTATAGTTAAAGATTTCAAGCTATTACTTTTTCAGAAATTTACTGTGGTTGAAATCTTGCAATATACAGCAGATTTTATTGTCTGTGAGGTAGATTCTCACGGGCAAGAATACTTCGCAGTCGCTTTTATACCAGCTTCCGCGCAATGCATTGCTCTGGAACTATAATTTGAAAATAGATAAATATACTTCATTTACTTCCCCCAAGATTATTAAGAAATTAATCACTTGATGTTTTACGCTATACAAATGCGTAGTAAGTCGCTATAACCGATGCAGGTGAATGCATTTAAAGCTTCTACCTAAAGGTTTATTTTTAATTTTTTTAATTTTTGACCGCATATTCCGCAATTACTCCAAACAAAGAGCATATGATTCTTGAAAAGCAAACTTACATAACTCGTGGTGGTGTGAATGTATCCCGCACGGTTACAGAAGTCGAAATTGACGCAGCTTTAGAAGATATTTTGTTTCACCTCGATTCTAAGCGCGGGGGTTTGCTTAAGAGCAATTACGAATATCCCGGAAGATATAAAAGATGGGCTATTGGATTTGTGAATCCACCCCTGGAAATTACAACCCGAGAAAAAACTTTTGCGATCGCGGCGTTGAATGAAAGAGGTAACCTACTTTTACCAATGTTATGGCAGCGCTTATCGCAACATCCGCAATTAGAAAAAGTTGAGTTTAACAATACAGGAAATATTACGGGTAAAGTCAAGCCTACACAACAATTATTTACAGAAGAACAACGTAGTAAACAACCTTCAGCTTTTACGGTTATTCGGGATATATTACAGCTTTTTTCTAGCGATGAAGACGAACATTTAGGGTTGTATGGCGCGTTTGGTTACGATTTAGTATTGCAGTTTGAACCAATTAATCGGCGTTTGCAACGTGGAGAGGATCAAAGGGATTTGGTTTTGTATTTACCCGACGAGTTGGTAGTTGTTGATTATTATTTACAACGAGCTTATCGTCTGAGCTATGAATTTGAGACAGCACAAGGTAATACCGATAATCTTCCTCGCACTGGTGAATCAATAGATTATAGAGGAAAACGCCTTACTCCTGCTCAAAAATCCGACCACGAAACCGGTGAATATGCCGAACAGGTAAAAGTAGCCCTGGATTATTTCCGTCGTGGCGATTTATTTGAAGTGGTACCTTCACAAAACTTTTTTAAAGAAACTGTTGCAGCACCTTCAGAACTATTTACTACTTTACAACAAATTAATCCCAGTCCCTACGGCTTTATATTTAATTTAGGTGGGGAATTTATTATTGGTGCTTCCCCAGAAATTTTTGTCAGAGTTGATGGTAGACGTGTAGAAACTTGCCCGATTAGTGGTACGATCGCACGGGGAAGAGACGCTTTGGATGATGAAAAGCAAATTCGTCAGCTATTAAATTCATTCAAAGACGAATCAGAATTAACCATGTGTACCGATGTAGATCGCAATGATAAATCACGGATTTGCGAACCTGGTTCAGTACGAGTAATTGGTCGTCGTCAAATCGAAATGTACAGTCATTTAATCCATACTGTAGACCATGTAGAAGGTACATTGCGATCGGATTTTGATGCTTTAGATGCCTTTTTAACTCATACTTGGGCAGTGACGGTAACTGGGGCACCAAAAAAATCAGCAATTGAATTTCTCGAACAGCACGAACGCAGCGCCAGACGGTGGTATGGTGGAGCAGTAGGGTATTTGAACTTTAATGGTAACTTAAATACCGGCTTAATTTTGCGGACAATTCGACTCAAAGATTCCATTGCAGAAGTACGAGTTGGTGCAACAGTATTGTATGATTCCATTCCCGCAGCCGAAGAACAAGAAACCTTAACAAAGGCTGCCGCAGCATTTGAAACAATTCGTCGCGCCAAGGAAAAGGTAAAACCTGCCAAATGTAATTCCAATTCTTTGACTGCTTCTATTCCCAACGTCGAAATTACTAAGCAGGTTTTATTAATCGATCATGAAGACTCTTTTGTTCACACTTTAGCTAACTACATTCGTCAAACTGGTGCTTCAGTAAAAACACTGCGTCATGGTTTCGATGAACAACTATTTGATACTGAAGAACCGGATTTAGTTGTATTGTCTCCAGGTCCCGGTAAACCCAGTGATTTCAAAGTTGCCCAAACCGTTGCGGCTTGTATGGGTCGTAATATTCCGGTTTTTGGCGTGTGTTTGGGATTACAAGGAATTGTGGAAGCTTTTGGTGGAGAATTAGGAGTTTTGGATTATCCACAACATGGTAAACCTTCCCGGATTAATATTACTGACTCGAATTCGGTGATGTTTAAGAATTTACCAGAATCTTTTACGGTTGGTAGATATCATTCGTTATTTGCATTACCAGATAAATTTCCTCAAGAATTGAAAATTACAGCGATGTCAGAAGACGATGTAATTATGGCGGTTGAGCATAAAACATTGCCAATTGCAGCCGTACAGTTTCATCCAGAATCGATTATGACTTTAGCTGGTGAAGTCGGCTTAGCGATGATTAAAAATGTTGTTTATAAGTATACGAAATCTGGAGAATCGGAGGTTTTATCTCTTAGTTAGAGTTGGGGAAAAATAGACGACAAAATAAAGCAGTCTCTTGATTTCTTATTCATAGAGTATATTTCATCTTACCGTAGATTTGGAGGGGCTTTCTCTGCCCGTAGCACAAGAGAGGTAGATTTGGAGGGGCTTTCTCTGCCCGTAGCACAAGATTTTTAAAATATAGTATTGTACCCAAATAAAAGCAAAGTGCTGTATTTATTATTAAAGGACAAAAAGCTATGAAATTAGGCTCAATTTCGTTATCGTTAATATCTGGAATAGTAGGGTTGTTGGGTTTGGGATTAAATACTACAAAGGTTAATGCTCAAACAACTTTTCCCTTTGAAGCAACTTATAAAACAGAAAGCACTTTTGAACCAATTGAAGGAAACCTGTTTAAGTCAACTGTAACAGCACAAAGTACTAATGCACCATTAGGTTTGACTAACTTTATAAAAATGAATTACATCAAAAGAAATGATGATGCAGGAGTGCAATCAATAGTTACAGATGCGGCAGAGTTTGGTATCGAAGGATTACCAGTTCTTTCCGAAACATTTTTTGGTAGCGGTGAGGATAAATTATTTGCAAGCACTACTGGTACTGTTATACAGAACTTTGAAGATTTCACAACATCGATTTCTGGTACTACAACTATTGTGGGTGGAGAAGGCAAGTTTGAAGGTGCTACTGGAACTTTTACACTTTCAGAGAACACGATTTTTGACCCTAATGCAACAACAGAACCTAGCACAACAGGTACAGCGGTGTTAACTGGTTCTTTTAGTGTACCGCAAAGAGTTCCAGAAGCAGGAAATACGACAACATTGCTTGGAATGGGAATAATTGGTACTAGTTTATTATTACGTCAACGCCAGAAAATGGTTTGATTAGTAATTTTTAGTTATAACGATAACAGGTTTGTGTCATTCAATTTTGGATTTTGGATTTGCGATATTAATTGTTCCCATAAGTAAATTTAGAGGTGTACTATATTTTTAAACTCTTGTGGTACGGGCATCCCTGCCCGTCCAAATCGACCTAATAAAGATGAAATATACTGTAATTTAATCCAAAATCCAAAATCCAAAATCTAAAATCTAAATTCTAAAATCTAAATTCTAAATTCTTTTCGATTGCCTGTTTTAAGGAAAATAATATTATGAATAAACTGTCAACTATCAATAAAATTTATATGTTAGCTAAACCCAGGCATATACTTGATGAGATAGTTACTTATAAAAGGCAAGAAGTTGCTCAAATGCGATTGGACTTACCTTTGGCTCAAGTGCAACAACAAGTAAATGATGCCCCTCCTGTACGAGATTTTTTAAAGGCTTTACAAGAGAATTCTCAGCATCCTAGTTTAATTGCCGAAGT
This sequence comes from Richelia sp. UBA3308, assembly GCA_002361335.1. Taxonomy (GTDB): domain Bacteria; phylum Cyanobacteriota; class Cyanobacteriia; order Cyanobacteriales; family Nostocaceae; genus Rivularia. The sequence goes on from DESS01000090.1 coordinate 9,844, forward strand.
AAAAAAAGCATCGCCAAGTAAAGGAATTATTCGAGAAGATTTCCACCCGATAGATATAGCCCAAGCATATGAAAGAGGAGGTGCAGCATGTTTATCAGTTCTGACTGATACTAATTTTTTTAAAGGTAGCTTTGACAACCTACGTAACGTTAGAAAAAACGTAAAATTACCCTTATTATGCAAAGAATTTATTATAGACTTATATCAAATATATTTAGCTAGAACAGCGGGTGCTGATGCAGTACTGTTGATTGCTGCCATTTTATCTGACGTACAATTACAAGATTTTTTGCAGGTAATTCACAGCTTAAAAATGACAGCTTTAGTGGAAGTCCATACAGATAAGGAATTAGATAGAGTGTTAAGACTTTCCGATGTGCGGTTAATAGGAATAAATAATCGTAACCTCAAGAATTTTACAGTAGATTTAGCAACCACCGAACAATTGATTTCTCAACGCAAGTGCCAATTACAAAGCTTTGGAATCACAGTTGTCAGCGAATCAGGTATATACACACCCGAGGATTTATCTTTCGTAAATAAAGCTGGCGCTCGTGCCGTTTTAGTAGGAGAATCTTTAGTTAAGCAACCCAACGTGGAAGATGCCGTGAGGAAGTTGCTTGCTTGAGGGGACAAGGGGACAACGAGTAAGGAGTAAGGAGTAAGGA
>DESS01000090.1:10652-15279 GCA_002361335.1 Richelia sp. UBA3308
AGTAACGAGTAACGAGTAACAACTAATAACTAACAACTAATAACTAACAACTAACAACTAACAACTAATAACATGACTGTAATTTCTCAACGCTTTGAACAATTAAGAAAATCCAATACTTGTGCTTTAATTCCTTTTATTACTGCGGGAGATCCGGATTTAGAAACGACTGCAAAAGCACTGAAAATTTTAGACCAAAATGGTGCTAGCTTTATAGAATTAGGTGTTCCTTATTCTGACCCTTTAGCTGATGGCCCGGTAATTCAAGCTGCTGCTACTCGTGCTTTATCAAAAGGTACGAAGTTAGAGGATGTTTTACAAATGTTGAAGACATTAACTCCTCAATTACAAGCGCCGATTATTCTTTTTACTTATTACAATCCAATTTTAAATTTAGGCGTTACAGAGTTTTTAACAAAAGTTGCTGAAGTTGGTGTTAAAGGTTTGGTTGTACCGGATTTACCTTTGGAAGAGGCTGAAAATTTAATACAGTCTGCTCAACAATTTGGAATAGAATTAACTTTACTCGTAGCGCCCACTAGCTCTAAAGATCGAATTAGCGCGATCGCCAATTTTTCTCAGGGTTTTATCTACCTTGTGAGTGTAACCGGCGTTACCGGAATGCGTTCTGGTTTACAAGATAGAGTCAAAGACATATTAGAAGAATTACGCAGCGTTACCGATAAAGCAATTGGTATTGGTTTCGGTATTTCTAATGGAGAACATGCAGCTCAAGCCAAAGATTGGGGTGCTGATGCAGTAATCGTTGGTAGCGCATTTGTCAAACGATTAGCTAACGGCACCCCCGATGAAGGATTGCGATCGCTTGAACAACTTTGCAAAGAATTAAAAGCCGCAATTTCTCAAGAACAATTAACAGTTGCAGGATAAAAAATTCAAAAGTATCAAGGTAATAAATACTAAATTTCCTTGTCCCCAACATCCCATACCTAATCTTAATTAAAGGATAAAAAAATGGTCAGTACTCCAGATATCAATACAAAAATTTCATCAGTAGCTCGTCCCGATAATTTGGGAAGATTCGGTAAGTTCGGTGGAAAGTACGTACCCGAAACTTTAATGCCCGCCTTAATTGAGTTGGAAACAGCTTACGAAAAGTATCGTCTAGATCCCACCTTCCAAGCTGAATTGCAAGATTTGTTACGGGATTATGTAGGAAGACCTAGTCCTTTGTATTTTGCAGAACGTTTGACGCAACATTACGCTAAACCCGATGGTTCGGGGGCGCAAATTTACTTAAAGCGGGAAGATTTAAATCACACCGGCGCTCATAAAATTAACAATGCTTTAGCTCAAGTTTTATTAGCTAAACGCATGGGTAAACAAAGAATTATCGCTGAAACTGGAGCCGGACAACACGGTGTTGCTACTGCTACCGCTTGCGCTCGTTTTGGTTTGAAGTGCGTGATTTTCATGGGTGTAAACGACATGGAAAGACAAGCGCTAAATGTATTCCGGATGCGGTTAATGGGAGCAGAAGTTAGTCCTGTTGAAGCTGGAACTGGAACCCTCAAAGATGCTACTTCCGAAGCAATTCGGGACTGGGTAACCAATGTAGAAACTACACATTATATTTTAGGTTCTGTTGCTGGCCCCCATCCTTATCCAATGTTAGTACGGGATTATCATGCCATCATTGGCATCGAAACTCGCAATCAATGTCAGGAAAAATGGGGTGGATTACCCGACATTCTTTTAGCATGTGTGGGTGGTGGTTCCAACGCCATGGGATTATTCCATGAATTCGTGAATGAAGAATCTGTGCGCTTGATTGGAGTTGAAGCAGCCGGTGAAGGTGTAGCTACAGAAAAACACGCCGCAACTTTGACTAAAGGAAGAGTCGGAGTATTGCACGGTGCCATGAGTTATTTGCTGCAAGATAACGATGGACAAGTGATCGAAGCCCATTCAGTTAGCGCCGGTTTAGACTATCCTGGAGTTGGACCAGAACACAGTTTTCTCAAAGATTTTGGTCGTGCTGAATACTATAGCGTTACAGATAAAGAAGCATTAGCAGCATTTAGAAAGGTTTCGGAATTAGAAGGAATTATTCCCGCATTGGAAACCGCTCATGCTTTTGCTTATTTAGAAAAACTCTGTCCTCAGCTAGATGGCAATCCGCGCCTTGTTATTAACTGTTCCGGTAGAGGCGATAAAGATGTACAAACGGTAGCTAAGAAAATCGATCTTTAGATCCTTAAAGCACTCAGACTGGAAGTCTGAGGCTACCGCAAACAAAGCCCACCCTTAAGGTGGGTTAAAAAAACCAGATTTTTCTAAATCCGCCCAGACGGATTTTGTATGTGTAGCCACACCCTTGAGGGTGTTGGCGACTGTGGCAAATCATTAAACAATTAAAAAATTACTAATTAGCGATCGCCAAAAGCAAGAAAACAATCCAAAATCCCGTTAGCGAAAATCCAAAATCGAATGACTGATTTAATTAAAACTCCAGTAAATAACACTTCTCAAACGGCCGACACTTCTAAATGGTCTACTTTATTGCAACAATTACTTGCAAAAGAGTCTCTGAGCGTCAATCAAGCTACAGAATTAATTAAAGGATGGCTTGCTTCGGAAATTCCTCCCGTACTTTCCGGTGCGATATTAACAGCAATTCAAGCCAAAGGAGTTTCCCCAGAAGAATTGGTAGGTATGGCTCAAGTTTTGCAATCTCAGTCTTTGGGAGGAATCGAAAATAAACAATCTGAGTATCCATTAATAGATACTTGCGGAACTGGTGGAGATGGTGCTTCTACCTTCAATATTTCTACTGCCGTGGCTTTTGTCGCTGCTGCTGCCGGGGTAAAAGTTGCTAAACACGGTAATCGTTCGGCTTCTAGTAAAACTGGTTCCGCTGATGTATTGGAAGCTGTAGGTATTAATTTAAAAGCCGATCCAGTAAAAGTACGGTCTGCAGTTGATGAAATTGGTGTGACATTTTTGTTCGCACCGGGTTGGCATCCGGCTTTGAAGCCCGTAGCACCTTTACGAAAAACTTTGAAAATACGTACTATTTTTAACTTACTCGGACCTTTAGTAAATCCCATGAGTCCCACAGGACAAGTTATTGGTGTATCCGATGGGTTTTTGGTGCCGATAATTGCTGAAGCTTTATCACAATTAGGAATTCCTCGGGGAATAGTAATTCACGGAAGAGAAAGGTTAGATGAAGGGGGTTTGGGTGATATTAATGATGTGGCGATTGTGGGGAATGGGGAAGTAAGTTTAACAGAATTAACGGCTGAGAAATTAGGTTTAACTCCCGCTCCAATTACAGCTTTAAAAGGTGGAGAAGTTCAAGAAAATGCCGATATATTAAAAACTATTTTACAAGGAAAAGGTACTCAAGCTCAACAAGATGTAGTGGCTTTAAATACAGCATTAGCTTTAGAAGTTGGGGAATTTGTTGAAGGTACAGATATTATTGAACGTTGTACTAAAGGTGTTGTTATAGCGAAAGATGTTTTGAAAAGTGGGGAAGCTTGGAGGAAATTGGAACAGCTTGGGGAGTTTTTGAAATAGGGAATTGGGAATTTAGAATTTAGAATTTAGAATTTAGAATTTAGAATTTAGAATTGGGCCGAAGGGCATGGGGCATGGGAAATTATATTAATTCTATAATAAGCCCGCAGGCTATAAGCCTGGGGCTAAGCAAACAAAGCCTACCTGCTTAGGCTAACAACTATAGCCCACCTTACGGTGGGCTTCGTTAATGTAGCGACACCCTATAAGGGTGTCGTCGGATTTTACGTTTTCCAGATATAAGTGGAAGTAATGTAAAAAAGGTTGTGGATAATGTCAAGAAGAAGTTGGAAATTAGATTAAGTGTCACGCACCCTACATGCCTTTTTACTTAGTCATATTTATTATACATTTGATATTTTTTTTGAAATACACTGCTAAAAAATTGATAAATTAAGCAAAACATTTTTCATAGGAAATCCGAAGAAAAAGTTTTAGATTAGTTGTGGGAATGAGTTGGAGAAAGTGACGATAATTATAAACTCATTTCTTTTGATAAATAGTAAACAGACCTAGGAAAGTTTTTTTGTGAAGTAACTTACGGCTAGTACAGCACGGCGAAAATAAACCACCCATTTCAAACTGCTGAAACTCCACTCAGTTAATAGTTATTACCTTGATTTTGACTTGTGACGAACGCAAGCGGTACGTTGGTTGGCGATAAAAATTATTGAAAAAAATTCTATAAAAAAAGCATCAAGCATTTTATTTAGCTTTTCTTGATGCCTGTTAAAAAAAAAGCTGATTTTTGTTTATAAATTAAGAGGATTAATTGCAATGACAGAAGAAACTTCAATGGATAACGGAATGCAGAATGGTGGTACCGAAAACATCAATTTAGGTCCGTTTAATCGCTTGCTTGATATAGAAGGCGTAGATGGAGTAGAAGATATATTCGGCGGTATGGGTGGCGAAGGAGAAGGTAGTCTTCCTGAAGGTGTAGATTTCAGTCAATTACCTTACAATGGAAATCCTTTTGCTGGCGATAACTTCTGGGATATTTTCAATGGAGGTGTAAACCCAGCTGACGGTAATTTCGGTGGCGGTGACGAAATTACTGAAGGTGGTGAAAATCCATTCG
>DESS01000090.1:15404-15549 GCA_002361335.1 Richelia sp. UBA3308
GGTGGTGGAAATCCTTTTGCTGGTGGTGAAAGTGGTGAAAATCCATTCGCTGGTGGTGAAGGTGGTGAAAATCCATTCGCTGGTGGTGAAGGTGGTGGTGGAGATTCTTCCGGTGGCTTCGGCGGTGGCTTCGGCGGTGGAATGC
>DESS01000090.1:15675-18174 GCA_002361335.1 Richelia sp. UBA3308
GGAATGCCATCATTCGGTGGTGGTGGTTTTGGTGGTTAATCAATCTTCCGATTTGAATATTTTCTTAGAATTGGATTTATATGATCCCAACAAAAAATACTTTAATTATTTAGCCAGCTAATAATTAACAGTCATCGATTATTTGTGAAAGTTTTTGGTTCATAGCTGTATTGTGGAGACGTAGCACTGCTACGTCTCTACATCTCTTATAAATTAATATAAATATCTATATAAATATCTATATAAATACCTGTATAAATCATTTTTTAATAGATAATTATCTGTTTTTTTTAATCAAATTAAACTTCAATTCCTAGGAGAATAATTATCAATGGAATCTTCTGAATTAAAATCTAATACTCAAATTAAGGATAGACTTATCGATTTTACTGGTGCGTTAAGTATTAGTAGCACAACTTCATCTATAAGTAAAAATATATTAGATGGTGGAATAAAATCTGCTCTTGATATTGGTAACATTATTATAGGTAATGGACAATGGATAGTTGATGAAGAAACTACTCAAGAGTCATTAATTTCAGAAGTAAAATCTGACGTTGACGGAAGAATTGATTCTCTGTTTGATAAATTGCGCGATCGCTTACCTTTGGATCAGGAAAAAGAAGAATCGAAAAATGGTAATCCATTTACAGAAGAGAATCCCTTTGCTGATGATAAAAATCCCTTTGGTGAGGGAGAATTTACTCCGCCACCAGCTTATGAAGTATTAGAATCAACTCAAGAAAATTTTCCTTTACCTTCACAAGATGTTGTAGATGAAATTAAATCTGTTGAGAATGAAAATCCTGTTGTAGAAAAAGAAAATTTGTCTACAGACGAGAGTGATAATTCATCCAGCAATTACCAAGATTCCAATTTTACTGTAGATAAGGAAGGTGAAAATCCCTTTGCAGTTGAAGAAGATGAAAATCCATTCGCGGGTGGTGAAAGTAAAAATCCCTTTGCTGTTGAAGAAGGTGAAAATCCATTCGCAGGTGGTGAAAGTAAAAATCCCTTTGCTGTTGAAGAAAATGGTAATAAAAATTCTTCAGAATCCTTTGATGTAGTAGGAATGATTGCTGGTGATGAATTACCATTCCTCAACGCTAGTGAAGGTGACTATAACTATAGCGCTATAGTTAATCAGTCAACCAGTGAAACCTTAAGAGTTGTTAGAGATAACCTTTTAAGGTTTAACGCAAATCTCAGCTATCCTGGAGCATTTGGTGATGGTAACGATACACCTTTACAAACACCAAATGATTTATTGACGCTGTTTCGTAATGATATGTTCAGCTTCAATAATTCTGCCAATTCATTTCAAGAATTAATTGATGAAGATAATCCCTTTACTAGCGGTGAATTTAACCTTGGTGAAGGTAGTGACGAAATACCTTTTGATATTATAAATGTTGCCCTTGATGGTTTGTTACCATTCAATGGTTCTGAAAATGTATTTAGCACTCCAGAAGGGGAGATTCCCATTGGGAACGGTAATCAAGATTTTGGTTATGAAAATGCTGTGATTGGAAATGCTAATTGGAATTACGGTAATCATAATGCCACTATTGGTAATGCCAACTGGAATTGGGATAATACAAAGAACAATTCAACCGTTGGTAATGGTAACTGGCATTTAGATTTTACTGCTGATAATAAAACCATTGGTAACGGTAACTGGTATTGGGATTCTAGTAGTAAAAATACAACCCTTGGTAATGGTAATTGGTATTTTGGAAATAATAATACAACTATTGGTAACGGTAACTGGGATTTTGGTAACAATAATACAGTAATTGGAAACGGTAACCGAATTTACACTGATAATAGTATCGTGATTGGTAACGGTAATTGGTCAGTTGTAATTGATAAATCAGCCGAAATTGCCGATGATTTATTGGGTGAATTAGAAATGATCACAATGGGTATTGGTGTTAAGAAAAGTGCTAATATGCTTGTTGATTCAGTAATGAATAAAGTGGGTGAAATTTTCCAACCTTTGACGGAAGATTTGGATGAATCGGCGCTGAATACTTATAAAGAGAAATTTCTTGATTCTAGTGTTGATATGAGTTTTCTTTCTAGTTAATTGGGAAACTAAAATAATTCAAAAACCCAAAGAAGCAGTAGTGTGGGTAATAAATCTTGTGGTACGGGCTTCTAGCTCGTTTTTTTTTGCGATTGCCTCCGGCACCAGCGAAGCTGAGAGCCACTGAAAAATTTCATCAAAATCTTGGTTGAAAAGAGCCACCTAGGGAAGTACTATTTGGTTATAACTCAACATCTATTTCAAAAAGGTATCCTTGTTGCGAACCTGGCAAGTCACTCGCATACCAAGGTGCCAGGAATTCTCCTCCTAGCCAAGGAACAACAGATGAGCAAGCAAACAATTTGCCACCCGGATAAGATTCAGAATCAACAACGCTGACACTGGCAATATTCATCACGGGTAAAATAATCTCACTCACCCTTGCTTGCTGACGGGATTACGCTGAGAAA
>DESS01000209.1 GCA_002361335.1 Richelia sp. UBA3308
GTATTTTTATAGAGAAAAAGCCGGTGTTATATAAATAGTAGTTGTGAGAAAGAATACATAGTGATAAATTTCTAGTAAGGTTTTAGGCCTTACTAGGAAAGGATGAAAATTAATCGGTGGAATGGCTATTAAAAAGGATACCAACCGGGTTCAAAGTCTTGTAAAAACTCACCTTCAGCAATAGTACCATTCATCTTCCAAATAGCATTACCTCCAGTTGTATTATTACGCCAGTAAATATCTGTTTTACCGTCGCCGGTGTAATCCCCAATCATAGGCTTCCAAGCTAAATCATTAGAAGGTAGAAAAGCTTTAGTTATAATTTCTCCCCCATTCATTAACCAAGCTGTATTTTCGCCAGTTTGAATATTATGCCAAAATACATCAGTTCTACCATCACCGTTGAAATCTCCAATATAGGCTTCCCAAGCAGAACTTAATTGAGGTAAGGTTACTTGATTGAAAAGGACATCATTAAATAGGGTGCCGGTGGTAATCCAAGCAGAATTTTCACCACTATCTTTATTGCTCCAGAGAATATCAGTTCGAGAATCCCCATTAAAATCACCAAAAGTAGGATTCCATGATGTTTCTATTTCGGGTAATGTAAAACCAGTTGCATTAGTACCATCCATAAACCAAGCAGCATTTTCACCAGTTACCCGATGTCGCCAAATAACATCGTTTTTGCCATCATTATTGAACTCAACAATACGGTAGTCCCAATTCAAGTCAGTTGTGGGTAAAAAAGCTGCACTGACAATGTTTTTACCATCCATTAACCAAGTGGCGTTTTCACCTGTTTGAGTATGCCGCCAAAAAATATCACTTTTATTATCGCCGTTAAAATCAGCAATACTAAAAGCCCAACTTGAATCAATATTTTGTACTGACTCTTCGGATTGGATATTAGTACCATCCATTTGCCATATGACATTTTCTCCGGTATCTTTCTTCCGCCAGAAAATATCAGTTCTGTTATCACCATTGAAATCGGCGTAAGCAAAATCCCAAGATGTATCCACATCTTTGAGAAAGGCTGAATTTTGATTAACACCATCCCTTAACCAAACAGCAGTTTCACCGGTTTGTGGATTACGCCAAAATGTATCACTTTTACCGTCTCCATTAAAGTCTGCAACAACTGCTGCATCACTAAATATCGGATTAGGATTGGGATTTTTTGCGGCAGCTACAAATTCTGTTTCAGTTGTTTGTGGTAGCGATGAATTGCTAACTGGCAAAATATTCTGGTCAAAAGTATTGTTTTGAAATTGGAGTGATTCTGAATATATTCCCTTTTCAGATACACCTAAAGGTAAAGATTTTTCAGTTGAAAACATTGTGTTTAATTATCACTAGTATCTATATTTTTTAAATTATTTTTTGATATTTTTTTGTTACAAGTTAACATATATTTTTTTCTGAACTGTTGTTTATGATGGACATTTATGGTATCCCTTAATCAAAAATTATTTAATATCAAGTGAATCTTCAATGAAGAGCAAATATTTTTATTTAGATTTTTTCTATATTATGAACAAGAGTCATATCAGTATTGTGATAAATTTTCTATTGTTTCCATATCCGCCTTTTGCCTTCCTAGAAAGTTTATAGCGATCGCCACATAGTAGGATTTCTTGAAATGCGGATTATATGGTATTTAAGTGTTACTTAACCATTTTGCTGAAATATCCACATTGCAAAGCTTGTGAAAATTAAAAGATTTAGTAGGATGCTGTAAAATACTCCCTGTTATTTTTAATAATTACAAATGTAAAAAAACCCGATTAAAAAAACCGGGTTTGGGGAATCTTCAAGAATAATTGAGGAATAGAAAAAACAAACTACTAACTAACAACCCATTCATTACCAAGTGATGGTAGATTTTCTTGAACAAGATTCTCACCATCTATCCGCCAAATAAGATTCTCACCAGTTTGAGTATTGCGTCCAAAAACATCTGTATCGCCATCATTATCGAAATCGCCGATGCTCAAATCCCATTCAGTACCAAGAGATGGTAATTCAATACCAGTAGCATTAGCACCATTCATAATCCAAGCACCGTTTTGTCCGGTTTCCCGATTGCGCCAGAGGATATCCATTTTGCCATCAGCGTTAAAATCACCGATAATCGAATCCCAACCAGAAGAACCCAAACTTGGTAAATCAGACGCTGTAACATTTGAACCCCACATTGACCAAAGTTTGGTTTCGCCAGTACTCTCATTTTGCCAGAGAATATCGGTAGTAAAACTACCATCGAAATCACCTAAACTATATTTCCAACCTGCACCAAATGTTTCTAAATTAGTCTGTTGTGCATTCAAGCCATTCATAAACCAAATAGCATTTTCACCGGTTTGCTCGTTATGCCAGAAAACATCGGTATTGAAATTAGGGTTGAATTCACCAATTTCATAAGTCCAAGATGTATCTAATGTGGGTAGAAACTCTGCACTACTAACATTCACACCATCCATTAACCAACCAGCATTTTCACCGGTTTGAGAGTTACGCCATAATACATCAGTTTTACCATCGCCATTGAATTGTCCAATGTTATAATCCCACTCAGTACCCAGAGTGTTTAAGGAAGCTTCAGATAGAATTTGAGCGCCATCCATCAACCAAATAAGGTTTTCCCCGGTGTTTTGATTGCGCCACATTAAATCGGTTTTATCATCGCCGTTAAAATCGCCAATTTTATAATCCCATTCTGTACCTAGGCTATTAATCATAGCACCAGTTGGATTAGCGTCATCCATTAACCAAATAGCATTTTCACCGGTTTGAGAGTTACGCCAAAGTTTATCTTGTTTACCATCTCCATTAAAATCCGCAATTACTGACGGATCGCTTATATAAGGGCTAGGGCTAGAGTTCTGTTGAGACTCAAATGATGAAGTCAAAGCTTCATTATTAAATGACTGTGATGAACCTGTTAAATTTAAAGTTTCTAAATCATACCCTGAAGTATTAATATTATTTGGGATTGTCGCAGATTGTAATGTACTTGTACTTATCTCTAAGGGATTTGTAGATTCCAACATTGTTTTTATTAATTACCGGCTTTCATTTATCTTTTATCTCTGTTTTTGGGAAGATTCTGTTAATTTGGAACATCTACTATTTTTTTCAAATGTTGCCAAAATATACTTTTTTTAGTTGACGAAGCTCTAATTATTTTTTCTAAAAATACAACTATTATTAGTTATATTTAAATCTAAAAGTTTATAGTAAACAATATGTTCAAGGTGAATTTAGAATTTAGAATTTAGAATTTAGAATTTAGAATGAAGAATTTATAATTATTACCCCATCGATGAATCGAGGGGCTTGAGTTTGTTTTTCTCCACAGATTATTGATGGCTTGTATCCAGTTTATTTTCCGGTCAATATATCTGGTAGTTAATTGATAAAATCAAGTTATCATCAATCATGTATCAATTAATGATTTACGATTTTGATGAAATTTCCATTTTGAGAAAGGTAATTCAACTAAGTAGTAGGTAACTGTTGATAGTACTGTTGATAAAATCAATGTTGCTGTTAATCTGATATAAAAAGCTTCTATGGGTATTTCTGAATTGAAAATATCATAAGTTCTGGCAATAATCGGCATATGCCAAATATAAATACCGTATGATAAATTACCAAAGACTTCTAATATTCTCAGAGGATTTTTTAAAATAACGCTGAATGATAATTTTTCATGTTTAGTAAAATCGTCATAAATATCTTTTTCAAAAGCGAATATAAAAAATGAAGTAATAATTGCTGTTAATGGTTGTAATATCAAAATTGTTGTTAATGTTCTCCAACCGCCGCTACGATTTGGTAAATTCCATAGTTCTTGATGATATAGATGATGTGCGGTAAATAAATACAATAAAATTATCAGTATTACAGCAAAGAGTTTAATCATTAGTGATTTGCTTTGATTTAGGTTTGGTTTACGGTGTTTGAGAAATAAATTTACTAGAAATCCACATAAAAACAAATCTAAATTGGTAATTAAGGGAGTATACCAATATTTAAATGCATATCCCATTTCTTGAGTAATTTGGTTGTGAAAACTTATCCAGAGTAAACTTCTCACAATCAAAATGCTTAAAATTATTAAAAATCCAGCAATAAATAGTTTTTTGTGACTATTTAAACGATTTTGAATCAAACTAAAAATAAAAGGTAAAATTAAATAAAATTGTACTTCTGTTGATAAAGACCAAAATACATCATTAAATTTGATAGCTTCAAAACTAATATATGGATGATAAGTAAAAGTACATAATCTTAATAGATAACCCCAGTTAGAAAATTTAAGTACTTCTGGATAAACAAATATAGATAAAATTAATACGGCAAAATAATACAACGGAAAGATTCTCAAAGCACGATTTCGCCAAAAATTGATAATTCCTGTTATATCAAAATTGTAGCGTTTTGTATAAAAAGCCTTCCCCATCAAATAACCCGATAAAACAAAGAAAATCCAAACTGCGATCGCACCATGACTAAACATTAACCAACTCAAATCAATATCGTTGTAAATAATTGATTTTCTCGGTGGAGCACAATGAATTGTTACTACCATCAAACAGCCAAAACCCCGTAGAGCCAATAGTGCATCTAAATGATTTTTTTTATTTGTCATTAGTTATTAGTTATTAATTATTAGTTATTAGTTATTAGTGGTTAGTATTTAAGTTTATTTCTGTATAAAATTGTTGCCATATTGGCAGTATAAGTATTTTTTAAGTTGTATTAACCACAGTCACATATATTTATTAAGTAAGTGGTTGTAATACCAATACTGGGCGGAGGCTGCGCGGGGAGCGCCCTCCAAAAGGCTATGGTGGGGCTACCCAAACAAAACCCACCGGTGGAGTGGGTTAAATTCGGCGCATCTTTATAAAGAAATGGTATAAGCTCCAAGATATTAAATTTCCCTCATCTACACTTTGGGCAGAGGAAATATTAAGGCTACATCAGTTTTTATTATCCGGAAAACTACTTAAATTTAATTATGAACTACATGTAAATATTTAAGTTATTTTACCGAAGCGCTTCGGGCAAAAGTAGCGAAGTAATAAGTAATAAGTAATAAGTAATAAATATTGCCCGCTAT
>DESS01000334.1 GCA_002361335.1 Richelia sp. UBA3308
CCCAATGCCCAATGCCCAATTATCAATTAATAAGATGAAAGATTTTTGGAATACTATTTTAGATTTTTCTCAAAATACCACTGCTAGAGTCGGGAAGCAGTTAATGCAAGATTTTGGCAGAGTACAAGCAGATAATAAAGCTGATGGTAGTTTGGTAACAAAAGCTGATAAATGGGCAGATAAAGAAATTCGAGAGGCGATCGCCACTCAATTTCCCAATCATGGTATCCTAAGCGAAGAAAATAACAAGGTTTTTCCAGATAATGAATGGTGTTGGATAGTTGATCCTTTAGACGGTACTACTAACTTTACTAGGGGAATTCCTATCTGGTGCATTTCTCTGGGCTTACTCTACAAAGGTACGCCCGTATTTGGCTATGTTTATGCACCACCTACGAATGAGACTTTCCACGGTTATTGGCAAGGCTCATCTGGATTAAGTTTACCTTCAGGAGCATTTTATAACTACGATCCAATAAAAACTAGTGATGATGATATTAGTAAAAACCATTTTTTCAACTTGTGTTTTCGCAGCACTTCGGTAATTTGTCAAGATTTCCCCTGCAAAATTAGAATGCTTGGTGTTGCTAGCTATAATTTTCTCACTGTGGCAACAGGGGCTGTATTAGGTGCTGTTGAAGCTACACCCAAAGTATGGGATATTGCCGGTGCTTGGGTAATTTTACAGGCTGCTGGAGGTTGTTGGATATCTTTGAAGTCTGAGCCTTTTCCTTTAATTGTAGGTGAAGATTATAGTTTATTATCTTTACCTACTTTGGCTGTAGCTAGAAAAAAATTAATTGAGGTTTTTAAACCTTTCGTGGATTAATTACTAAGGAAATAATCACAATACATTTGTTCTAAATAATTGTTTTATATAGGGTTATGAGATATTTCCCCATCTTCTAAGAATGTCACATTGTCGGCAAAACTTTGAATTCTAGAATCGTGGGTTACCATGACAACGGTACTTCCACCTTCTCTGGCTAAATTACATAGTAATTCGATTACAGCTTGTCCGTTATGAGAATCAAGTGCGGCGGTTGGTTCATCTGCCATAATTAACTGAGGAGTACCTGCCAAAGCACGGGCGATGGCTACCCGCTGTTTTTGCCCTCCAGATAAGTCGCGGGGAAGCATTTTGGCTTTATTGGCTAATCCAACCATATTCAATAGCTCTAAAGCTTGGTTAGTAGCGGATTTTCCGCGAATACCTTTAATTTCTAAAGCAAGTTTTACGTTTTCTACTGCATTTAAAGCACCAAAAAGGTTAAAGCCTTGAAAAATAAAACCAATATTATCTCTTCTAAATCGAGATAATTTCTTACGAGACATGCGCGTAATTTCTTTTCCCAAAAGATTAACTTTCCCAGAGGTAGGAGTCAAAATCCCCGCCAGAATTGATAGTAAGGTGGTTTTTCCGGAACCGGAATGCCCCATTAACAGTTGTATAGTACCCTGTCGAACATCCAAATCAATTCCTTTGAGTGCTACGTAGCGCTGTCTGCCAGATTGATATACCATTTCTACCCCTCTGGCAGAAATAGCAGAGGTTTTCAATTTACTTACATCAATGAAATTTGAATGATTCCGACTGTCGATTCTGGAAGTCACTATACATCGATTTTGAGAAATAGTCATTTCTTTTGGGTAACAATATTGATTTTTAAGTCTTTGTGTAAGGAGAACAGTAAATTTACTTATAGATTTACAATATGAGAATCTAACAATTAACTATTTCCAGTCGAGTTAGGTACCTATCTCAAGATAGAGAACTCTAGCAGTATAAAAGGCTATGCTTTAAATACAATTGCTGGATCGACTTTGCTGACTTTCTGAATTGCAAATAAGGCAGAACCAACGCACATCAACACGGTGATGCCAAATACTCCAGCGGCGGTTAAGGGAGTGATTAAAATCACAATACCTTGAGTTGCTAAAGTCCAAGCGCCTAACCCCCAACACAGTAACATTCCTGGAATATAGCCAAGAATTGCCATCCACAAAGCTTGCTCGATAATTACGCCGTATATCACCCTATTTGACGCTCCCATGGCTTTGAGTGTTCCAAACTCCTTTAAATGGTCTGCAACTGCTGAGTATAGAATTTGACCGACAATCACGACCCCTACAACTATGCCGACTACGGCACCTAAGCCTAAAATAAATCCAATTCCCGTGGAACGCTGCCAAAAAGCTCGTATTTTTTTTGACAATTCTGTAGTTGTATATGCTGTAGTTTCGGGGAAGGTGGCTTCTAAGCGTTTTTTGAGTTGTTGGATATTTTGACCGGGTTTTGCTTGAATTAAGACGTAAGATATGGGAGTATTTAAACTCAGTTTTGGTGGTGGTTGGTTGGCAGACTGTTGTTTTTTGGCATCGCGATCTTTTTTATAAACATTCTGACATTGAAGTTGTTCTCCAACCCAGGTACAGTTAACGTTAGTGGTAACGGTAGCATTGACGTAGGCGTTTGCTGATTCTAAGGAAGTAAATATTACTGCGCTCGAAACTACTGATTGAGTATTTTGGGTTAAGGCTACTAGTTGTACTGGTAAGGAGCCAATTTGAGCGGTATCTCCAATTTTCTTAACTTTGAGAGACTTTAAATTGGTTTTATCAAGGATTACTGTGTAAGGCTTGCTCAGAGATTTTACTTTGCCTCCGATCATATTTCCGGGTACAAATAATTTTCCTCTGGGATTAAATCCATATACTTTAACTACATTGAGTTTATTATTGGGAATATTCCATCTAGCTGAACCGTGAAGCAAAGCTTCTGCTCGTTTGACACCATCAACTTTTCGAGCTCTGACGGCATAATCGAACAAAAGCGATTGTGTAAGTTCGAGATGTACCATTTTATCGGATGCTAACCAGATATCAGCTCTGGAATTATCTACGAGATTTGAGGTTGAACGAATTACACCATGGAATACTCCAGTTTGAATAGTCACTAAGCTGACAGCAAACATAATCCCCGCTTGAGCCACTAAAAAGCGAGGAATGTCTTCAAATAGGTTCTTGCGAGCAATAGAAACCATGATTTAGAGAATCACCCAGAAAATTTACAAAAGAGTGCAAGTTGTCTTTATCCGTCAGTTGATCCAAGGGTAAAAATTCAATCATTCATTAATTAGTTATTACTAGTAACTAGTACAGCATGGCCCAAATAAACCACCCATTTCCGCCATATTGGCGAACTGCACTCAGTTAATACTTATTACCTTGAGATCTTGATATTTTTGACTTCCGCCTTCCCCACAGGGGTTCCCGTAGGGTAGCGGTATTAGGGACTGGGTTTCACTAATATGTAGAGATTTTAGATGTTAGGTTGTAGATTAAAATCTGTTAGGTAAGGGTTATGTAAATCCATAAAAATATAATAATTTTTCTTTGTTGGTATCAATTTGGTATAGACAAAAAATAAATGAATGGGACATTTGTTAACTTACAACAAGGCTGTCACGCCAAAATCGTCCGATAGTCAAAATGATTTAACTTACAAATTTTAATCAAGAATATACTTATCCGCAAATTCCCCTGTAAGCTTTATAAATCAAAAATTAAAATCTAATTGATCCATATGCTTGATTAATATTTCATGACTTATGTCATAGGACTATGGCTAAATAATACATTTGTTCGGAATGTATATATAATTTCAGTTGCTTGTATTTAATAAATAATTTTAGCAAGGCTATATGAGTAGCTCAAAAAGGAAAAAAAACGTTTGAAATCAGTGCTATGGTGGACACAGTCGAAAATCAAGCAGGGAATAAACTAGCGCAAAGGGTAATAAGAAAGTGCCTATTACAATTAACTAGAAAAGTGACTTAATCAATTATAGATTTAAAATTTTGTTTTGAAGCAAGGGATTTTCAAATATGGAACATGTAGGATAATCGTCAAGTCTACTGTATACAAGGAAAGTATCCGGCGAGGTTCACCTAAATATCAAACCCTAGATACACAATATTTAGACAGTATGTTTAATTCTAAAAGTTCCGGATATAAAATTCCACAAACATGATACTAATTTTGATTCGCACAAAGCTAAATTTTTCGTGAAATAGCTTAAAACAGAATCAAAACTGGATTTGTAGGTTGCTTTTCTCGACAAACTGGAATCATCAGTAGTAATATCTTCCTCACTTAGAAACTCTAATAGCCATATTGGCCTAACTTTAGTTAATTTTTAATACTTTTGTAAAGTCGCTTCAAGGATTGTTCATATTTACTTAATAATTTGGATGAGGATGAAATGGTAAATTTTACACTCGCTTTACTGACTAATGCAGCAAGATTATCCAAGGCAAATTTTGTAGGCAAGACTCGTAAAGCTGCAATTGTTCAAAAGCAATTTTTGTTATCACTGCTGAAGACTTATCAAGAAACCCAGTTTGGACGAGATTACGGCTTAGGAGAAATTAATACTATAGAACAGTTTCAAGAGAAAGTTCCTATTCTTACCTATAGGGGTTATGAAGCTTATATCGAACGTATTGCACAAGGGGAACAAAACGTTCTGACATCAGATCCAGTAGTTTATTTTAATCAAAGTAGTGGTTCAACAGGCAATCAAAAATTAATTCCGGTAACCAAAAGAGTGCGTAAAATTCGTTCGCGGGTAACTCAGCAAGCTCTGGGTTTTATGATTGATGGCGCACTCAAACGGGGTTTGCCTATTGGTAAAATGCTGCTGACTACCTCAATACAAATTCGCTCACGCACTAGTGGGGGTATTGCTTACGGTACTTCTACCGTGGGGGATTTGCGTAATATGGATTTTCTCTACAGACAAGTATTTGTGCATCCCTACGATGCTTTGAAACCAACAGATAGTTTGGCTCGTAATTACGTTTGTTTACTATTTGCCCTAGGAAATCCCCAAATGCGGGTAATTGGAGCTAATTTTCCAATTATAGCGCTACAGTTAGCTGACTACTTGGAGCGTTATGCAGAAGATTTAATTAAAGACTTGGAAACTGGTGAAATTGCTTCTTGGTTGAAATTAGAACCACAAGTGCGTCAAAAATTAGAAAATCTTTGGAGTGCAGCACCTCGAAGGGCGGCTGAATTACGTTCAATTTTACAACGGGAGGGAACCCTGACACCTAAAATGGCATGGCCGAATCTTTCGTGGATAATTACTGCTCGTGGTGGTACTTCCAATTTCTATTTTGAAAGATTTGGTCAATATTTTGGGGATACTCCAATTTTTGGAGGAATTTATGCAGCTTCGGAAGCGACTTTTGGTATTTATGAAGACTTTAATAGTGATGGTACTATTTTAGCTATTGACAGCGGTTTTTTTGAATTTATTCCTGAGAATGAATGGGAAGCTGAACAACCAAATACAGTTTTAGCTCATGAAGTGGAAGTCGGAAAATATTACCGAATTGTTGTCACTAACTACAGTGGTTTATACCGTTACGATATTGGTGATGTGGTAGAAATTATCGGTTTTTACGAACAAGCTCCCATAATTGTATTTCGCCATCGTAAGGGAGGATTATTATCTGCTACCAGCGAAAAAACCAATGAATTTCATGCGACTCAAGTAATGCAGCAATTACAACAGGAGTTTGATTTACCTTTAGAAAATTATTGTATAACTTTATCTGAAGATGAAATTCCACCCTGCTATTTATTAAATATTGAACTGCTTGCAAATCATCCTTTAAAGAATTCAGAATATTTTTTGGCTGAGTTTGATAAAAAAATGCAGCAAGCTAATGTATCTTACGAAGATAAACGGCGTAATAAAATACTACCACCGCCTAGGTTACGTATTTTAGCTCCAGGAAGTTTTGCTACAGTTCGTCAACGACTTTTACAGAAAGGAACACCTGAATCCCATCTGAAAATTCCTCATATTAGCGAAGATAGACAGTTTCTTGCAGGGTTAGATATTGATCGAGAAGTAAAACTACTAGAAGTTGAAAATTAATACCAATTTTATATGATGGTGTTAACAGAAATGTTATAAATCTATCAAGGATTGGTAAAAGATGAAAATTGTGATTTATCTTACCAATTACCTATAGATAATAATCGATATATGAATTTTATAGTAATATTTGATTCTTCGATTGTTAGCTGAGGTAAATCAACTTTTCAATTGAGTTTATTTGACCTTAATTATTTACTTAATAAGTTCAAAAATGAAAGCACCCTTAGAAGATAAGCATCTATCTGTAGCCGATAACTCGCCAAAACAGGTTATGCGAATTGATGGAATCTCCCTGACTCCAGAAATTTTTGCCAAAAAATATCAAAAAGATGGAATTCCAGTAGTTATTACTGGTTTACTAGATTCCATGAATACTTGGGATTTAGATTTTCTACGTGAAAAGTTAGGAAATCAAAAATTTCCAGTTCGTTTTAATGGATGGGAAAGGTATAAAAAAGAGAAACATTTATGGAACGATATAGGTAGTGGTGTTGAATCACGCACTCTTTCCTTCTGTGAATACGCTGATTTATTAGCATCTCAGGAAGCCCATAAAAATGATATTTATCTTGGCAGATGCGCTCTAAAAAAAACCCCCCTTGCGGATACACCAGAACTAATAGAGGCTGACGCAAAACTAGGCTTAAAAATGCCGGGTACTAGCCCGAATTTATGGGTATGCCCTGGAAGCCATATAACTCCTTTGCACTACGACCCATTGGATGGTACCTTAATACAGGTTTATGGTGAAAAGCGACTTGTATTGTTTCCACCATCTCAAACTTACAATCTTTATCCATTATCATTATTTAATTATTTGTGGCACGGTTTGAAACTGCGAGCTAATTACTCTCAGGTATATCCGGAAAATCCCGATTTAGTGAAATTTCCTAAATTCAAAACAGCACTTTCCAATCGTTACGAAGTCATTCTCAAACAAGGGGAAATTCTGTTTATTCCTGCGGGATGGTGGCACGAAGTGACTTCTTTGGGTGATGGAGTTGTATGTTCAATTAATCGTTTTTGGCACGTTTTACCATTAACCAGAGCGACAACTTCTTGGAATAAATGGCGTTTACATCTTGGAGCCTTAATGACTGGTCCCTATATTATCAAAACTTGGTTAGCGGCCATATTTAGTAAGGATAGAGACCAAAAGCTGCGCCATCTCATTCAAAGACTTTAATTAGTTAGGAATTCAAAAGAGTTCATTGATAACTGATATAGGAATCCGGTTTGATTTATGAAATAATTTCTAGGCTTTACTCTCGCTATACAAGCTTTTGAGTTTCAGTCTATTTTCAAAATTAAAGTGGGATTCCTATAACTAATAAGTAATAACTGATAACTGTAGATTTTATATATTTAAAATATGCAAGGCTTATCTAAGATAGTCGTCAAACAATTAGAAAAATTGCTCACTAAAGATGGTTGGTTAGAAACGTTAGTTGCTAACCATTCTAAGGTAGGCAATTCGGTATTTTTTGATGTGGAACAGTTCCCTTGGGCTAAAGATTTAGAAGCTAACTGGATGGTTATTCGTCAAGAGTTAGAGCAGGTACTTGAAAGAGTTGACGAATTACCAAATTTCCAGGATATTTCTAAGCGTCAATCTCGCATTGCTAATGATAATCGCTGGAAAACCTATTTTTTATACGCATTCGGATTTAAAGCTACTAAAAATTGCGAAAGATGTCCCGAAACTACTAAGTTAATCGAAAAAATACCGGGAATGAAAGTTGCATTTTTCTCGATTCTTGCTCCTGGTAAACATATTCCCAGACATCGCGGCAAACTAAAAACTTTGATTCGCTATCATTTAGCTTTAATTGTTCCCCAACCTAAAGAAAAATGTAAAATTCAGATAGATGATGAAATTAAATATTGGGAAGAAGGTAAAAGTTTAATTTTCGATGATACTTTTTACCATGAAGTTTGGAATGATACGGATGGCTATCGTGTTGTGTTATTTTTAGATATTGTTCGTCCTTTAAAGTTCCCACTTTCTGTGGTTAGTTCCTTAGCTAATAAGTTTATTACTGCTACTCCTATAGTACAGGAGGCTAAAGCTAATCATAAAGTTTGGGAAGATAAGTTTGAAGCCGAAACTAAATCGAAACAATTAGTTTAATCCTGTAGAGACGCTGCCAGGCGCAACGTCTCCTTATTTTTTCAACTTGATATTTAACGCCTCTGTTGAAAATAAAACTGTTGCGATTGCACAACAGAAATTTTCAACTTGA
>DESS01000282.1:0-512 GCA_002361335.1 Richelia sp. UBA3308
ACCCATATGTTTAAGTTAAATTATACTATAATTATTGATTGATTAATTAATATCATTATGAAAATTAGTACCCAAACCGCTATTTCTATTCAGGAACTCAATTTTTACTTTGGAAAAGGTCAACTTCGTAAACAAGTTTTATTTAATATTAATCTGGAAATACAATCAGGTGAGATAATTATTATGACCGGACCATCTGGTTCTGGTAAAACAACACTTCTAACTATTTGTGGTGGTTTACGTTCTACTCAAGAAGGTAGTGTCAAGGTATTAGGAAAAGAATTATGTGGGGCTTCTGCAAAAGAACTGACAATAGCCAGACGTAAACATGGTTATATTTTCCAAGCACATAATTTACATGAAAGCTTAACTGCACTTCAAAATGTCAGAATGGGTTTAGAAATTCATCCCCATATTTCTACTCGAGAAATGTATCAAAAGTCAATAGAAATGTTAGAAATAGTCGGATTGGGAGACAGAGTAAATTATTATCCAGAAGATTTATCAGGAGG
>DESS01000282.1:541-4327 GCA_002361335.1 Richelia sp. UBA3308
GGAGGACAAAAACAAAGAGTTGCGATCGCGCGGGCACTTGTCAGTCAACCAAAGATTGTTTTAGCTGATGAACCTACTGCTGCTCTTGATAAAAAAACTGGACGTGATGTAGTTGATATAATGCAAAAATTAGCTAAAGAACAAGGTTGTACAATTTTATTAGTAACTCATGACAATCGTATTTTAGATATTGCCGATCGAATTGTTTATATGGAAGATGGACGTTTATCTAAGCAACCAGAATCCGCTGATATTTCTCATTAATTTTATTCCCTATAAGTAGGTGGGCACAAAAAAACAAGCTATGTAACAGAATGTAAAATAATCGAAATCCCACAGTGTCACATTTCTTCGCTTCGCGCAGCGAACAATAATATGATGTCCTTATAATTACCCATAATATCAAGTCCGGCTAATTATTTACTATATAACTTATTGAAAAGATGGCGGCCCTTACCAACATAACATGCATACTCATTACTCATTACTCATTACTCAGCCTCAACAGATATGATAACTGTTTAACCGGACATGATATGACATAGTTATAAATTTTTTCACCTATCTACTTAATAAAGCATATTTCATCTTTATGAGGTAATTTATATGGGCTATTCGGTACCACATTTTGGGAGTGATGCTGTGTACCGTGACTGCGCCGTATCAGTAGAGGGCGTTGCTGAATCCGGGAATGAATTTAGGTATAGAGAGGTTGAACAGCAACTTCATAGATAAGTAATAATACGGTATCTTCAAGTCTCTGTTAGTGACATAAATAATTAGGGAAGCATAAATCCAGAAGATAAAATATTTTTACAATATGAAAAGGATTGCATTTCTATCTGGATTGATAAGCAGTTTACTAACTTCGGGGATTGTTTTACCAGCCATTGCTCAGGTGACTTCAGATAATACTACGAATACAACTATTAATAAAAGCGGTAATAATTTTAATATTCTTAACGGTATTCAAAAAGGGAATAATCTATTTCATAGCTTCAAAGAGTTTTCTATTCCCACAGGTGGTGAGGCAGTTTTCAATAATTCCACCGATGTAGTAAATATTATTAACCGGGTAACTGGTGGAAATATATCTAATATTGATGGCTTAATTAAATCTCAAGGAAATGCGAATTTATTTTTGATTAATCCTACGGGGATTGTATTTGGGGAAAATGCGAAGCTTAATATTGGTGGTTCGTTTTTCGCAACAACTGCTTCGAGCATTGTTTTTCCCGATAACATAGAATTCAGCGCTACTAATACCGACAAACCACCGTTATTAAGCATCAATGTTCCTCTTGGTATCCAATTTGGTTCGACAGCAGCAACTATTACTAATCGCTCCCAAACAGTAGATTCAAACCCAACATTACCTGTAGGTTTGCAAGTAAAACCAGGTAAAAGCATTACTCTTTTAGGTGGAAATATTCAGTTTGACAGTGGAAGATTAACAACTAGTGGAGGTAGAGTTAATTTAGGTGCAGTAGCTCCTGATAGTTTTGTTTCTCTTAGTTCCGGTGATTTTGGCTGGATTCTTGGTTATGACAAAGTTAACGACTTTGGGGATATTACCTTAGTGGGAAATCATAGCTTTGACAACAAAAATATTCACATCAATACAAGTGGCGATCGCGGTGGTAATATTGATATTCAAGGAGGGGAAATTCTTTTTAAGGGAGCAGCAATTGAAGCTATAACTTTAGGCTCGGAAGATGGTGGTAAACTCACAATCAATACCTCAGAATCCTTGAAACTCGATGGTATACCCGCAGAATTCACAGCTTCGGGGATAGTAGGAGGAAAAACAAACTTGTTAGATACTAGAACCTTAGGTTCGGGAAAGGGAGCGGATATCGAAATTAATAGCCCCAAAGTTCATATCAGAGGCCAAAGTTCTATAGGTAGTTCTGGTTCAGATTTTGGTTTTATATTTTCCACCAATAGAGTTATGAATCAAGGAAATGGGGGAAACATTACTATTCGCACAAATAAATTCGTAAATGAAGATGGTGCAGTACAAACTATTTCTCAAGGATTTGGTAATAGCGGTAGTATTACACTGATTGCAAAAGAAGCAGTTTTTGAGGGTTCTGAATTTAACTTTCGTCCTACGATGGCTTCACGTAATAGAGAGTCTGGGTCGGCAGGTGATGTAACAATCGTAGCTGAGCGTCTTTCCGTAAACAGGGGGACAATTTCAAGTAGCGGATTTGGTGCTAAGGGAGGAAATATAAATATAAATGTCCGAAATTTAGAACTAACTAATACTGGATTAATTAGTACCTCCGCTTACCCTAGCATAAATAATCTTCAGAGTCAAGAATCAGCCGGGAACATTACTATTAATGCATCTGAGTCAATTTCAATATCGGGTCATAGATTCTTCTCGAAACCTAAACGTTTGTTCTCCAGTGGTTTAGTTTCAACAAGTTTTACTGAAGATATTCCAAATGCAATTGTTGGTGATGCAGGAATAATAAAAGTAACAACCGCTCATTTAAAAATCTTTGATGGAGGACAAATTGCAGTTAACACTTTTAGTCCGGGGAATGGGGGAGATATTTTCATTGATGCAGATAGAATTGAAATTAGTGACTCTGTAATAGATGAACTTGGTGAACGTGCTGGGATTAAAACTACAGTAGAACAAGGTGCTAGTGGCAATGGCGGTAATATAGATATCAAAACTAACCATTTGCGCGTTTTTGATGGAGGTTCAATTGCTTCTGATAATGTCGGAATAAGTGGTGATGCGGGAAATGTTTCTATCAATGCTGACATTATTGATATAGATAGTGTTTTGTCGGAGCAACAATTACCCAGTACAATTTCAGCATTTTCCAAAAATAATTTTTCTGCGGGTTCAGTTAATATTACAACTGATAAAATAAACATCCGCGATAGAGCAGAAATAAATGTTAGCAATCAAGGTTCTGGGAATTCAGGGAACCTCAATATTAAAGCCAGCAATCTTTTTATTGATAATAATGGAAGTTTAAAAGCTGAAGTAAATGGTGGTGAAAAAGGTAATATAAACTTAAATATCGACGAATTGACGCTTCTCCGACGAGAGAGTTTTATTGAAACCAATGCTACCGGTACTTCTGAAGGTGGTAATATTACTATCAATTCTCCAATCATTGCCGGTTTTGAAAATAGTGATATTATCGCCAATGCAGTGGAAGGAAATGGCGGTAATATTAACATTACAGCTCAAGGTATTTTTGGTTTACAATTGCGCGACCAACTTACAGAAAAAAACGACATTACAGCCAGTTCTCAATTTGGTATCAATGGTACAGTACAAATCAATAATATTAGTATTTACCCCAGTTCTGGTTTAGTGGAATTACCCGTAGAATCATCAGATTTATCGCAACAAATTGTGTCCGGATGCTCTAGTAAAACCGGCAATAGTTTTGTCGCTACCGGAAGAGGTGGAATACCGCAAAACCCCACGCAGGAGGTAAATCAAAACCATATTTGGTCGGATATTCGCGATTTATCGGTATATCGTCAGAGAAATAGAAATGTTTCTAAAATTACAACTAATTTAAAAAAACCAGCAATTGTAGAAGCTACTGGTTTTATGCGTAATGCGAAGGGAGAAATTGAACTTGTTGCTTTATCCCCTACACCCTTTACAACAAAACAACTTGCTGAGTGCAGTGGAGCTAATATCTAATCACATGGGTAAATAGACATTTTGTTACCGACTTACTCCTAAAAAAATGGATTTTAGACTCTAGTACCGCTTCGCGGAAGTAAGAAGTAAGAAGTAAG
>DESS01000282.1:4426-6329 GCA_002361335.1 Richelia sp. UBA3308
TTTACGCCGTGTTGTACTAGTCTTAGAAAAAGGCAGTGGGGCTATTGAAACAAAGCCCTTCTACACGGGCTAAATTCGGCGCATTTTTATAAAGAAATCGTATTACAACAGCTTGCCGTAAATATATGCAAATATTACTCCTCGTAATGTTGTCGGCAGATTCCCAATCAAAGCAAGATTTCGACATAACCCCGCAAGAATTAAATATCCACTCACCCAAAAAATTCCCTAAAGTAGAATTAACACACACAGGGAGTTTTTTTTGATGTCGCTTAACACTTACTATACCCTCGGACGTTCCGGGCTACGCGTCAGCCGCCTTGCTCTTGGTACAATGACTTTTGGTACTGAATGGGGTTGGGGTTCAGATGAAGATACTGCACGGCAAATGTTTAATACCTATGTTGATGCTGGTGGTAATTTCATTGACACGGCAGATTTATACACTAATGGAACTAGCGAAACTTGGTTAGGAAAATTTACCGCAGAGCGCAATTTACGGGATAAAGTTGTTATTGCCACTAAGTTTACTTTCAATGGTGAACCGGGAAACCCCAATGCTGGTGGTAATGGACGTAAAAATATTATCCGCGCCGTGGAAGGTTCTTTAAAACGTTTGGCAACGGATTACATCGATTTATATATTCTCCACACTTGGGATAAAATCACTCCCGCAGAGGAAGTAATGCGTACCCTTAATGATTTGGTTGCTTCCGGTAAGGTACGATATATTGGACTCAGCGATGTACCTGCTTGGTATGCAGCCAGAGCGCAAACTATTGCCGAATATCGCCATTACGAACCTGTTTGTAGTCTACAACTGGAATACTCCCTAGCAGAACGGAATATTGAGCGGGAATTTATACCTTTGGGAACTCAGTTAGGAATGGGAACAATGGTTTGGAGTCCTTTAGCTAGTGGACTTTTGAGCGGTAAATATAAGCCTAGTGAAAGTGGATTTACTGGGGAAGGAAGGTTAGATGCGACTCGCGGTATTGAAAATCCAGCCTTTCAAAAAATTAGCGATCGCAATTGGAAAATTGTGGCGGAGTTGGAAACTGTTGCGAAAGAGTTGGGACACAGTATGGCACAAGTTGCTGTAAACTGGACGGTAAATCGTCCCGGTATCGCATCGGTAATTGTGGGTGCTTCTAAGTTATCGCAGTTGGAAGATAATATTAAAGCATTGGATTTTGATATTCCCCCAGAATTAGCAAATCGTCTGGAAATTGTTAGCAAACCAGAACAACAGTTTCCTTACAGCTTTTTTGATGCTGAAATTCAAGGAATGATTAACGGTGGTGCCACGGTTGGGGATAAACCTGATGGATATCAACTCAATGTCTTGAGTCTATCTGCTGGTGCCGGTGTTTCTTAGAAGGTGTTTATAAATAAAAAATAAAATGATTGTAGGGTGTGTTAGATGTAGGACAATCCATCTGTTAAAACATATAATCTCTTAATACATCTAACGCACCAATAACCCTTGGTGGGTTACGGCTACTTTTGTGCTGTTATTTTTCCCATCGAATCCTAAAAAGCCCTAAAATAACGACAATAATGCGGTTCGTGAATCTACACCGCCATTATGGCTCTCCCCCACCTTGATATTTTTTTATAAACACTCTCTTATAATTTTTTATTTATTCAATATTTTTGGCCCGCGAAATTTTCAAAATCACCGTGATGTGAGATAATAAAGTTATGAAATTGAATGTCCCATAATGGGAATCTGTGTAAAATTTTTAAAAACGGCAAGATTCCCATTATATAAAATACCTTTAAAAAAATAATATCACAAAGCGGCACCTTAAAGAAAAAAGCGCGATTTTTTGAGTACTGATAAAAAGAAGTATTTTAAATAACCTAAAAAGTCAAAAAGCAGTATTTTTATAGAGAAAAA
>DESS01000051.1:0-687 GCA_002361335.1 Richelia sp. UBA3308
AAAACGAAGGAAGAAGGAAAAGCCGAAGTTGCCTGGAATTGGTATGGGGTATAATGCCCAACCTATTCACGCGCAGCGTGGGGCGTATCTTCCACCCTATGAGGGTGGGGAATTAAACCCATATGTTTAACTTAAAAATATTGTTATATGGGTATTAGGGCAGATAATAATGTTCTTCATCGACAATCAAATCTGCTGTAAATTTATAAATTTTATTCAGCATTAAAAATTAATATTTAGGAGTTTTATTTTTATCAAACTCCTAAATAAAGAGGGAGAGAGTGAGGGAGCTCCGGGAGCTCCGGGAGAGGTAATTGGTGCTGGTATTTTACCCCCGCCTTCCAACGGTGGGGTTTTGAACCCTGCATGTCTCGATAATGATAACTCAAACTTCCCGCAAACAGAAAAATTAATTAATTCAAAGGTTGTCAGGCTACTATAAAAATTACCTTAGTTTTGCATTAATCAATAGAGTTAATATATACAATTAGACTTATTTTTGTATCATGAAAACAACTTATTTCCGATAAACAGAACTAAATAAATAATCGAGTTTATCAGCTTGTTTTACTCGCTCTAATGCCTGAAAACCAATAATATCTCCAACATTAAGGATTATATTGCCTTGGCGATCGCAAATAACTCGCTTAACGGGATAACCCAATATACTTCTGATTTTTTTATCTT
>DESS01000051.1:749-6991 GCA_002361335.1 Richelia sp. UBA3308
ACATCATTGACCATAATTAGCATTTTTTGATCGGTGATACTTTATAATTTAATCCATTAATCCATAATTAAAATTTACTCTTCTCCTATTTCTTTACTTTGTTGACTAAAATCTGAATTATCGACAAGCTTACTTTATTTATAAGTTAAATTTGACTGTTTTTTCATCACGCTACAGTCGCAATCATCCTCTATTGAAAGATTGATAGTGACATCCTCCTTAAGAATGGTATTTTAAGTTTTTCTTCAACTTTATTTAAAAAATGTTTTATTTATTTACGTATCGTAACAAAAAAATCATAAAAAAATAATTAACTGATTACCCTGTTAGTTAATTAATAGCAATAAGAATAATTAATATAAAAGTAAAGCTTAAATAATAATGCAGCACAAAAAAATTTGTTAAGGATAGATGGCAATTGTGTAAGATAACTTTGGCGAAGACTAAAAAATAGTTAAAAAGATAAATATCTAATAATATTTTGGTAAAAATGCTCAGTTTTACAGGGAACTTTTTAGCGACATCTCCCTTTATGCCTCACGGTACCTGCTACCTGTGGAAGCCGGGATTAGTTGGACTGCATTTGGCAAGTGACGCTATTATTGCTTTATCTTATTTTTCTATACCTATAACTCTTATATATATCCTTCGCAAACGAACAGATATTCCTTTTAACGGCATTTTCTTATTGTTTGCTGCTTTTATTATTTTTTGCGGTACGGGACATTTGATCGATATCTGGACGTTATGGCATCCTGATTACTGGATTTCAGGATACATAAGAGCGATTACTGCTATAGTCTCATTGATAACCGCAATTGCTTTAACTAATCTTATTCCTGAAATTTTAGCTTTACCAACGCCTAAGAAACTGCAAGAAGAAATTCAAACGAAAAAGCAAAAAGAACAATTTTTACGCAGTATTTACGAAGGAGTAACTGAAGCAATTTTTGTGGTTGATACTACAATAAAAGACGAATTTTTCTATAAAAGTATTAACCCCATTTGTGAACAGGTAATGGGGATTAGTTCCGAACAAATTGAAGGAAAAACTCCAGAACAAGTTCTTCCAAATAATGTAGCAACAGCAGTTAGACAACGCTACAATACCTGTTTGTCAATTGGAGAAAGTATTACTTATGAAGAATGTTTAAAGTTTAATAACGAGGAAGAAGATTCTTGGTGGTTGACAAGCTTGACACCTTTGTATAACGAAGATTGCCAAATTTATCGGATTATCGGTACTAGCGTCAATATAACCAAGCGCAAACAAGCAGAAGCGCAATTACGAGAAAGCGAGCGCCGTTTCCGAGCTATTTTTAATTCTATGTTTCAGTTTATCGGTTTGCTAAAACCAGATGGAACTTTGCTCGAAGCTAATCAAACTGCTTTAGATTTCGGGGGAATAACTAAAGAAGATGTAGTTAATCGTCCATTTTGGCAAAATTATTGGTGGAGGATTTCTCCAGAGACACAGTTACAGTTACAACAAGCAATAAAAAAAGCTGCAAATGGTGAGTTTGTTCGCTATGAAGTAGATGTATTATGGGCTAATGATAAAATTACTACTATTGATTTTTCTCTCAAACCAGTATTTAACGAACAGGGAGTTGTAGAATTATTGATTCCTGAAGGTCGTGATATTACTGAAAAGAAACAAGTTATTGAAGCGCTACAAAAAAGTGAAGAGCGTTGGCAATTGGTTTTACTTGGTACGGGAGACGGTATTTTTGACTGGAATATTACCACTAATGAAGCTTTCTTCTCTACTCGATATAAACAAATGTTGGGCTATACCGATTCGGAGGTAGAAAATAGCTATCAAGGTTGGCTAAATTTAGTTCATCCAGAAGATATTGATTTAGCACAAGCTAGTTGGCAGGCATACTTAAATCATCAAACTCGCCAATATCGAGTTGAATTTCGCTTACGATGTAAAGATGGCAGCTATAAATGGATTTTAGCTCGGGGTATGGCTCAGTGGAATCAAAATGGAGAAGCGATTCGTATGGTTGGTTCCCATCAAGATATTAGCGAGCGTAAAGCTGCACAAGCTGAAATTATTTGTCTGAATCAAGAATTGGAAGAGCGAGTCAAACGACGCACAGGGCAACTAGAAGAATCAAATCGCCACAAAGATGAATTAATTGAAAGGGAACAATTAGCAAGGGCAGAAGTAAAGATTTATGAAGATATTGTCAAAAATATCCAAATAGGTTTATGTATTTGGCAGATGGATGATATTGAGGATATTGCTAGTTTTCGGTTAGTAACTACTAATCCTGCTGCATCCCAAATAGTAGGTGTAGATATTGAAAATTTTGTGGGTAAGCGGATGCAAGAATGTTTTCCCAATGTTTTAAATGAAGAGCATATTGCAATAGTTGAAGCCTACGCTGACGTAGTAAAATCCAAACAAGTTAAAAATTTAGGAGAATTGCCTTACGGTGATGAACGTATTCCGACATCGTTTTTCAATGTTACAGCTTTTCCTTTACCAGATAATTTAGTGGGAGTGGCTTTTGATAATATAACTGAACGTAAACGTATAGAAACAGCTTTAGCAGAAAGCGAACGTTTATATCGTAATGTAATAAACAGCGTTAAAGAAGTTGTTTTTCAAATAGCGAAAACAGGTATTTGGACATTTCTAAGTGCAGCGTGGACTGATGTTACTGGGTTTAGTGTTGAGGAAAGTATATTAAAATCATTTACAGATTTTATGTATGCTGAAGAAGATAAACTTGAAGCTAGAAAATTATTTGAATCGGTAATTTCAGGAAAAGAAGAATTTTTTGAATATGAATTCCGCATCTTAACTAAAGATGGAAATTTCCGCTGGTTGGAAATATACGCTCAACTTGAATATAATTCCCTTGGTGAAAAACTTGGTGTTTACGGTACCCTAAATGATGTTACCGAGCGTAAACAAACAGAAGCAGTTTTACAAGCGAGGGCTGATGAATTAGCTCAGATAAATTTAATCTTGTTACAAACCACCACAGAATTAGAAAAACGTAATAAAGAATTAGATCAATTTGCTTACGTCACCTCCCACGATTTAAAAGCACCTTTGAGAGCGATCGCCAATTTATCTGAATGGATTGAGGAAGATTTGCAAGAAGTATTAACTCCGGATACGCAAAAGCAAATGAATTTGTTACGGGGGAGAGTTTATCGTATGGAAGCTTTAATAAACGGACTTTTACAATATTCTCGTGTAGGGCGAATGAAAACCGAACCACAAACAGTGATTGTCGCTCAACTTTTAGAAGAAATAATTGACTCAATTGCTCCTCCAAAAGAGTTTACCATGGAAATTATTGGGGAAATGCCGACTTTTATTACTCAAAGGATACCTTTACAACAAGTTTTGAGTAACTTAATTAGTAACGCTGTCAAACACCACGATCGTTCCGATGGCAAGGTAACAATTTCCGCTGAAGAACAAGATGAATTTTATGAATTTACAATTACAGATGATGGTACCGGTATTGCCGAACAATATCATGATAAAATTTTTGTGATATTTCAAACTTTAAAACCACGAGACAAACAAGAAAATACTGGTGTTGGACTTGCTATAGTCAAAAGAATAATTGAAGAATTTCAAGGAACAATTACATTAGAATCTCAACTCGGTAAAGGAACAACCTTCCGATTTACCTGGCTAAAGCAAAAAATGCCAATTATGTCATAAGTAAATTTCTTTGATGAGTCAAAATCTTAACAGCATTTATATCAAATTCGCATCAAAACTTATAATCAAATTCGTAGTAGCGAACATAGCGCAACTACGAAAATTTTCTGATTAATCAATAATTAACTTTCCACAAGCACAAGGAATTATTCAAATATCAAACTTCAGCAAAGTTGAAATCAGGTGCAGCCATAACGTAAATAATTGTGGGAAGATTTGAAGTACGTGCGTGGAATTCTTGGTAATATTCGGTAAAGTTACGCTTTGTGGGAGTTGCCATTCCTAAAAATATGATGTCAGTATTTTGGGAAGATTGGTGTAAAACAGTTTCAAAAGAGCGATCGCCTGCTACTATAATTTCGGGAATAGCTGATATACGAAATTGATCCAACATAGCGTTAATGTTGGCTTTTGCATCTTTTGCGCCTGCTTGATTGTCAATAACCAATTTGAGATATATTTGAGCATTGCGCCATTCACTTGTAGAACGCAATAAATGAGCCAACAATAACATTAAGCCACCATTGTCTTGCATTCCTCTCCACCATACGTCTATATGCTGGAATTGCCCAAATCCTTGTTGGGAATTTTCCCGCAAAATCATAATGCTGCGTTTGGCTTGGTGGAGCTGCACAATCATGTTACAATACCTCTCACGCCTACTTTCATCCTCACTGTCTCCCAATAACATAATGTTGGGTACCAAAGGACCTAATCCATAGGCTTCCACAAGTTGCACCATTCCTTCAAAAGGATCGGGTGCTGTGACAACGCGAACTAATGCTTGCACCTGTTGCTTTTTAAGTTGTTCGCGAATTGTATTTTCCAATTGGCTTTGTCGTGCTAAATCTCGCGCACCACTGGGCAAAACGCTTGCTACAGTAATAAAACCTCGTTTACGAGTAAGGGCATAAGCTAATTGAATCAATGACCAACGTTTGTTGGGAGAACCAGAAAATACTAAAATATTAGGCCGCCAATTTTTGGTATCTTCAGGGCTATTAATTTGAAAAACTCCGGTGCGGAGTAATGCCATCCAAATTCCTTGACGTACATCTCCCCATGTGGTAGTAAGTTCCCGTTTTTTCAACCACAAGTATATGACTAACACAATGACAGCGGCGACTATTGTGGCAACTGCATTAATGAGAAACATTACTCCTAAGCAACCAATTCCGCCGAGCAAAGACCAAATCCAATGTACTTTAAAACTAGGTCTAAAAGAAGGACTTTGTAATAATCCCTCAATACTTGCCGAAATATTTAATACTAAATAAGTGGTAAGAAAAAACATCGTTAGCACCGGCGCAATAAAATTTAAATCGCCAATGCACACCGCCGCAATTGCCACACCAAGAGTAACCCAGGTGCCGATACGAGGTTCGTCATTTTCACCGCTACCTCTACCTAAAAAGGACATCCAACCCGGCAAGATTCCATCCCTTGCTAAAGCTTGTAAAACTCGAGGTGCAGCCAGAATACTACCCAATGCGCTTGATAAAGTTGCCCCCCATACACCCAATAAAATTGCTGGTCCCCAGAATGATATCATTTTCATTGCCAAGGGATTGTTCATTAAAGTTGCAGTATCGGCACGCATGGCAATTATTACTGGCAAAACCATGTAAACAATGTATCCCGTACCCACGGCTGCTAAAGTTCCAATGGGAATAGAACGGGTAGGATTGCGTAAATCTCCGGACATACTTACCCCAGACATGATACCCGTAACAGCGGGGAAAAATACGGCAAACACTACCCAAAATGATTCACCGTTAGAAGGTATATCCCATGCTTGGGGTGTAATATCTGGTATGGCACTGCCAAAAATTAAAGATAGAAGGGATAGAACAATAGCCCCCATAATTACATATTGTGCCTTCACTGCAACTTGGGCAGAAGTCACGGCTAAAATGGCAACTAAAATAATTGTGATTAAAGCAATATAAGTTTGATTGAAATTTCCAAAGGTTTGGACTACACTTTCAGCAAAACCGATTACATAAAGAGCAATAGAAAGGGCTTGGGCGAAATAAAGCGAAATTCCTACCGCACCCCCGACTTCAATTCCCAAACAGCGGCTAATCATGTAATAGGCACCACCCACCTGCACTACTTTATCAGTGGCGATCGCACAAACCGATAAAGTAGTTAAAAAAGTGATAGATGTGGCGAGAGTGACAATGATAAGAGAACCCACCAACCCTACATTTCCAACAACCCAGCCAAACCGCAAATACATAATTACGCCCAAAATGGTCAAAATTGAAGGCGTATAAACTCCACCAAATGTCCCCAAGCCGGAAGATTTGGTTTCGACTGATTTTGAGTCGTCAGAGGTGTTTTGGTGTGAATCCTGGTTTAATAAAAACTTCATCGTCGATAGACTTCTCCTACAGCCACCTGTATATTCACAGTCGTTTCATTTTAGGCTGAATCAAAAAATATTCAACTGTTGTGCGCTACATCCAAGGATATGGGGAGCGGGGGGAGCGGGGGGAGTGTGGGAGGTGTGGGGAGTGTGGGGAGTGTGGGGAGTGTG
>DESS01000155.1:0-7649 GCA_002361335.1 Richelia sp. UBA3308
TGTGATTTTCACCAACTATAGAACTATTTTCAATGATTTGAGGAGAAGGTTTTACTGATGGAATATTTTGCGAATCGGTAATTATTTCTTGTTGTGGTTGAATATCAATCTTTTCCGAATCAACATTTTCATAAGTCGGATTTATTAATGTTGATTTATTTTGAATTGGAATAGTTTCATATTTGGCTTCGGAAACAACAGGGTTTATCGAATCAGTCAAATCCTTACTAAGCGACTCATCAAGATTATCCGAATTAGTTAAATTTTGCCTTATATTTTGCGAATGAGGCTGTGTTTCTGATGATAAAAATTCTTGTACCAGATTAAAATTTGCAAAATTTGACTCTTTTACTAAAGGAAAAGATTGTCCCAAAGGTTTACGAAGCACTATACTTTCTGTAACTGCTTCTGAATTATTGGTTGAAAAATTATTCCCTTCCTCCTCTAAACTTACCCATACCTCTTTATTTCTTTTCTCTGCACCCTCTGGGTTTATACGGTTTTTTAATTGGTAATCTTCTGACGGAATAGGAGTAGTATTTATATCCTTACTGCTCACCTCGCTGCTGATTTTTTGGTTGATAACATTTTCAAAACTAGAATTATCATTAACCTGTAAATATGGGTTTAATTCCCCACCGTCATAGGGTAGAATATGCGCCCCAGGCTTACGCGTGAATGGGTTGGGATCTAAATCCCCATCCCAATTCCAACCTTCTTCTTTCTTCCTTTTTCCTTCTTCCTTCGATTTAATTTTTTCTGTCTTTTGGATATCTCGTAACTCAATATCTGGATTATTCTCGCTTTTTAGTTCCCGAAAAGACTGTATTTCATCATCAAAAGAAAATGATAAAATTTCTGCCCTACTCAAATTTTCTCCTAAAGGAGTTTGAAAGTAACCCAAAGGGAATGGTGCTTGTATGGGTGAAAATTTTTGTCCTAATGTTTGAGGTGGAAGTAAAGGATTTTTGAATCCAAGAGATTCCATTATCAGTTACCAATCATTAACTATCAATTATCACAATCAATTAATAAAATACCCCGATAAATGCCTTCCAGCATTGATATTTACAACACCACCACCTTGAGATTTTTGTGTAATTTGCATTGCTTCATATGCTAAAGTTAACTCTTCAATGGCTACAGAGTTAGCAGAAGCTTGTAATGATGGCGCTTTCCAACCAATAGGAACAGCAGCAATTAATGTCCAACACTGCATCGTTTCTCCGGCTTGATTAAAAAGTAGAATATTAATGTTACGGCGCTGTTTTTTACCATTCCCAATTGTTTGACTTAACCATTCCCAAAAGAGTAAATCATCTGTAATACCGCGTTTTAAAGTCACATCGGAAAATTCTGATTGACCTAATATTATCCTTTGTTGATCATTAACACCTCCTTCTAAATAAGTTTCTTTTTTTATCTTAACTCCCAAGCCAGAACATTCACTAAAGGATGCAGTAATATTGCTTTGCATTTCTACGTAAAAACGATTGGCTGTAACGTAATTTAATTCATAATTATTACTGTTATTTTGTCTCATAAAATCACCTTCTGTAGATTCCTAAATGTTCCCGTTGTTTTCGTAAATCTTCTAACATAAGTTGATAAACTTTATCGGTCAATTTTTCTAGCAATATTGGGTTTTGTAACACTTTTTCTGCTAAAGATGATTCGGATTTTTTTGTCATAATAAAATGTTGTTTTATTTAAATTTATTTAGATTTATTTAAAAACAATTAAATTTATTTTAGTTATCTTTAATTTTTCTTATTGGAACTAATCCTGCTTCTCTAAGTAAAGTTTGTCCTTCATCAGTCTTTAGTATTTCAACAAATTTTCTACCCGCAAGAGATTTTTCTTCATCTTCAGGATAAACTACAGAAATTGGATATTTTAAAGGATATCCATCTTCTTTTTTCATAACTTCTGGATTTGGATAATAACCTCCTTTCTTACATAAATTTATTTTCGGATTAATATCTTTACCGTTATTTTGTACTAAAGCTTGTACTTCTTTACCTTTTTCTCCAATACTCAAGGGATAAACTGCACATTGATTGTATACTTTACTCAAAAGTCCAAAGCCAATTCCAATTCCGCCTTTATCTTGATTTTCAAACTCATTAAGTATATTTCTTAGGGTAATGGGAGTATTTCGCTTTATTATTTTTCCCTCTTTGATTAAATTTTCAAAACGCTGTTCTTCATTTCTATGATTTTCAAATACTAATTTTTTAAATTTATCCACAAGAACTTCATCCTGTGGTATATACAGTTTAACTGGTGAATTTGGTAATTTATAATTAAATTTGTTCCAGTTACTAACTTTTCCAGTGTAAAGCTGTCGTAAATCCTCGAAACTAATTTTTCCGTTTAATGCTTCAGGAAAGCTGTTTTTCCTTTGAGAATCACTAAAAGGTACAAATACTACTATTCCTTCATAAGCAACTGTTTTAGTTTCTAATTGATTGGCATTTGGGATATCCTCTAATTCTTCATCTGAATGTTGAGTAATAAAAAATTGTGTATCATTGTTTTTGAGATTAGCTATAGCATTAGAAATTGTTTTTACGGGTTTATAATCTAAGTTTAATTGCAAATCTTTTTGAACGCGATCGCCAAGTACTTTAGGAAATGTTTTTCCTGGAGATACTAGATTTGGTGTCGTCATCAAATATTTTAATGTAGTCTCGGAACTTGGAACATTATAGATAATTGGATTTGGTTTTAATGCTTCGGTTTCTTCTACTTCATTTATGCAGCAAATAGAATTTTCTACTATGGTTATTTCAGGAGATTTTCCCTTGAATATCAAGTTGAATAATAACCAGCTAATTCCCCCAACAAACCCTAATAATAAACCAATAATAATTACTAGTAATGCTGTAGTTAAAAAGTTTGAATAGTGACTTAATTCCGATTTATTATCTTCTGCTTCAACTTCTACTTTTTCTATAGTATTTTCCAACTGAGGTTGTAGCCTTAACAGAAAAATCAGCGCATCTTCAGCACTTACAAATGATGTATCCAAACCCAACAAACGCCTGATAAAATTCTTTAAGCTCACATCATTTATATTTTCCCAATGCTTTTCATTCTTGGGATTAAGATAATTGGCGTAAACTCGATCTTTTTCTCTTCCATGTAAAAGATAAAAGGCGATAGTTCCTAAATCTTGTAAATCTTTTTCTCGTGACGGATGATTTAATTTTATATTGGGTAGTTTAAACAAGTTCTCCCAAAGAGCAAAATCACTTAAATAGATAAAAAATTGTTCGCTTTGTGTGTTATCATCTAATTTATCTTTGGAAATCAGCAAACTATCAAGACTTAAATTTCCATGAGGTCTTTGACTTACAGGTAAATTAATTTTTGAATCTGTATGGAGATATTTCAGAGAAACTAGCACTAATTCTAAAACTTTACGTACTTGCTTAGAAGTCATTGCATGCTGGATATTCTCTAAGTATTTTCTCAGAGTAATTCTGTTATCAATAAATTCAGTAATTAGAAAGCAGCGTCCTTCATCGCGAGAGTAGATGGCATCCCAAGGAGTAATCAAACGAAAATCTTTGCCTTCCTCACTTTTAAAGTTGACGCTGGCTAATTCCTCAAACTTATCTTTTCTTTCCCTAGTTTCTTGCTGATTGAAATCAGATTCTGGTAGCAGGTATTCTTTTATCCAAACTGGCTTATTGTTAAGAATGTGAATACCAAAATATTCACGTATCCTTTCCGATTCCTTATCTACAATAATATTTTCGACTCGATACCTACCTCTACGCCCTCGAATTTCAACATTTGATTTCAAAGGTGGAAGTAAGCTGAAATTAGTTTGTTGATTGATTAATTGTCTGGGTAATCTTTGAGTAACATTTCCATCAAATCCATTAGAAGTATATCCATTATATTCTTCCTTATTTTCTATTTTCTCAGGAATTGATGTTGTAACTTGACTTGATTCTGGAGAATTTTCTCGATCGCTATTCCCCGGAACTTCGATATTTTCATAAATATTTTGGATGCGACGTTGTGTAATTCGAGAGATATTTTCGATGGGATAGCGAACAAAGTTAGAAACCTCTCTAAATTTGAGATTAAATGAATTAACAAAATCCGCAAGCTTCATTCTTATCCCTTCCTTAAAAAACTATTAATCCCTATTTACTAAAACAGAACCATTAACACTTTTATCAACTTTTTTAAATTCAGTAATTTCTTCTTCTAAATCATTAATTTTACGATAAAATTGATGCAAATAATTCAAATCGCAAGCAAAAAGATTTTCAATGACTGCGGGATTCACTTCCTCAAGGGCACCTAACTTAGTAATTACTCGGGATAGAATAATAACCGTTGCATAAGCAGGATTTGACTTAACACGGGGATCCCGCAAAGGTGTAATTTCATCCACAGCTTTCGCCAAACGCATGATTCCAATACGGTGTAAATTACCATCCGCATCTAAATATCCTTTTGGTAAAGTAAATTCAAATTCTGTTTGTAACATAAACATTTATTTTGACATTTATTTTTGACGAATAAAAGTTTCTACAGCAATTTCTATTTCTTCAATTTCCAAGTCGTTACTGTTAGAATTTAAATCAGTTGTCACGTAACTAATAGGAAAAGCACCTTTAAATTGAAAAATTGCTTGTTGAATTCCAGCTTGATCGTAAATACTTAAAGAACCATTACGAAGTTGTTTCGCCCAATTTCCTTCTTGAACCGCTTCAAACCATTTCCACAAAGTTGTAGATTTAGTCATTCCTCGACGCAAAGTAATATTATTAGTTTTCACATTGCCAGGAATTTTTGTACGAATTACTTGACCATTTTTAGCAGCACCCCAACGTCGGGGTGTCACTTCGCAAATCTCAATAACTTCTTGACTTATTTTAAATCCTTTACATTCCATAAAATAAGCATCTACGGGTTCCTCGCTGCCATCAAGTTTTAATTCAATATAAAAGCGAGAATTCGTTAAAACTTCAGGAAAATTGTTAATTAAATTTGGCATAAATAATTTTAGAATTTAGAATTTAGAATTTAGAATTTAGAATTTAGAATTTAGAAGAAATTATTTATCGTTTATTCTTCTCCCTCTGCTCCCCCTGCTCCCCTTGTCTCCTTGTCTCCCCATCTCCCCATCAATTACTGTACTCGTTTAATACCTTCGTGAACTAGGGTAATAGTTTCATTAGCCACATCATTTGAACCAGCTTCTAATTTTGGTCCTTCATATTTTGTGGGATAAGAATTAAGCAATTCCCAACGAGCTTTCATGTCTCCGGCTTGATCGTAAACGCTAACTGAAGAAGCTTTGCGGTTTGATGTCCAGTCTGATTTACCACCTTCGTTTTTGTTACAATCTTCGTACCATTTATAAAGGTCTTTATTTGTGGTTGCAACAACTTTAACTACAACAGGAGTAAACTTGGCACGAGTGGGTGCTGCTTGACGCAAGTTAACAGCATTTTTACTCGAGCCTAATACTTTATCACCCCCAGCAGCAGGTGTTTCCGAACTTAAACCAGAAACTTCTAAAATTTGCTTATCTGTCAAACCGTCAGCTTCAAAATAAAACCTACAACTGACTAATAATTCATCTTGGGCCATAATTCATTCCTTTTTATTTCTTTTTATTTCTTACAAATTTCTAGAGACAAGGAAGGGGACAAGGAGACAAGGAGACAAGGAGACAAGGGGACAAGGGAAAGTAACTACTAACTACTAACCACTAACTACTAACTACTAACCACTAACTACTAACCACTAACTCCGTTATCCTTCATCTTGCCCTGTCCACTGACTAACGCGGAAAACGACGAATTCGGCTGGGCGTACTGGACAAACGCCAACTTCTACATATAAGCGTCCTAAAATCATCGTGTCTGGGGTGTTGAGAGTCTCATCGCATTTGACATAGTAAGCCTGTTCCGGTGATGCTCCAAATAAAGCACCTTCACGCCAGAGTCTTTCTAAAAAGTTGCTGACGGTTCGTCTTACTCTTGCCCACAAATCTTGGTCGTTTGGCTCAAATACTACCCATTGTGTACCTAATTCGATTGATTTCTCGATATAGCTCATCAGACGACGAACGCTGATGTAACGCCATTCTGTCTTATCTGGTTCTACTAATGTTCTCGCACCCCAAATTCTTATTCCTCTACCGGGGAATGTACGTACACAGTTAATTCCCATGGGGTTTAATAATTCTTGTTCGCGGAAGTTACAATCGTAAGCTAAACCGTTAACGCCCCTTGGTGTTTCATTTGCGGGTGCTTTGTATACCCCTCTGGTTTCGTCGGTGCGTGACCAAACTCCCATCATATAACCGGAAGGAGGTACTAGAATCGGTTTTCCATTTTTGCGGGGATTTGGTACTTTTAACCAAGGATAATACAATGCCGCAAACATAGAACGTCGGTTGAATTCGTTGCTCAACCAATTACTTACTTCTTGGGGCTTGACTTTATCGTATGGGGTATCCAAAACTACCATGCGATTAGGTGGATTGGGGGAGGCGTTTTCACACAAACTCACCATCAATTCCATAATCCCGTGAACTTGGTCTAAATCTAACAAACCAACTTGGTGAGCTTTCATCAAGTCTGGACAGGCTATCATGGTGACTTCATCTATCTCGAATAGCCCCTGGATACCGCTGCGATCGTCCCGCATTCCCTGTACGTACCGCGTCAAGTTTTCTTGAGTTGGCAATACTGGGGGAGGACTTACCTCGAATTGACCATTTATCGGACGACAAGCTAAAGGAAGCCCCTGTTGTGCTTTAATTTCTACAGTGACATACTGAGATTCTTGTAGTGCGGTTTCAACGTAGGTTCCTACCTCTTCACTGACACTAGGGTTCATCGTCAAATTGCGATGCTGTTCCAGTTCTTCTCCATCTGTAGTAGTAATTTTTACTTGGAAAAATTCTGCTGGAATCGGTGCTGGAGCATTTTCGTCAGTGGGGGTAGTTGTTTTTGGTTCGTCGGGAGTAATTTCCACTTTCACCGAACCATTGTCTATTTGTCCCTGTTTGAGAGTAAATTGTAGAGAATCGCGCTTTGCTGCTGTTTTCACAGTTAATGCAGTTGATTCTATACCTGGTTGAGTAGTTTCTTGGGCTGGCTTTGGTAATTGGGTACCAATACTAACTACCCAACAGCGAGCCCCTCCATTCAAAAACCAACCGTTAACGCTAAAAGGTAGGTAAGCGTCGAACTCTGTGAACCCATCGGAATTTTCCTTGGCAAAATATTCAAGATATTGATTCCAATTTGTTACCAACATTGGCTTTCCGATTTCTGCACCGTTACGTATCGCTTCG
This sequence comes from Richelia sp. UBA3308, assembly GCA_002361335.1. Taxonomy (GTDB): domain Bacteria; phylum Cyanobacteriota; class Cyanobacteriia; order Cyanobacteriales; family Nostocaceae; genus Rivularia. The sequence goes on from DESS01000155.1 coordinate 7,340, forward strand.
GTAAAACCTACAAACGCTGCGATATTGGTTTGTACGCCATCGATCGGACGACTTCCGCGATCGACTTCTTCGACGTATACACCAGGAGCAAAATAATCCAGTCTCGCCATATATAGTTTTCCTTAAAATTCCACGAAAAGCTTTGATATTCTTTGAATAGACTTGAATAATCGGTAAACGGCAATTAGAGAGCGATCAATGATAAATCGTTAATTATCGATACCTTTATACACTCCCTACTAACTACTCACCGATTAATTGCGCCTAAATATAGAGCATATTTCATAATTCTCACGGGCAGGGATGCTCC
>DESS01000155.1:7783-8546 GCA_002361335.1 Richelia sp. UBA3308
TTTACTTGCAAAATGCTGTATTTGCAATACTCGATCAGGGTGTGGGCGTTCCTTTTTAAAGTAATGCGCCCATTGCTACAACACAAACTATCTTATTTACTGATAATATTTCAAACATTGATTGTAATAGCGATCGCACATGCCCCTAGGATTTATCATCTTACCTGAAAATTTGTTTATACAGTATTACAGGTCAGATAGCAATTCACTTTTATGCAATGTTGTTACTTCCAGGTACCGAAATTTGACTAATAACTTAACTAAAAAGTTGATATATTATTAGCCCCTCGAAGCAAAATCGCCCCTTGGATCAACTTACAATAGATTACCTCAAAATTACTTACTTATAAAAAGTATTTTTGAGTATATAAATTGTCTGTGCGGTTACAATCAGCTCGTATTGTATCAAACTTCTTCTATTTTGAGTTAAATATTTATTTTTTTTTATCAATTAGGCTTAAACTTGACTCAAAATACGCTGTAATCTGACTTATAGTTGCTATCAAAGGAGTCTACCTATAAGTTACCGAATTAAAGCAATATTATTTTGATACCGTATTAAATTGGTTGCAGGAGTAGTCATATTTTTAATTTTTTCTTGCAAAACTCTATACTGACAGGACTTTGAATGCAAATCCATACAAATTAATCACCTTTATACTTATATTTATTTATGGAAAAAAGTAGTTTAAAGAACATATAATTTTTTCTTTTGAATTATCGAGTAATTCTCAAAACTTGCTTTATTTTTTACTAAGAGAAT
>DESS01000155.1:8627-18713 GCA_002361335.1 Richelia sp. UBA3308
ATCCCAATTCCAAACAACTTCGGGCTTCCTTCTTCCTTCTTCCTTCGTTTAATCAAAACCGATCATTGTAATATGAGTAATTATTTAGCGATCGCAACTGTAACGGCAACTCTACAAAGAGTATTACAGGCAGCCGTACAATTGGATGTACCAGGAGCCAGAGTCACCACAGTTCGTCCCGATGCTAACGGTAGTGGTACCCCAGAAGTAGGAGTGAATATTTACTTATATCAAGCAACTCCCAACCCCGCTTGGCGCAACTACGACTTACGCAACCGTCGTCCGAAAGGAGAATTAATTAAACAGGCCCAAGCAGGATTAGACTTATACTACATAATGACTTTTTACGGAAACGAAGTAGAATTAGAACCGCAACGCCTCTTAGGAAGTACCGTGCGTACCATTGTTGACTATCCAATTTTGACACCCGAAATGATTCGGGAAACCACAAATAATCCCACCTTCAACTTTTTGGCCAACTCTACCTTAGATAAACAGGTGGAACGAGTTACCATTGTTCCCACCATGATGAATACAGAAGAACTATCGAAAATATGGTCAGTATTTTTTCAGACACCTTACGTATTATCTTTTGCTTGCCAAGGTAGCGCAGTATTGATTGAAGGTCAGAGACAGAGCGGCAGACCTCTACCGATAAGAAAGAGAGAATTTTATACCACACCCAGTCAACCCAGTATTTTTCAAGTAGTGTCAGAAGCAGGTGTGAATCAGCCTGTTGTCGCTAGCAGTAATTTGACAATTCGCGGACAACATTTTAATCCGCAAATAAGCACGGAGAAATTACAGGAATTAACAAGTAAAGATCTACCCTTAAGAAGCATGCCCCAAGTAAGAATAGGCGAAACGCGAGTCACTCCCCAAAATGTAGGGGAAAACCAGATTAATTTAGAATTATCATTACTTTCAGCACAAGAAAAGAATTCCTTGCGAGCCGGGATACAAAGCTTGCAAATAGTTTATCCAATCAAGCCAAAGTTAGTAGAATCAAAACCACAGCGCATCGTCGGCTCAAACGTCATGCCCTTAGTATTGTGTCCTACAATTACAGAAGTAGAAATAGAAGACTTAGAAGATAACGGCGATCGAACTTATTCGGCACAACTGAAAGTGCGTGTAGATTTAATTGTAGGAGTAGAACAACGAATATTATTATTTTTAAACGAGCGTTCGAGCTCCAAGCCAGCAGCATATATATTTGCCGCTACTTCCATAAGAGAAAATAGTACATTAGTTACATTTCCCATCAATGAAGTCAAAGGCGGAGAATATTTAGTGCGCCTGCAGATAGATGGCGCAGAAAGTCCCTTAAACGTGGATATGAATCCCGAAAGCGAGACATACGAGCAGTTTGTCAATCCCACTGTGGCGATTGGTTGAGGCATAAACTATTCAACATCGCTTATTGTAGGAATATGCCGCTTTGCTCGCGCTTTGCGTATCTCGCTTACTGGATTAAAATAGTTCGGTAAAGGTGGAACATTCGATAAATTTCTAAATAATCGGGGGGCGATAGACAATTATTTGTTTAGTTTACGCTTTGTAGCGTAGATGCACCTGTAAACACGGCTTAATTCTGGCAAGGTGGAGCGTATTTAAAAATCCTCAATTAAATTAGCTATGCGCTTTATCATCGGATCTATTTCAATTTCAAACTCTGACGTTGCCATTTCTTTATAAAAACTCTTTGATGGCTGCACCTCGTTCAACATTGGAGTATCGTAATCTTTATTGGAAAATTCCTTTGGGAGTCCATTGAGTCTACATTGAGTAATCAAATAATTTAGGGCTTCCTTTGGAGTCATATCCAAACGTTTAGCTAAATCCTTAATAAAGCGTTTATTGGCATCTCCTGATATAGTAAATCGCATAATTTATCTCCTAACTTACTTTGGTGTACTCAGTGCCACCATAAAAATCAAGATAATCGCGTTACCAGTTAAGAATTCCATCATTTTCCAAGTGTTTAACTAATCAAATCCTACTACAGCGCCCTCGCCTAGAAATTAATATAGCGTTTTTTGGTTGATTGCAATACAAAAACAACAATCTTGCAAGCAATATCGCGCAATATCTTTGAAGGGTATTGCTAAATAAACATATGCCTGCCTCTATAGCAGGCTACTAACCCTGCGCCGAAGTTAAAATTCGTGAACTTTGTGGGATTCCCACAGGCGGAAAAATTAATGGAACGGATTCGAGAAGCCATCGCCCAATGGGAGGGAATTTGAAGAAGATTCTGAAGATTCCCGTCAAGACAATTTTGAGGAAATTAGGTAACAAATTCAAGAAGATGAGGAATTTGCCCGTGAAATGCAGCAAAAAACACCTTCTTTGGTTCAACAAAAATTGAAGCAGCAAAATGCTGAATAAAATTCGATTTCATTTGGATGAAAATGTGAGTAATGGTGTTGCTGATAGCTTAAGGCTATTTATTATTTTAATTTATATTAAATTTTGATAGACAAGAGATATTATCTGTAGTATAAAAATTTAAATCAATGCAGGAGTCGAGAATTTAATGTGATTATCGAGCGGAATGCTGATGGTTATTTTGTTGCTTTTCCACTCTCAAAGGATGTCATACCCAAGCTAAATATGAAGGATGAGTTAATGGAGCGGATTCGAGAAGCGATCGCGTAGCGCATGCCAAAGGCTTATCGCCCAATGGGAGGGAATTTGAAGAAGATTTAGAAGATTCCCTTGACTTCCTTATAACAAGGGATTTAGCGATTACCCGAACTCCGGTTTCTTAACTTAGCGATTACCCTACCCAACTTACCTTCCTAGCACTACGGCTGATAACGATAGCGACAAGAAATAATTGTGAGGTAATCATCATCTACAGCATAGACAAGACGATGGGTATCATCAATACGACGAGACCAAAACCCAGATAAATTTTCTTTCAATGCTTCAGGTTTACCAATTCCCTCGAAAGGAAGGTTTTTAGTTTCTTTTATAAGTTTATTAATTCTTATAATGGTTTTTTTATCTTGACTTTGCCAATAAATGTAGTCTTTCCAAGCTTCATCAGTCCAGGCTAATTTGCGATTACTCATCTAATAGGTTTTTCTCTACTACCTCACCTTGTTTGTACTGGGCAATGGAGCGTTCTAAATGATCAGCATTTGCGGGAGACTTCAATAAATAAACAGTTTCAAGCAAACTATTAAAATACTCAAGAGACATAACTACAGCATCGTCGGCATCCCGCCTCGTAATTATAGTGTAGTCCGCGTCATTTACAACTTGATCTAATATTGCTTTTAGTTTGTTTCTTGCTTCGCTAAAGGTTATTATTCTCATTTGTTATACTTGTCTGCTTACTTGTACAAGTATAACATGGTTAGATGTGTTAGTTTCACACAGCGAGTTCTAGTGGAATTATGAGTCAATTACTACCGCTTTTATAATAGTATTAATAACTGTAAAATAATTTTATTTTTTGTAAAAACAAATGACCATAAAGCTTCAATTGAAACCAGAAGTCGAGGCTCGTGTGATTGCTCAAGCTGCTGCTTCATGTTTATCAGTAGAAAAATATCTTGAATCAGTTATTGAAGAAGGTATTATAAGCCAAGAACAAACATCTTTTTATCACACAGCAACTGATGAAGAATGGGAAGATGTATTAATGGATTTAATCAATAGTCCTGCTTTTACAGTAGCATCACCACTTTCCGATGCAGCAGTTGACCGAGAAAGTATCTACACCAGAGAAGATGAAATATTTTCTTCACTATCCGAAGATTGTTGTTGATTAACAAGGTTTTTCCGAAATTCTTCAAATAAATCAAAAAACTGATTCAAGGCATCTTTTTCATCTTCAGAATAAAAGATAATAATGTTATCCCATGATTGAGAAAAAGTAATATTAAATTTATTTTGTATCCACTCTTGAAAATTCCCAAATCTTATTTCTTGTTCAGTTTCGGGAATATTCATTGCACGACGAGAAAAATTATAGCCAGCTAAAAAAGCACGAAGGTTACTTATAGATGGTTTACCCAAGTACATAGAAGGTCTTTTTTTAATTTTTTCGATAAGTTCATAAATATCTATCATTTGTTACTTTCCTTAGCAAAAATAAGTAATCAAAAGCTTTGCTAATATTTACATAAAAGTAGCTTTAGCGTTAATTATGTATCAAGTTACCATTACTGTTCCAGAAGAAACAGCACAAGCTTTAAAGTTAACACCAGAAGAATTAGCACAAGAATTATGTTTGACTGCTGCGATAAAACTTTATGAATTAGGTAAATTATCTTCTGGTGCTGCTGCTCAATTGGCTGGGATTGAGCGAGTAGTGTTTTTATCTAAGTTAAGTGAATATGTTGACACTCTGCCCTCTAAAGAGAGGCAGATTCTTTAAGACTTGCTTAAAAGGGATAGTCAAATATCCCGCTAGACACTCAAAACAGCTATTGATAAATCAATACTGCAATTGCGCTTACTTATTGTTTTTTTTGCTTTCCGAGTCCATCACAGTGCCAGTTCGGTACGCTTAGTATTCTGTTACTGCTTGCTCGTCTAGTCCTATCGTACTCTGTACGTTGGGTTCTTCGTTGCAGGAATTTCACCTTACTAGAGATACGTCAATGCGTAGATGGTTGTTCTTACTCACTTGTTTTAAGTTTATCATTTTTACTGCGGATAAATCCGCCGGGTGTCGTTTTTCCACCCCGGCTTAAAAGCACGGGGCTACCAAACTTCGTTAATTACGTGTCAACACTTTTAGATTAACAGAAGCGGAATTAGCAGAGGATTTGGCGAATGCCTAATGTTATTGCTGATACTTCACCAATTCATTCAACTCAATCTACAAATTATAATTTTGAAATACAGCACATTTCATCTATATGAAGTACATTTATAACCCCTCCCCAACCCTCCCCGCAAGCGGGGAGGGTGCGCGACAGCGCGGGTGGGGTGTACTTCATTTATTTGCAATACGCTGTAATTATATAAATTAGGAAACAAACTATGGTAAGCATAATATCAGAGCATATTGAAATCACACCAGGTGTTTGTGGAGGAAAACCTCGTATCGCTGGACACCGCATTAAGGTTGAGGATATCGTTATTTGGCATGAAAAAATGGGATTGTCTCCAGACGAGATTGTTTCTCAATATCCTACAATTACCTTGGCGGATGTGTATGCTGCTTTAGCTTATTATCACGACAATTTTGAGGAAATTAGACAGCAAATTCAAGAAGATGAGGAATTTGCCCGTGAAATGCAGCAAAAAACGCCTTCCTTGGTTCAACAAAAGTTGAAGCAGCAAAATGTTAATGGAAGATTCGATTTAACTTAAAATATATTCCATGACAGTCAATTTACCTATCCAATTAGAAAACCTACCTAGAAGTTTACCCCTTGATGGTGCAGTACGTATCGATTTAGTCGAAGGTGTGCCAATTTTGGGTGCTTCAAGTTTTGTGATTGAACGAATTGAATTACTAATAGCCAAACAAAAAGAAAATCAACTTACGCAAGATGAAGAAAAAGAATTAGACTCATATGAAGAATTAGATGATTATTTAAGTTTTGTTAATCGTATGATTCGTAATAATTCTATATTTTCCAGTTAATAAGTGTATTTTTGTCAGTAGTTATATTAGTGAGCGGCTTATCGCCCAATGGGAGGGAATTTGAAGAAAATTTATACGAACTATGCTGCTTTGTCGATAGTTGGTTCGGGAAGAACTTCACCTGTTTCTTGATAGGCTATTACCAAAGATTCTAAAGCTTCAGTTCCATTTTTAACTGCTTGTTCATAAGTATCGCCATGAGTGCGCCATTTTTGTCCGGGGAAGTCGGGAAAACCAACTAAAAAACAATTATCTTCTTCTGACCATTGAATTATCATTTGATATTTAAGTTTTATCATCATCAATATTACCATTCACTTGATCAATAGCTTTTTGTACATCTTTTTCTTGATAGCGTTTAGCATCATTTCCGTCTTTACCTGAAATTGTAAGTTTGCCAACATAAAGGGGATGTATCCAGTTAGTATGACAACATTCACCTGATATTTCTGTAAAACCGGCTTGACGAAGCATCTGCTTGAGTTCCCTGATTTTCTTTGGCGTTGCTGAATTTCGGTATGAATCCTAAATGTCCCAGACGCGATATATCGCGTCTCTACAAGGTTTTCGGTATACTAAAAAATCAAATCAGCAACGCCGTTTTTTTTAATTTATATTAAATTTTGGTAAGCAAGAGATATTATCTGTAGTAAAGAAATTGAAATCAAAAATGAGTCGAGAATTTAATGTAATTATCGAGCGGGATGCTGATGGCTATTTTGTTGCTTCCGTTCCCACTCTTAAAGGATGTCATACCCAAGCTAAATCTTTGGATGAGTTGATGGAGCGGATTCGAGAAGCGATCGCCCTTTGTTTGGAATTTGAAGAAAATTTAGAAGATTCCCTTGACTTCGTTGGTGTACAGCGAGTTGTAGTGGAAGTATGAGTCAATTACCAAGTGTAACTGGACGGGAAATTATTATAGCGCTAGAGAAAGTGGGGTTTACAGTAGGGAGGATACGTGGAAGTCATCATATTTTGATTCATGATGATGGACGTAGAACGGTTATCCCGGTACATTCTGGTGAAACCATTGGACGTGGTTTGTTGTCCCAAATCTTGCGTGATGCTCAACTTAGTCGTGAGGAATTTAGGGAATTGTTATGAGTTAATTATGAGTAGTAGTTTTGTTGGGTTTCATTCTTCTCATTATTCAACCCAACCTACGTACTACCGACTACCGACTTAATTTATTGTTGGGTTGAATTGCGATCGCGTTTGTTTTCAAAGTTTCTAGTTGGGTGGATTGGAAGCGAAATTCAAGGGAATGTTTCAGGAATTTGGAATTGTTGGGTTTCGTTCCTCAACCCAACCTACGGGCTAATTTTTTTCCTCATTGCTTACATTCTTTGCAGGATAAAAATTAACTGACTTTATAAGACCGGATTTTTCTATTTCTCTAATAAATCTTTGAGGACTCCAGAGCTGCTTTAAGCTCGTTTTGAGAACTGAATTAAGAACTTTTGCTGTTGCATCAGTACAAATATCTCCTTCAATTCCATATATTTGCCATTCCTGGTTTTTCTGTTCAAGAATTGCCTTGATAGCTTTCGCCTGATTAGGAGTTACTTTAAGAATATGTCCTATACCATTTCGACCTCTACGAGGAGACTTATGGTAAGATTCTTGCTGATGCTTTAAGTAATCGTCTCTACTTTGGCTATTCTGATGCCATCCTATTCCTTCAAAACTATACATTTGTCCACCAACCGAAATGGCAGTATGACCCTTTGCTCCTCCGACTAATAAAACACCTAAAAAGTCAAGAAACTTATCACCCTCAATAAATGTAAACACCTCAACAGTCTCAGTTGGAGTAGCAATTTGTGTTTCAACTGATTTATTTTGGCTTTCTTTTGCCTGGGCAGCTAGCTTAACAACCCGATCAGCCTGCTTTCTCTCTCCTGGAAAAGTGATCCCGTCTGTTAATTCAGCTACTGCTAGTGCTAAAAACCTTGCTCCAGCGGAGTTACGAGCAATAGATTTAATCATCTCATCAGAGGCTTTTTCAAAAAAGTACTCACTTACGTCATCACGGTCAACACTACTTAATTTTTTTAGTACGGCAAGTGCGAATGTACTATTAGCAGGCATTTGACTAAGTAAATCGGCAGCTAAAGCTTCTTCATCAAGAGCAAGACCTAATAGACTTGAGTGCTTATCAATCAACTTTTGAGCGGGATTTGTTGATTCACTTTTTTTTCGCTGCATAGTAGTATTTGGCTTCTGCTGCACCACATGAGTCAACTCATGAGCCAACAACTCCTGCCCTTGCTTACTCCCCGGATTATACTCTCCCTGCTTAAAAAAGATATCCTGTCCAGTAGCAAAAGCCCGCGAATTCAAAGACCTATTTAATACATCGGCTTGCCCACCAGTATGTACCTTCACTCCACTAAAATCAGCCCCAAATGCTTGCTCCATCGGCTGCCGAACATTATCAGCTAACCCTTGTCCGCCACCCCGCGCTTGTTGGATATTTTGCTCTACATCACGGTTAACAGTTCCTTTACCAGCACCACCTTGACGCATTAGGGTTGGTTGTACAACTGGCTCAACTTTACCTTGTACGGGTTGCTGGGATTTCGGTGAGTTAATGTGTTCTACTACTTTTGCTGCTACGGTATCGGCTTCTTGTTCGTATTTATCCCCCGGTTCACCAACGGTTAATTTAGTTTGAATTGATTTTTTATCTAAATTTTCTTCTTGATTTTGCTCTTCTAACTGTGGCGAAACAGTTTCTTGATCTTGATTTTGATCTTCTAACTGTGGCGAAACAGTTTCTTGATCTTTATTTTGTTCTTCTAACTGTGGCGAAACAGTTTCTTGATCTTGATTTTGATCTTCTAACTGTGGCGAAACAGTTTCTTCCTCATCCGCAACAGGAGACTCATCGGATTTGCTCATTAAATTGGGTTCTTGCTCCTTATCCGAATTATCTTCCTGACGCTGCACTGTGGGTTGGGGAGCGTTTAAACCGATTTTGTCAGTAATATAATTTGCTGGAGGAATTTCTGACGGTAATTCTTTCTTATTTACTGTATTCTGCTTGCGAGTTTGTACAGCAAAAGGACGTGAAGTGAATAAAGAAGGTTTTGTATCGGATTTCTTTCCCCATACAGAAGACTTTCGCGCTACAAACTCCCTACCCATACTTTGCCTCCCATGAGGTTTATAACTGTTCTAATATATACTCAGCTTAAATTTATTCAATGTTAAATAGGTAACAAAAAACTATAAGTTTTATGACAACATTTGATAAAGTTAATTGGCAAGAAGCTAACGAAAATCACTTAACCACAGCTTTAGCTCAATTGCGTCAAATTTTACTAAATTACATTAACGACCAACCTGACTTTTCACGCTATGTGGAAAAGTCAACGGAAAACCTATCCCCTCAGTCCCCTTGCCTAAGAAGGAAGGGAGAGAAATCAAAGCCTCTCTCCTTGCAGGAGAGAGGTATGGAGAGAGGTTTTCCAGATGCCGTGAAAAGTCACAATAGCCAACAAAGGCGATCGCCAATAGAAGATATTTCCACAGCATCTAATTTACAACGACTTTGCGACTTATTTGGACTTGACAATTTTGAGCGTGATGTGCTTCTCTTGTGCGCCGGAATGGAAATCGATAGTGGTTGGGCTGGTTTATGTGCTAAAGCGAATGGGGATGCAAATCAAGATTATCCGACTTTTGCGTTGGCTTTGGCTATTTGCGATCGTTCTCACTGGAGCGCTATGACTCCGGCTGCTCCTTTACGAAGATGGGGATTGATTGAAGTTGGTCCAAGTAATAGTTTAATTAAGGCACCTTTAAGAATTGATGAACAGATATTGCATTATTTAATGGGTTGTCCTCATCTTGATGAAAATCTTATCAGTATTTTTGAGCCATTAGGAACGGAAGATATTCCCATAATGGTGGATTCCCATAGACAATTGGCGGAAGAAATAACAGCCACTTGGCAGCATAAATCGGGGATTTTACCAATTATTCAGTTATGCGGTAGTAATGTTGCCAGCAAAAGAGCGATCGCAGCGACGGTTTGTGCTCAACTGGGATTTAATTTGTATGTTTTAGCAGCGAGCAATCTACCAAATAATCCCCAGGAACTTTATCAACTGCTAAAACGATGGGAAAGAGAAACAGTTTTGAATAAAACTATAGCGCTAGTGAAATGCGATATCAATACAAGGGATACAGGGCAATTAAATAAAATTGAATATTTGATGGAATCAATTACCAGCCCTTTGATTATCGCCACTAGCGATCGATTATCAGCCAAAGAGCGCATTATTATAACATATGATGTCGAAAAACCCACCAGCAATGAACAGCGAGCAATTTGGAAACAAGTATTAGGGGAGAAAGGAGATAAGGGTTTAGTAGATACTCTCGTATCCCAATTCAACCTCACCGCAACGGAGATTGATAGTGCTTATGTTAAGGCTGTGGGCATTGGGCATGGGGCATTG
>DESS01000159.1:0-3408 GCA_002361335.1 Richelia sp. UBA3308
CAAAAGGCTATGGTGGGGCTATTGAAACAAAGCCCGTCTACACGGGCTGAATTCGGTGCATCTTTATAAACAAATGGTATAACGCAATAAAAGTATTTTGATTGAAATTATTGAGGATTAACCAAAATAATTAAAAATCAAATTTTATGGAATTTTTATTGTGTTAAATTCCTCTTGATTTATTGGTTTTACTAATTATGTCAATTATCTGGTTCAGCTTTATTTTACTTGACATATATGAAGGGAAAACTACAATATTTGCAGTATTAGCGAATATTTTGATGGGCGATTTTTCGATTATTTTTGGCTGAATTTTTGTGCGTTTTGAACGCTGACATTAAAAATAATTGGAGGAAATTATTGTATGGCAACGATTTTTTCTGAAGGTTTCGAGACTGATGGTAACGGTACTAGGTATACTACTTCAATTGCCGAATTTACCGATGGTTCTGGTGACTTTTTTACTCGTACCGATGGTAGCAACATTGGTTCCTTTTATGCAGTTTCAGGTCAAGAGGGTAGTTTCTATTTCGCCGCTATGGATATTAATGGAGAGGGTGCTGCTTCTCAACAAACATTGACTTTCTCAGGAATTAATATTTCTGGTTTCACTAATCTCAACTTTAGTACCCTATTAGCTGAAGATGATGATGGAACTAATCAAGATTGGGATATCAGCGATTTCGTCTTGTTTGAGTATCAAATTGATGGTGGTGGTTATAACAATTTACTAGCAATTGAAAGCATTCCCGATGGTGACAATTTCAACGCAGTACCTGCCCAAGATACTAACTTCGATGGAGATGGTGATGGAACACAGGTAACAAGCACTTTTGCATCCTTTTCAAATGCAATTGCTGGTACGGGTTCAACATTAGACCTACGAGTTACCATTGATCTTGACGCTGGAGACGAAGATATCGCAATTGACTCCATCGAGATTACTGGGGATAGTGGTTCTCCCAGTACTCCAGAAGTAAATCTGAGCGTCACTCCCACCAGTGGTTCAGAAGCGGGTACTACTGCTATTACTGTCACCGCTACAGCCTCTAGTGCTGTAACTGGCGACCAAACTGTTAATTTAGCTTTGAGTGGTACCGCTGATGCGAGTGATTTTACTGGTACAATTCCAACTACTTTAACTATTCTTGACGGTCAAACTACCGCAACATTTACTGTTAATGTTAATGACGATATTTTAGATGAAGGTTCTGAAACTGCTACCTTTACAATTAGTAGTCCTTCTGCGGGAGTTGTATTAGGTAGTACAGTTACTGGTAACGTTGATATCACTGATAACGACGGAAGTACAACACCAACCTCAACCGTTGCAATCAATGAAATTCGCATCGACCAGCCAAGTAATGATGATGACGAGTATTTTGAACTATTTGGAACACCTGGTGATTCTTTAGGTAATTTAACTTATTTAGTTATTGGTGATGGGACTGGTGGTAGCGGTGTAATTGAAGCAGTAGTCGATCTAACAGGGCAATCAATTCCTGCTAGTGGTTTCTTTACTGCGGCTGAAAGCACCTTCAGCATAGGTACAGCAGATTTTACCACCACTTTAAACTTTGAGAATAATGATAACGTCACTCATCTATTAGTAGAAGGGTTTACAGGTAGTAATGGCGATGACTTGGACACCGACGATGATGGAGTATTAGATACTACTCCTTGGACATCTATTGTTGATTCAGTTGCGTTAATTAAAACATCCGGTAGTGGTGATGAAGTTTACAGCACAACCCTCATAGGACCAAATGGATCTTTTGTTCCCGCTCATGTATTCCGCAGTCCTGATGGTACAGGCTCATGGAATATTGGACAATTTAATCCTTCTGGTGGTGATGATACTCCGGGTGCGACAAATGTTACTGGTGGTGGAACTACCATTCCCGGCATTACCAAAATCCACGAAATTCAAGGTAGCGGTAGCGCTAGCGCTCTAGATGGTAACATCGTCACCATTGAAGGTATTGTAATCAGCGACAATCAAGGTGGAAGCGGAACTGGACTCAGCGGTTTCTTTGTTCAGGAAGAAGATGCTGATGCTGATGGAAACTCCCTCACTTCTGAAGGTATCTTTATATTTGACGGTAGTACTCCTGCGGTTGATGTTAACGTAGGTGACTTGGTACAAGTAACAGGTGAAGTTGAGGAGTTTAACGATCTTACTGAACTAACCAACATCACTTCAGTAAATATTGTAAGTTCTGGTAATGCTCTACCAAGCGCAACTGATGTTAACTTCCCTCTCACAGCTGTCAGTGACTTAGAAAGTTACGAGGGAATGCTGATTAATGCGAAAGCTACAATTAATAACTTGACAGTTACCGAACACTTCAACTTAGACCGTTTTGGTGAAGTTTTACTTTCTTCTAATGGAAGACTTGAACAGTTCACCCAAAATAACCTTCCTGATGTTGCTGGATACACTACTCACTTAGATGATATTGCCAAGCGCAGTATCCTAATTGACGATGGTCGTAACGGACAAAACCTGATCCCGATTCCCAACGCTCGCAGAGGGAACAACCTCAGTCCTACCAATACTTTGCGGGGTGGCGATACTGTTTCATCGGTAACAGGTGCTTTACACTACGCTTTCGGCGAATATCGGGTACAGCCAACAGAAACAATTCGCTATTTTGCAAACAATCCTCGTCCTACAACTACTCCAGCTGTAGACGGTAACATTAAAGTTGCTAGCTTCAACCTGCTCAACTACTTTAACGGCGACGGTGCTGGTGGCGGTTTCCCAACTTCTAGAGGTGCAAATTCTTTTGCTGACTTTGAGTACCAAACCGATAAACTGGTTGCAGCCCTGAGCAAACTAGATGCCGATATCATTGGCGTACAAGAGCTAGAAAATGATTATGCTGACGGTGCTAGCAGTGCCGCTCAAGATTTAGTAGATGCATTAAATGCAGTTGCTACCGGTAGAAATTATGCATATGTTACCCCACCCACCGGAAATCTTGGTTCCGATGAAATTGCTGTAGGTATTATCTACGACCAAAATGTGGTAACAGAAGTAGGAACTGCTGCTGAATTAGATACCGTTGGTATTTTTGATGGTACAGACACTAACCGCACCCCCATTGCTCAAACTTTTCAAGTTGATGCTGGTAATCCGGACGCTGGTGCAAAATTCACCATTGCAGTCAATCACTTCAAATCAAAGGGTGGTACAGGTACTCGAACCAACGCTGACGCTGGTGACGGCCAAGGTAACTGGAACCAAATGCGTACAGATGCAGCCAATGCTGTACAAACCTGGTTAGCAGGTAATCCTACTGGTGATGCTGACTCCGATATCCTAGTTATTGGCGATATCAACGCTTACCAACAAGAAGACCCCGTTAAAGCCTTTGAAAACAACGGCTACACCAATTTGGTCAC
>DESS01000159.1:3497-26812 GCA_002361335.1 Richelia sp. UBA3308
GCTCCACAGGTAACTGGTGGTGCAACATGGCACATTAACGCTGACGAACCCGATGCCTTAGATTACAGCACTAGGTTCAACGACTCCAGCCTCCGCGCTAGAGATGAATTCCGTGCTTCCGACCACGATCCATTGTTGATTGGTTTAGACCTTGGTCTAATAAATCTTGACGGTACACCAGCTAGAGATACTTTAATTGGTACTGATGTCGATGAAATAATTACTGGTTTCCAAGGTGGAGATAACTTAACTGGTGGTGGCGGTAGCGACATATTTACTTACACCAGTATCCGGGATGCAGGGGATACAATTGCTGACTTTACTATTGCTGATGCAGACCAGATTGACCTGAGTCAATTGTTTACCAGCCTTGGTATTTCAACCACTTATGCTAGTGCAATTTCTGATGGTTACTTGAGCTTTACGGCTGTCGGCAGTGATTCTCTGATTCGCATCGATCCCGATGGTACTGCTGCAGCAGGTCGTGCCACTCCTTTTGCAATTGTAACAGGAGTATCTAACGCTAACTTGGATAACTCTAGTAACTTTGTTATATAAGTCGCTAGCTAAAAATACGGATAAACTTACTTCCGATTTTTGGTAATCTACCGGCTTAATTTTGGCGGATTGTAAAGACGTAGTGACCCTATGTCTTTACACAAAATAGTTTTACTATTTTAAACGCATTATTATATCAAAAAAAAAATCTCATGTCAATCTATAAATTTGTCCGAAATTCAATTGTGAGAGCAGGTATTGCTAGTCTTGTGAGCATGGTTGGAAGTTTTGCGATCGCTGTTACTCCTTCTAAGGCAGCAACTATTGACTTTAGTTCTATTACTTGGACAACAGTTGGTGATGCAACTGCTTCTGGTGGTCAAGTTAATATGTCCACTAATGCTCTTAATAATGAAGACCTTCCTCTAGCTGATACTGTTTTTAGCGTTACTGATACTACTCCTGCCGTTCGAGCTGGTATAGTTGGCGGCTTGGAAGAATCTTTGGGTTTAACTATTGGTAATTTAGACAATATTAACAACGATCCAGATACTATCTTTGGTCGAACTGCACAGGAAGGCTCTGGTGTTACCAGCGCTATAACTGCGGCAGTAAATGATGTTCTAGAATTTAACTGGAATTTCACCAGTAACGATAGCAATTTTAATGACTTTGCTTTTATCGCTATAAACGGTGATGTAAACGTTCTAGCGACAAGTCCAAGCAGTGGTACTTTTAGAACTACCCTTGCTGCTGCAAATCCTAATATAGCAATTGGAGTTGCAGACGCGGGTGATTTCAGTAACTCATCAAATTTCAGCGCAGAACCCGTTCCCGAGCCTTTAACTATTTTCGGTTCTTTAGCAAGCTTGGCGTTTGGTGCTGTTATCCGTAAACGCTTGCGCCAAGAATCTGCTGAGTAATATTACGGTTTTCGGTTGAATCCAATACACTAAAACACCCTGTCCTGTCGGACATCCCTCTCCGATGCTTTGGAGAGGGAACGAGGGTGAGGTAAAATGTGTATTGCATCCAAGTGAAAATTGCTATATAAGGTTCCCACTTGGATCAAGTTCTCAAGAAATCTTCCACTAGTTGCAATCATTGGAGGCACACAGAGCCTCTTAATCACAGTTTCCAGGCTGAGCCTGGAAACTAGAATAAGTACTTAATAAAGGGGTT
This sequence comes from Richelia sp. UBA3308, assembly GCA_002361335.1. Classification (GTDB taxonomy): domain Bacteria; phylum Cyanobacteriota; class Cyanobacteriia; order Cyanobacteriales; family Nostocaceae; genus Rivularia. The sequence goes on from DESS01000159.1 coordinate 5,178, forward strand.
CTCTAATTCTGTGCAAATCTAAGCATTAACTCATTAACACTCAGACTATTCCATTCATGAGAAAATTGCTGTTTGGGGAAATGATAAAACCTTTGCTTTTTTGTTGGTTATTTCATTTGTTCGCTAATAAATTCCCCACTACTTATTCCTAGTAGGACGAATGGTCATTATTACGAGAAATCAGAACTTTAAGATTATAATGGAGAAAGATCGTACCTTGTACCTAAGTCCTGTAGTTCGTTCGAGTGATGAAACTTTCAAGGTTGTCGGGGTGCTTAAACCGCTCTGTGTCCGACTTCCGCGATTAGTAAATCACCACAACGGAGAAAATAATGGCGAATCCATCTGCTGAAGAACAGTATATGCTCGAGCTGGTTAACCGGATGCGGATAGATCCAGCTGCTGAATATAATTTGTTGGTTAACTCAGACGATTCAAATGTTAATGGCGCTTTAACTTTTTTTAATGTAGATTTAACTGTATTATCTACTCAATGGTCAAGTTTAACTGCGGTTCAACCCGTTGCATGGTCTAGTTTGCTGGAAGATTCGGCGACTACTCACAGCCAATTGATGATTGATTTTGACCAGCAATCTCACAACCTTCCCGGTGAACCAAGTTTAGGTCAACGTATTACTAATGCAGGCTATTCATGGACTGCTGCTGCTGAAAACATATTTGCTTCTGCTCTATCTGTTTTCTATGGTCATGCTGGTTTCGCAATTGACTGGGGGGATAATCCAGATACAGGTATTCAACAACCTCCCGGTCACCGCAACAACATGATGAACGGTAATTTCCGGGAGGTCGGAATTGCTGTTGTACCAGAAGATGATCCTGCAACTAGTGTTGGTCCCTTAGTTATTACTCAAGTTTTTGGTAACAGAGCAGCACTGGAAAACGGAAGTGAATCTTGGTTATTAGGTTATGCAATTCGGGACGTAGATGATGATAATTTCTACAGCATTGGTGAAGGGTTAGATGATGTCACTGTCAATATTAGTGGTATTACCGACCCCTCATTTAGTGATTCTACTACCACTTTAAGTGCTGGTGGTTATCAAATTCTCTTACCAGATGGAGATTATCAAGTCGATTTTGTTCGTGATGGTGTTGTTTTCGATACTCAAAATGTCACTATCAACGGTGAAAACGAGAAAGTCGATGCAATAATTGATGCTGCACCTGCTCCAGCTGCTGGTAAAGCTAAGATTGTTGGTAACAAGTGGAATGATCTTAACGGTGACGGTATTTGGGATAGCAATGAAGCTGGGTTATCTGGTTGGACAATTTTCCTAGATACTAACGGTAATAGACAGTTAGATACGGGTGAAGTATCTACTACTACCGATGCAAATGGAGAGTACGTTTTTAACGATTTAGATCCCGGTACATATAATGTAGCGGAAGTTCTCCAATCTGGATGGGTACAAACTAATCCCGATCCAAGTAATCCCATCGGTTCCGAAGCATATCAATTGGATGATGGGAGTCGAGAAACCAATAGGGGTGGATATAGTAATTCTTTCTTAGCATTAAATGCCTTTGACACACAAACAGGTTTAGAGACTATCGACTCTATTTCTGTAGGCTTACGTTCATCTGGAAATCCTTCCAAAGTATTTATTTATAACGATCCCGATAATGATGGTAATCCTGATGATGCTGTTAAATTAACAGAAGTCGATACCAGCTTTACAGATACAAGTGGTTTTGGTTTAGTAAACTTAACAACGCCAGTAACCGTCAGCGGAACTTTCTTTGTTGGAGCATTATATGCTGGTGGAAGCTTTGTTCCTACAGATACAACTACTAATGCTGGAAAATCTTCATTTATTCCTGGCTTTTCTTCTGGTGTTAATACTGATAATCTGAGTAATAATTTTTCAGCAAACTCTGTAACCGGAAACTTTCTCTTAAGAGCAAATTCTCCTGGTGCATTACCAAACATTGTCACGGTTGCAGCCGATGAAACAATAGCAAATATCAACTTTGGTAATCAGGAAGTTTCAGGAAATGCCGTTGACGGAACTGCAGCACGGGATACTTTGGTTGGTACAAGTGATAGCGATGAAATTACTGGTTATCAAGGGAGAGATACTCTAACTGGTAATGCAGGTAACGATAACTTTATTTATACTAGTGTCCGCGATGCAGGAGACACAATTACGGACTTTACCGTTGGTGAAGATAACATCGTCCTCACTGACTTATTTGCGAGTTTTGGTATTTCTACTAACTATTCCGATGCCACAACAGTAGACAATTACTTAAGTTTTGCGACTCAAGGAGCAAATTCTATCATCTACTTTGACAGTGATGGTTCTGGTGCTGGACGTGCCATGCCGTTTATTCTAGTTGAAGGAGTATCTAATACTGATTTGAATCAAGCAAGTAATTTCACCCTTTAATAGGATAATTGTAGATTTTAGGGTGTGTTAGATGCACAATAATATCATGTTCGGATGAACAGTTGTCATTGCGAAGGGCGTGAAGCAATCGCAAGAGTTGGGATTGCTTCGCTTCACTACGTTTCGCTCGCAATGACATATCGTAACTGATTTAGGGAACCTGATATAATCTATCTGTTAAATCAGATAATCTTAATACATCTAACCCACCAAGGGTTATTGGTGCATTACGGCAAATAAGCAGGCTGTTATTTTTCCCATGGAATCCTAATTCCGTACTACACCCTGACTTAAAATTATTTTCTAATCACCCTCTATGAGGTTAATTGTAGAGACGTAGCACTGGTGCGTCTCAAACGATGTGAAATCACCTTGCAACCTGTTTACAAATCCTCTGGATTGACTCCCAATTCTCGCAACCTTGCAGCTAAACGTTCGGTTTTTGAACGTTCTTCCTCAAGCTGTTGTTCAACTTTTTGGGCTGGTGTGGGAATCCAATTTCCTGCGTCATCATACCAGCGCAACCACAAACGCTCAATACCTTGGTAAGTTCCTTGCCATAATCCAATCCCTAATTCTAAAGAAGGTAACCAAACGCGATTTTCTGTTAAGGTTAATTCTTGGTAACGGGCTGCAATATTTTGAAATACTTGTAAGTTATCGGTGTAGCGGTCAAATACAATATAGTAAGGGACTCGTAGAATTCTTTCGTAGACTTCCCATTTGCTTGGTGGTTGATTAACTTCTCGTAAAGTTTGCCCTAAATCTTCTTTTTCCGTACTCGGAGAAAGCAGTTCTACTACAACTGTTGGATTTATTCCTTCTTGCCAAATAACATAGCTCAAACGCAATTCTCTTTGCTGGTAAAGACGAGAAGCACCTAAAACACCAAACCAATCCGGACGCTTATACCACAAACTATGTTGCGGGTCGTAATATAAGTTTAAGTCACTGGCGACGAATACTTCATCAGTTTTATAACTTGGTGGTTGAAATGTTTCTCGCAGCAGTTGCGGTTGAAAATCATGAAATTCGTCGGGCAAACCAGGTTCCTCCGGATCTTCACTGGGAAGATTGTACATCGTAGGCAATATTTCTTTGGGAGGACGAGGTGGATCTGTTTGGTACATAGTTAATGTATGCAAGGATTCCGAACCGATTAATTCTAGGTTAAAGCATAAGGATTGTGTTTTTGAATTTTCCTTATTGGTACCTTAGGGACAACCTTTAGTTTTTAACTATCAAATGTTCTTTTATTCTTGAAAGTAAGTACTGAAAGGGAAATGGCTTCGTAATAAAATCATTTGCACCAGAATTCATCGCTTTTACTTTATCTTCCTCGTCACTACGAGCTGTTACAACAATAACTGGAAATTTTATTTGACTATTTCGTAATTCCTGTAAAACCGTAAATCCGTCTTTAATTGGCAACCCCAAATCTAGTAACATCAAGTCAAAATTTTGACTTGAAGCCATTTCAATCGCTTTTTCGCCGTCTTCTGCGACTATGGTGAAATAACCATTTTTCCGCAATCCTTTTTGTAGAAAGGCGGCAACGCGAGATTCATCTTCAACTATTAATATTTCTTTCATTTTAAATTTTTAATCTTCTACCAATATACAAAATTATATTTATTGATACTTAATGATAATTGTAATTAAAATATCGAAAAATTGGAACATATTGTATTCTTAAATCATTATCAGGTTTCTAATTACTAACTTTATTAGTCATCAATTAACAGCTTGTATATTAATCAACATCTTACTTATTACTTTATATATTCAGAGAATATCTGAACTGAGATCAAAAATACTGCATTAAAGAATTCTCATAAAATCATCTTCTATTTCAAATTTTGGTGAATAGGATTAATCCTAAATATAAATAGATTTTGATATTATCACCCTGATTCCTCCGTTATGAGTCAAATATCGTGTTGTAACACACTTATCAAACAGACTTGCAAAGTTTTCTTACTTTTCTGACTTTTCTGACATTTTTTCCATTTCTAAAAGTTCAGGGATAGTAACAAAACTATAACCCTGCTGCTGTAATTTTGTAATTATTTGGGGTAAAGCTTGTACTGTCTTAGTGCGATCGCCACCGCCATCATGTAGTAATACAATGCCACCGGGACGTGCGTATTCTAATACAGTATTGACCATTGTAGCAGGTGGGGGCTGCTGAAAGTCGCGAGAATCAGCAGACCACATTAAGGTAGCATAGTTTTTACTTCTAGCGTAAGCTACCAAGCCATTACTTAAATGCCCGCCTGGAGGACGAAATAAATTTGTTTTTACGCCGGTAAGTTTGTAAATTAATTTTGTTGTTTGATCGATTTCAAAAGCAGCAGCTTGAGGATTCATGAAATGATACCAATGATTCCAAGTATGATTAGCGATTACATGACCTTCAGTTACGATCTGCTTTCCTAATTCAGGATTATTTTGCAGGGCACTTCCAACGACAAAAAATGTTGCTTTGATATTATTTTGTTTCAATATATTTAATATTTGTGTAGTCGTATTTTCCCAAGGACCATCATCAAAAGTTAAAGCAATAACTTTTTTATTTACAGCAGGTTTTATGTCATAGATTATTTTACCATTAAAGCTTGTTGGAGCACCAGAAAGTAGGTTTTGTCTTTTAAATTGTTCATTCAAACTCGCTTCCATTGCGGTTTGAAATTCTGCAAACTTCTGTTGATTGTTTGCTTCAGCATTAACTTCTTTAATTTTTGATCTATTTATGCCGAGAAGTTGGGAGAATTGCAAATTTGCAGGTATTGTCAAACTCAAGCACACAGTACCAGTCAAGAGAAGTAAGGCAATGAAAGTTTTATGCGGTACAGCAACAAATTTTCTGTTTTCCACTTGATAATTCTCTCAATAATATAATGAATACTTTAATTTCCTGACGGAAAAACATTTTAGATTTTGACAACGGATGGGTTTGTTTTAGATTAAATTATGAACGTTAATCCTGGCATCTTTAAGTCCCTAAATTCATTCATGGGGACAATTTCTCCATCGTAAATCCTAGCATCGAAAATCTAGATCGACTAGAAATCTAACAATTATTAGTTTCTAGTAGAAAGTAAATGTTTCCCCTTATCTTTGATTGAAACCGAATACATCTAACTTTTTCTCAGATAAACACTCATGAGAGCAGCTACTCGGTAAATTTTTGACTCTACCGGATAATACGGTTTTCGTATTACCTTCTTATTGAATCGTGCTTGAAAATCCAGTGGGAATTGACTAAGTACCTGAACTGTACTTGAACTGTAGAAAAAAAATTCCAATCACCTGGCCGAATCGAAATCAATTCACCAAACAAGAATTGCCAGTTATTTACGTAGATTTTTACTGGTTTGAAAACACACTTGAACTTATCTGAAAATATATTGCCCCACCGACTACAACAGCTGTGAATAAATACTCCTCTGAATCAATATTACTCAGAATATCAGTTAGATTTTACAGATAAAAATTAATCATAAGCGCAGGTTTTATTATCACCTACTATTACAATAGTAGTACAAGGTTCTACAAAAATATATAATCGTGAATACCATTAATTAAAAAGTTATTAAATTCTATCAAACTAATAAATAATATCAAGGTCGCTTAATTTACTTATAAACAAAATATTATAAATATTCATCCAAATTTTATACAACCGATAAAAATATATTCGCAATCAATATGAATATATTATTTTCAGATGAATAAGGTCTTTATTCACCGGAATTTTTAATATTAATTTTTCCTAATTTTTTTTTTAAAATAAAGTTATTTAAATAACAATTGCATAATTAACTAACTAATTAAAATTAGAATTGCAAAAACTTTTTTCAAATAAAATATCAAAAAATATTATTTTCGCAAGCGATAACCCATACCTCTGACAGTTTCAATCAAATCGCTGCCTAACTTCTTTCGTAAATAACCAATATAAACATCTACAATATTTGAACCAGGATCGTAATCATATCCCCAAACCCGATCTAAAAGTTGTTCTCTACTCATAACTTGCCCCGGATGGCGAAAAAGAGTTTCTGCTAAAGTAAACTCGCGGGCTGGTAAATCAATAGTATCCCCACATACTCGGGCTTTTCGAGTTCGTAAATCGAGTACTACATTACCTGCACTCAAAAGCATCTCTTCTCGATCGTGAGATACTTGATTATCTCGCAGTCTTAACCTTACCCGTGCAAGTAATTCTTCAAACCTAAATGGTTTAGTCATATAGTCATCTGCGCCACCTTCTAACCCTGCAACCTTATCATTAATATCATCGCGGGCTGTCAGTATAATTACAGCTAAATTTTCTCCTTGCCCGCGTATTTCTTCCAACACCTGCAAACCATCTTTACCGGGAAGCCCCAAATCAAGAATAAGTAAATCAAAATTATTACCAACTGCCAAATTTAAAGTTTCTTCAGCATCCGATGCAATTGTAGGCACAAAACCATTGGCACGCAAACCTTTTGCAATAAACGAAGCAATGCGAGATTCGTCTTCAGCAATTAGGATTTGACTCATAATCAATACCACTGAGTAAAAAAAATTATCTGCCTTCTAAGTCGGGCAATGGGCATAGGGCATGGGGCATGGGGCATGGAAAAATAAATTCACGACTTAGATAATTGGTGGTGACAATTATTTTTTCATGGGGACTGCCATCTGCCTTCTTTTAATTGTTTATTGGTAAAATTATACAAAAATTAGCACCTTTTCCAGGTTGACTTTTTAGGGTAACTTCCCCATTATGGGCTTCTGCGATCGCCTTAACAATAGATAAGCCTAAACCAGCACCCTCGCTTCGACGACGACTATTAGCAGCACGAGCAAAGCGTTCAAAAATTCTTTTTTGGTCAGTTTGATTAATTCCTTCTCCAGTATCGCGTACCCAAAATTTAACTTTACCTTGACTAATAGAAGAACCAATTGCAATTGTATCAGTATTAGTTGTATGCTGAGTTGCATTTTGGGCAAGGTTAATTATAGCTTGTGTAACCCGTTGACGATCTACTACAATTACTCCTCGGCCAGCACCATCCAAACACCAGTTACGTTGCCCTAGAGCTTGAGCTTTTGCAAACCACTCCTGGGTTAAACTGTTAATATCAACTGTTTGTAATTGTAAAAAGTCCGGGCGTTCCGCTTTCGTCAGTAAAATTAAATCTTCTACAAACCTGCTCATTCTATCTAATTCGTCAAGAACTAGCGCTACAGTTTCGTGTATTTCTTCTGGATCGTCATTGCCCATTAATTCCAAATGTCCCCTGATAATAGTAATAGGGGTTCGTAATTCATGTCCGGCATCATTAATAAAGTTACGCTGAGTGGTGAAAGTTGCTTCCAATCTGTCCATCATGTCATTGAAAGTCTTTGCCACGTCTGCTAGTTCATCTTTACCCTGCACCGGAATCCGCTGAGTTAGATCGGATTCGCTAATAGAACGAGCTGTTGTACTAAAAGAACGCAAAGGAGCCAGTACTCTCCCTGAAGATATCCAAGACAGAAGCAAAGCTGCAACCAAAACCAAAGCACTGACTTGAATAATAACGCCTACCGCTTCAATCACTTCTTGACGCTCACCGGTGATAGTATGAACTACTACAAATACTCCTAAAGTTTCCCCTTGTATTTTCACTGGTTGACTCATGTAAATGATGCCACCAAATTTAGTACTGGATAATTCCTTTTCACCATGTTCTGGTTTAGTTAATTTCCCCCAGCGACGCATTAAATTTGAATCTCTGTCAAATATTATTGGCCGTGCTCGGGGACTTGATTTAAAAAATTCTCCATCCACAAAGGTAAGCAAAAAAGTATCATCTTCTGGAAGCTGTTTAGCTAAAAATGCATTAAAAAACTCTTTCAATTCTTCTTTAGAAGTTGGAGGCACAAGACGACTATCCGGTTCGTTCACCCAATTAGAAGCCTGTATTTCTGCTTCTGCTTGATCTAGTTCAGTCTCAGCTTCATTTTCAATCAGTTGATTAAATGTCTCCATCTTTTCCATCAGTTCCCTACGAACTCGTGCATCGACACGGGCAAACAATAGTGTACGAAACGCTGGTATCGAAACGATGAAAATAAATGTGATAATCAATACATACCAAAAAAGGATACGGGTTCGAGTAGCCCAAAAGAATCCCCGCCATTTTTTATTCACAGCAGCGAGCTTGGCTTTTGCTAAGGTACTTAGCTGCTCAGAATCTTTTTTGACAAAATTTCTACTCACTTGATTACACTTTTATATTAAATTTTTGATGGATACAATATCGTAAAAAATAGTAAATGTCTATCATCATCAAGGTATATAATTTATTATACTTATATGTATTTTCAAATTTTTAATTAATATAGGCTTACAGGTATGGCAATAACCACCATCTTTATAGACTGAAATAATCTTAGAAGTTTAGCAATATTAAGATTTATGAATTTATCTTCTGGACGAAAAAATTTTTATCAGGAGATTCAGCAATCTGAGGAGTATATCGACTTAGCAAAGGCAGCTTTGTACATTGCTGAAGAAGAATATTCTCAACTAGATATTGAGAAATATATCAATGCGATTAATTCAATGGCTATGGAATTAGAGTCACGCTTACCCTTGGAAAAATATCCCTTAAAAATTGTTCAGTGCATTAATCGATATCTCTACGATGAGTTAGGATTTAGAGGTAATAAGCAAAATTATTACGAACCTCAAAACAGTTTTTTAAATGATGTAATAGAACGGCGAGTAGGAATTCCAATTACATTAGCACTACTGTATATAGAAATTGCCCGTCGGATTAATTTTCCGATGGTAGGAATAGGAATGCCCGGACACTTTCTCATTCGTCCAGATATTCCAGAAATTGAAATTTTCGTCGATGCTTTTAACAATGGCGAGATCATGTTTCTCCAAGATTGCCAGGAGCGCCTAAGTCAAATTTATCAGCAAAACATACCCTTGCAGCCAGAATTTTTAGCACCAGTTACTAAAAAGCAATTTTTAGCAAGAATGCTGACTAACCTTAAATATATTTATCTCAAACAGCAAGAATTAGAAAAAGCTTTATTATCTGTTGAAAGAATATTATTATTGTTTCCCAGTGCAGCATTAGAATTACGCGATCGCGGTTTATTATGCTATCAAATGGGACGCTTTAATCAAGCCGCAGTTGACTTACAAGCCTATTTAACCCAAGCCCCCGATGCTGAAGACGCTTCTAGCATTAGACGCTTGCTGATCAAACTTGGTGTTAGTGGTTAGTTGTTAGTGGTTAGTGGTTAGTTGTTAGTTTTTACTCATTACTCGTTACTCATTACTCATTACTCATTACTCTCTGCAACGCCCTTAAGGCGACGTAGTTGTGCTTTCATATCATATGCAGTAAACTTTTCGGCAAAAATTTTAAAACCCCAAGTAACTATAGGGTTAGGAATTTCAAATTCAAAACGATTAATTAAAAGAGTTCCGTTATCAATTGGTTGACATTCCCAACGGTCTCGTCCTTTAAAAAAACCCTCAAATCCCCACACTATCAGACCAGGCTGTCTTTCCACAACAGTACTAATCAGTGTAGGCTTTATTACTGGTATTTGAATAATAAACCGACTTTTGCTGCCTACATCTGTACTCCAATCCCCAACTGGTTCGCAGCACAATGCGGGATTTAACCATTGATGCATTAAAACACGGTCTGTGATACATTGTTGTACTACAGCGGATGTAGCATTAATTTCAATTGATTGCTCAAAAACTTCTTTATGGGGCATTTCAAATTTTTAATCTCATCTCCGCCCTCAGACTACCGTAAAACAAGTTGATTTTAGCAAGGCCTTAAGCAATGCGACAAAATCTTTAATTTCAGTGTGTCAAGCATGATTTTTTACATATAAATCAGTGAATCTTAAGTATTTGAATTAGTTTTTTGGAAAAATAAAGTAAATAAAAATAAAAAAAGTAAAAAATAACCTTGATATAAATAATTTGTAAGATTTACTGGTAAATTAAAGTGCAAAACACCTTGCTAAGTTGTCAGAGTGTGGTATTGTTTCAGGCAATAAACCACCATTACATCTAGGGTGTTTTCTGCGATAACACTAAACTTTAAAACTGGAAAACCATGATTTCAACTTGGCAAGATATAACCCAAGTGGCGGGTGCTGATCTGTCAATAAGAATGGGGACAATTTTGGCACAATCGCCTTCCTTGTCAGCCAATGGAGCACAGGCAGCTGGAGATGTTACTCAAGCAGCTTTGGAAAAAGTAATTGAGATATTGCCCTCCTTGCTAGGTGCAGTTGCGATTTTGTTTATTGGCTGGCTGGTTGCTTTCATAGCTAAAGCTATAGTCCAAGGAATCCTGAATCGCACTAACATCGATAACCGTATTGCTTCTGGATTAACCGGTGGTAATGAATCTATCCAAGTAGAGAAATTAATTTCTGGCTTGGTTTTTTGGGTGATTCTGCTGATTACCATAGTTGCGGTTTTAGACACGTTAAATCTAAAGGTAGCTTCTGAGCCGCTGAATTCTTTTCTCAATCAAATTGGGGAATTCTTACCTAAGTTATTGGGTGCGGGAATCCTTTTGGGAGTGGCTTGGTTAGTAGCGACTCTCGTTAAGACGTTGGTAGTAAATGCTCTTAATGCTTTAAACGTAGACGAGCGATTAACCACACAGCAAGATACAGCTGCTGGTAGTAGTAATCAGCTTTCTATTTCCGAGACTATTGGTACTGCTCTTTACTGGTTCATCTTCTTGCTGTTCTTGATGCCAGTACTAGATACTCTGGGCTTACAACAGGCTTTAGGACCAGTTAACACGCTAACATCGGAAATACTGGCAATTCTGCCCAATGTTTTAGGAGCTGTAATAATCGGTGCAGTTGGCTGGTTTGCGGCTAATATTGTGCGTCGGATTGTAACTAACCTGCTTGCTGCAACTGGAATTGATCATTTAGGAAGTCGATTCGGACTTTCGCAAAATTCCACTGGTGGGCAGTCTTTATCTTCGATTTTAGGTACAATCGTATACGTTTTAATCTTGATTCCTGTTGCAATTGCGGCACTTAATGCTCTGCAAATTCAGGCGATCTCCGTACCTGCAATTGCAATGCTCGAACAGGTTCTCAATGCTATACCTTTAATCTTCACTGCTGCGGCAATTTTGACTGTTGCCTACTTCTTGGGACGATTTTTGTCGGAACTGGTTACCAGTATCCTCACCAGCGTAGGCTTCAACAATATTTTTTCTATCTTAGGTTTACCCACACCAGTTAGATCCGAAACATATAACGCTGATGGAGAACCTACTTCACCAGCATCCCGCACCCCATCAGAAGTTGTGGGCATAATTGTCTTTGTTGGCATTATGCTTTTTGCAGCGATCGCGGCGATAAATATCCTGAATATTCCAGCTTTGACTACACTGGTGACAGGTATCTTGATTATATTTGGACGGATTTTAGCTGGATTGGTAGTATTTGCTGTTGGTTTATTCTTAGCAAATCTAGCATTTGGTATTATTACCAGTTCCGGTAGCGCTCAAGCCAGAATTTTAGGTCAAGTAGCTAGAATTTCGATTATTGTCCTAGTTTCGGCCATGGCGTTGCAACAAATTGGTGTTGCTCCTGATATCGTTAACTTAGCATTTGGTTTGTTATTGGGTGCTTTAGCAGTGGCTATTGCCCTTTCTTTCGGACTTGGCTCTCGCGATATTGCCAAAGAACAAGTACAACAATGGTTAAATTCCTTTAAGAGCAAAAACTAGAAATATATAAACTTAATTAGGATGAAGTATGAAGCATGAAGCATGGAATCAACAGTTTTCATCCTTCATCCTTGGTACTTCATACTTTTTTCAGTTTGAAAAGTAATTCACTTTTGATCCGATTCAAAATTGAAGACTCGTCAAGATTTGCTAAAATTTTACCAATGACTGCTTTTGGTCCATCTGGTCCCCAAGTGGCTCCTGCTTGTAAATATGCTTTGGTAACTTGTCCGATACCATAAGAAGAAACACCAGCTACACAGGCTTGAGTCAGTGCAACTGATAAATAAGGACCGAGTGTTACCCCTCCAGTAGCTGGTGCAGCAATACCAAGTAAAGTTTTTAAAGAACCTAATCCTAAATTTGCTAGCAGTTCGCTAGCAGTAATTCCCCCCATACTCAGGGCAATTTTTTGTAGTAATTTTATCGCTCCTGCTTCCGTGATGGGAATGCCATAAAGCTTGGATAAGGCGATAATCAAGAAAACATCAACTCCCGCAGCACTGATAATATCGACTACAGTCACTGGATTAAGAGCAACAGCAAGAGCCTTAGTTATGACTGATTTCCAAATCAACTGCTCGGCGGCAGTATCACGTAATCTCAGTTTACGCTGCACCAATTGATCGTTTACGTCGTCAGCATACAGCATAGTGTTAAGAGCCACCAAAGCTTTACCTTCCCGGTGGAGAATCTCCAATATTTTGAGTTTTAGTTCCTCAACTTGGGGTTTTGCCTTACACAACTGCACCTTCGAGGAGCCATCAGCACCACGTTTCATTGTTCTCACCAGAGGTGAAGCAGCAGCCATAACAATTTCTTCTGGCGAAAGTAATTCCTTTACACGCTCATCGCGAATTTTTTCGTAAATTGCAATTCTGTCAGCTTTGGGATATTGATCTACTTTATTGAATACTAATAAAATTGGTTTACGGGCTTCTCGTAACAGGGAAAGGGCTTCATGTTCAAGTTTGGTCATATCCCCAGAGATCACGAACAAAATTAAATCGGCTTGTTGTGCAATTTGTTCGGCTAATGCAGTTCGAGTTTCGCCATCAACTTCATCCAATCCCGGCGTATCAATCAACTCCACCCGCGATTGTGAGCTACTGCTTGAGAAAGTCACTCGTAAAGCATGTTGAGATTCACCTATAGTTTCTTCACTAATAGTCCAATTAACACTTTGTGCATCGCGAGTTACACCATGCAATGGCCCAGTTTCAAAAACTTCTTGTCCAACCATTGCATTTAGTAAAGAAGATTTACCTCTTCCTACCATACCAAAAGCAGCAATCTGTATGACCATGCTGTCCAATTTACTCAGCATAGTTTCCAAATCCGCAATTTCCATTTCCAGCCCTTGAGTTTCCGACGAACTAAGGTCAAAATTTGCCACCATGGAACGTAGCGCTGTTTGTGCTTGCTTATAGTAAAGTTCCGTCTGGATTTCTTCAAAACTAAAAATCGCCTTATCTAGTTCTTCAGTACTAAAATTGTGATTGCCATGGGGTTCCGGTAATGGTAATTTGGAAGTCATATAGATTTTCGATTTTCGATTTTCGATTTTAAATTTTAGACTTTAGATTTTAGACTTTAGGTTTTCGATTTTAGATTTTAAGTTTTGTTACGTCTTCTTCTATCGTAATAATTTTTTTAAGTCTAGGACCATGGCGATCGCCTCCGGCAACAGCGAAGCTGATCGCGACAATAAGTGGGTTGGTAGCCTCCGCAGTCTTATTATTACGTTGAGAATTTACAGCAGATTTTATTGAAGTAGATTCTGACGGGCCTTCTCTGCCCGTACCACAAGAGTTTTTAAATATAAAACTGTACCTAACAGAAGCTGCAATTTGCTGTATCTTCTGTGTCACCCATCCTAGAAGAAATACAACAAACCCCTCTCCAAAGCATCGGAGAGGGGAAGGGGTGAGGTTCCGTAGTCAGGTGGACTAAGTATCGGGTAGTATCGCACCTGGCGATTAAAATCGTAAATTATGCTTGATTTTATAAACAGTTTCACCCGTTTTATAAGCTAATTTTTTAAGTATAACACGACTTACGCAATTGTCAGAACCTAAAAAATATCCTCTAAAAAACATCCTAACTGCGATCGGCCTAAAATATCATTTGTTGTAGATAAAATATCTAAAGCATAAATGCCGATTCTCATGTAGTTTTCCCATGGACTTTCTTGATCATTCCAGGATAAAGGTTTTTGACTATTTTCCAATACTTGATTTTGTTGTTGTATAATCTGGCGAATTTCTTGAATATAATTATTTTCTAATTCTTCACTAGCCTCAGCTTCAGAAATCTTTTGTAAGATTAAAGATTTTGACTTGTTTATATCTTCTCCAAGAGCATTTAATTGGTTTTCTATATCAGTTTTTAACTTTGTTAATTCAGAATCTCGTAACAAGGTAAATCTGATGTTTGAATTAGCGAATAGGTTGCATTCGAGTATAGTATTGTACTTTTGTAAAAATACAGATTGATTACTGTTTTTCACATTGAGAACTTCTTGGTATATACGTTTTCCAATTTTCTCGATTAAGAACTGGCTGTAAAACTCATCTTCTGATGTTGATTTTATCTGTTCTTCGTATTCATAATTTAGAGACTGACATGATCAATACTTTACTTATCTGTAAAAACTTCCTAAACTAGTTTTGTTTATTGCTTTTTAGCTAATAAAAATACTTTCAAATAATATTTGTTATTTTTATCACAATAAGATTAAGTTAAGGCTAATTAATTATTTTATTAGAGGATATTTTTAAGGTTATGGCGGTTAAAACCGCGACTATTTATTGTATCTGGACGAATTGTTTTAGCACTGAATTTGCTTATTCCGATTGGAGAATCAGAACAAAATTCAATTTCGGCTATAGCATTAATTTTTCCTCTAATTTTAATGCCTATTTATTTAGGTGTTAATACATTAGCAGATGAGAATATTATGAAATTTTTCCTTTATTCATTTCCTTTCAATACAGGTATAAAAAATACTGTATTTCATTTTGGAATAGCAATTTTAATAGGAGTAATTTTGCTGGGTTTACATACCTTACTCAAGTTTAGATTCTCTCACGTAAAACTTACTGTTAAGGAGTAAAATGGACAGAAAAACTGAAATAAAATCACAACCTTGGTGGGTGATTTTTCTAATTATACCGATACTGATTTCATGTACTGCATTTACTCCACTTACTTCAATTCGTACAGTTTCTAATACTTCAGTTGCTTCATTGGGTGGAGTTTCTAAGTCTTTACGGAAAGTGTTTCGATTTATTAGAAAAAAACGAAGTAAAAAAAATATGCCAGTACGGAAAGAGGTTCGATTTATTGAAAAAAAACCAAGTAAAAAAAATATGCGAGTATTGATTGAGAGAATTATTGATACAATAGCAAGTATGCCCGGTTATGTGATTCCAGATTCAGATAATCCACTTCATGGTACTTTTTCTCAACCGATAAAGTTTGATATTACAAATCAAAAAACACAGGAGCATAGAGTTTTTAAGCTTGATCACCCTACATTAGACTGGCACCCAGAAACTTCAACATGGGAACTAGACTCTAAATCAAAGGCGAGATTAATGGAGATAATTCGTGAACAAAAATCAAATGATTCCCCAGAAAATTCGTAACTAATTAACTTTTTGAATTAAATTCTACTTTTAATTAACTTGACTCCATGCCGTGCAGTAACCCTGGGCGGTATAATTTATTTTCAGGCTTGTTCCAGGTTTCATATCATATCCTTTCCAGATACATCGGAATTATAAAAAAATTCGCGAAAAAAACTCTGCGCCCCGAGGTTGTTACCTCCGCGCCCCGAGGCTGGAAATATATATAATCCCGATGCCAACGGATTTGATATACAACCCTTTATCTAAGATTTTTCGTTATTCCGGTAAATGTAGAGACGCGATATATCGCGTCTGGGACAAACATATATCGCGTCTGGGACAAACCAATTCCTGGGTAAACGAGGTGTATAACCTAGCATCATCATAAATCCCCCTTCTCCCCTCCTTCCTGACTCCCAACTCCAAACGACTAACCCCTAAACTTCCAAATGGTTCCGAAAAAGTCCTAAACTAAAAATTGCATTAAGTAGCTATTGGATCTTGACTGAATCACCTGTGCGACAAATTGTTATTGCTGGCAACTGGAAAATGTTCAAAACCATGGCAGAATCAAAGAAATTTTTACAAGGATTTCTGCCTTTATTGCAAGAGACTCCCAAGGATAGAGAAGCAGTATTGTGCGTTCCCTATACTGATTTAAACGTTTTATCTACAAATTTACACGACGATCGCGTACATTTGGGAGCACAAAATATTCATTGGGAAGAAACGGGAGCTTACACGGGTGAAATTTCCGGTTTAATGCTCTCGGAAATTGGGGTACGTTATGTAATTGTCGGGCATAGTGAACGACGACAATATTTTGGTGAAACCGATGAAACCGTAAATCAGCGTCTCAAAGCTGCTCAAAAACATGGTATCACGCCTATTTTGTGTGTTGGGGAAACTAAACAACAAAGGGATAATGGGGAAACCGAATCAATAATTACCAACCAAATCAAGCAAGCTCTGGTAGGTATTGACCAAAATAATCTCATAATAGCTTACGAACCAATTTGGGCAATTGGTACGGGAGATACCTGTGAAGCCACCGAAGCCAATCGGGTTATCGGTTTAATTCGCAGTTTATTGAGCAATAAAAACGTCACAATTCAATATGGAGGTTCCGTAAAACCGACGAATGTTGATGAAATTATGGCTCAACCTGAAATTGATGGTGCTTTAGTTGGTGGAGCAAGTTTGGAATCCCAAAGTTTCGCCCGAATTGTCAATTTTCAGTTTAACTAAAAATTAACTAAAAAATTGCTCTGGGCATGGGGCATGGGATTTTAGACTTTAACAAAGATTTTGGATTACAAATCTTCCCCATCCCCCCATCCCGCCATCTCTCTATTCCCCATGTTTTTAATTCAAACAGGACTACGCGATTGTCACAAGAGGGGGGTGGTGCCGTACACTCATTCTCTTATTACTACGTTCAAAATCTCTCAAAGTGTCACACACCCTACAACTTGTCCCCTAGTCCCCTTTTATCTTTCAAAACACAAAAAAATTTCCCATGCTCAACTTTAATTGGGGCGATCGCACTTATTTAATGGGCGTTTTAAATGTAACGCCTGATAGTTTTAGCGATGGCGGTGAGTTCAATCAACCGGATGCTGCTTTAAATCAAGCATTAGCTTTAGCGGCTGCAGGTGCCCATATTATCGACGTGGGGGGACAATCAACTCGGCCAGGTGCAGAACAAATATCTGAAACGGAAGAACTCGATCGCGTACTTTCAGTTATAAAAATTGTACGTAATAAAATAGACTTACCAATTTCTGTAGATACTACAAGAGCAAGTGTTGCAGAAGCTGCGGTGAATGCCGGTGCGGATATTATTAATGATATTTCTGGGGGTAATTTTGATTTGTCGATGTTTTCTACAGTTGCCAGATTAAATGTGCCTATTGTTTTAATGCATATCCGAGGAAACCCGGAGACAATGCAACAAATGACCGATTATCAAGATGTAATGGCAGAAATATGTAATTTTTTATCCAAACAAATAACAGTAGCAATAACTGCGGGAATTGAAAGAGAAAAAATTATTATTGACCCCGGTATTGGTTTTGCTAAGAATTTATCACAAAATTTAGAAATTTTTCGGCGCTTAAATGAATTAAAAGAGCTTAAATGTCCTATTTTAATAGGACCATCTCGTAAAAGCTTCATAGGAAAGATTTTAAACCAACCAGACCCCAAAGGGCGAATTTGGGGAACTGCTGCGGCTTGTTGTGCGGCTATTTTTAACGGTGCTGATATTTTAAGAGTTCACGATGTTGAACAAATGCGGGATGTGTCAATAGTTGCTGATGCTATCTGGCGAAAATCTTAAAATCCCAAGATGGTACGTAGGAGCATCCCAAATTCGCAAAAAACCCACAGGCTAGAAGCCTGAGGCTAATATTATAAAGCCTACCTGCCTCCGGCTAATAAATCTTTGAGCCGGGAGCAGGTAGGCTTTGATGTGCCGCACCCTTATAGGGTGTCGGATAAAATATTTATTCCGGCATTGGGATGCTCCCGGTACGTAAATATAATTCTTAATTCTTACTTCTTACTTCATGCTTCTTACTTCTTACTTCTTACTTCATGCTTCTTACTTCTTACTTCTTACTTCTTAATAATGGGCGGCGCGTCCAAAAGAAGCTCAGGGGAGCCGGAGACGCTCCGCTTGCGGTCAATATCTGGGGTTGCCCGCAGTCACACAGAAGCCGACAGTCTTCCGCGAGGGGACTGTGAGTACCTTAGGATTCAGAACCATTACCATTTCTAGGATTTCTTGCAGTATCCTCAGCTACAGTTTCAGCTTTTATTTGCTCGATAATATCATTTTGACCTGAACCGGGGTCAACAAAAACAACTTTAGAATTAGGGCTTTCGCCTAATCTGTAACTAGCGTTAATGTAATCTTGAGCAACAAGATATCGGAGAATTTCCTTGTTTTCTGGGACACTACGCAAAGCTTCAGAAAGAATTTGCATACTGGTACTAGTACCTTCAGCCTTTTTAATTGCAGCTTGACGTTCACCTTCAGCTTCCAAAATCGCAGCGCGACTTTTGATTTCAGCAGCGCGTTGATCTTCCATTGACTTGCGAACGCTTTCTGGAGGTGTAATTGATTGAATATCTACCCTAGTAATCTCAACTCCCCAATCTTTGGTTATGTCATTTAATTGTTCCAACAACTCCTTGTCCATATCTTTTCGAGTGACATTAGTTTCCTCTAGGGTATTCTGAGCGATGATCTCTCGCAGAGAAGTTGTAGTTATTTCATTTAAACCTTGTTGCAAATCATCAATTTGGTAAAAGCTTTTCTCCATATCTTTGATACGCCAATATACAACCCCATCAACTTCTAAATAAATATTGTCTTTAGTAATCACATTTTGGGGTTTAATATCCAATATCTGTTCCCGTGTGGTATCTTCCATTACAACCTGGTCAATCAGAGGAACGATAAAATTTAATCCCGGTCGTAATTTACGATGATACTGACCCAAGCGTTCAATTAAAGCTTCGTTACCTTGATTAATAATCTTTGCCGATCCTAAGGAATAACCTATAAGCACTAAAGCAATAGCAATAATTGGCTCCATTTACGCTCCTTCTACAGCAATAGGAAATTTACTTTAACTAAGTGGTAGTAATACTACCTTGTCTTATCTATGTCTTATCTATAGTTTAATAAGAAAGCAACGTGTAATTTAATTATCACGCGATCGCGACTTCCGACAAGATACTGTCCCCACCAGCCCACATGATACAGGCATCTTGTTCTTATGACACTGTTATTAAAGCATCATTTTTAAGTTAGTTGTTAGTTGTTAGTTGTTAGTTGTTAGTAGTGATGGGGTGAGTAGTGAATAGGGCAGGAATTAAAAATTATCTCCCCATGCCCCATGCCCAATGCCCTTTCGGCCCCATGCCCCATGCCCAATTATCTATCGATCAATTTCAACCAAGGTTTAATACTTTCGGGTAATTCAGAATTTAAGCGCAATTTAATTTGTGGTGTAGAAAAAGATTGTGCATAAGCAGAAGTTAATGCATGTTGATAATTTTTTGCTTCCGGTGCAAGTTGTTTAACGAATGCTACACTTACCCCTTTAAGTAACTCTCGTAAAGGTCTAGCTTCTATTCCTCGTCGCTCTCTAATTATTGTTGTAGCTGCATTTATCGGATAAGCACTCTCACTTATACTCAGGTGGGTGCCGCCAATTGCTGTTAAGAGATACTTTTGTCCGCCTAATTGATTAAAAGGTTGTATTTGATGTGTTAGGGCTGGTGTCAGTGCGTCTTCGGTTCCCGTTAAAATTAAAACTGGTTTGTTAATTTTGTTTAAACCTTTTTCACCAAAGAGTTTTCCTGACATTGGGTTAAGGGCGATCGCACTTTTGACGCGTTGATCTTGGAGTTGTAATTTTGTTTCTGATAAGGAAGCTGCGGCACACTTTAACCAGTCAGCTGGTGGGGAAGCTATATTTAAAGAATTATTACAAAATCGCCGCAGTTGCTGTATGTTGACTTCTCCACCTACTATTGCTAAGGCGGTATAACCTCCTAAAGAATGTCCAATAACGCTTACTTTTTGAGAATTTAATTTTCCTTGGAGCTTTCCGGGTTGAATATTGAGTTTTGCCAATTCATCTAGTGCAAAGCTAATATCTTTTGGTCGATTGATAAATTCACTTGGGTTGAGCAATTGTTGTAAATTGGCTGCATTTGTAGCTTCACTAATGGCAGTCATGTTGCTACCTGGATGTTCGATTGCTGCGACGCTAATGCCGTAGGAAGCCAAATGACGGGCCAAGTAAGCTAAATATTTACGATTTGCACCAAAACCGTGGGAAATAACAACTAATGGCTGTTGCGACTGTTCAACTCTACTCGTATAAATATCAACGGGAATAGTCCGATTTCGCTTTCGATCTCGTAGCTTGATGGTTTGTTCTTCGACTGGTTGATTGCCAATAATTGCTGGGTCAAAGCCGCTAAACTTTGGATAAGAGACTATTTGATTATTTACAGATAATTCTCGTGCTAGTAAAGAGCCAAAAGCTTGACTTTGCAAACGTTTGGGGTTGAATTCCACTGCCACACTAATAGCTTTTGTGGCATCTACAGTCAGATTTTCTTGGGGATACGCCCGTAAAAAATCTACAACACTCAAACCGTTAACTTGTCTTAAAGCTAAGGTAATCGCACCTTGTATACTTTCAATACTCGAACCTGGTAAAGCGGCTTTAAGTGAAGTTATTAATCGTCTACCGAGAGAGGTTTTTTGTAACTCTTCGGTAAATTGATCGGCTGCTTGGGGACTGATTTCTAAACGCCGTTGCAATAATCCTCGCATTTCACTGGGAATTAAGGGTGATAAACCTTGTAGCGAAGTTGGTAATTTACCAGTGTTGGCAAACTCTTCTAAATCGGCGATCGCTATTGACTGTTCAAACGGACCAAGGCGAATGATAATAGTTTGGGCGGCTTTGGCCGAAGGTATACCCAGGAAGGTGCAGCAAACGAAGCTAAAGCCGCACAACAAACCTTTTACTGGAAATAGTCGTTGAGGAAATCGTCCCAAGTGCTTAAATAGCATATTAGTTCTTGATAAGGAATTTTATGTAATAAATAAATCTAATTTTATTTGATAAAAATTGTTCTAATTAACTTAAAAACCTTCTTTTTAAAGTCAGCACTTCAAATTATTTTAAAGTAGCGCCCTACATATAAAAATTGGATATCGATGAATAATATTAAGTACGGCTAATTACCTACTATATAACCCTATAGAATAA
>DESS01000159.1:26879-27005 GCA_002361335.1 Richelia sp. UBA3308
GAAATTACCGGTAATATCAAGTCGGGCAAATTATTTACTATATAAACCTAGGGTAAAAGATGGCGATTATGATCTACTACTCATGAATAGTTCTTAGTTATTAGTTCTTACTCATTACTCGTTACT
>DESS01000159.1:27091-30566 GCA_002361335.1 Richelia sp. UBA3308
TTACTCGTTACTCATTACTTATTACTCATTACTCATTACTCATTCACCCCTCGGAAGAATTTAGAGACGTTGCATTACAACGTCTCGCTGATTATTTAGGTTTTTTACCTTAGTTAAAAACTGAGTCCGAAGAATCTCAGAACATTAAAAATAGTACCTAATGGTCCACCGACAGTACTGATAGTGTCACCAGTTTTGGCTAAACCAGAACGACTGACTAAAACTACATCATTACTACGAAGTATAGGATTAGTTTGCTCGTTAATTCCCGCTTTCAAATCGATTGTGACTAAACGTTTAGTAACAGAACCATCGGGATTTAAACGAATCAAATCGACTTTACCACTACTAGCCCTAGCATCGTTAAATCCACCAGCTGCTAATAAAGCTTGGTTCAGAGAACTATTAGGTTTTATTTGTATTGTTCCTGGTGTTTTAACTTCACCTACCACATTGACTTGAATTTGTGCAGGAGACAAAGTTGTTGTTGCTAACTGCGTAGCTTCGGCTGGATTCACCTCGGTTGCGGTTGGGAATACAATTGTATCTCCATCTTGGACAATAATGTCTTGGTCAACATCACCACTTGTCAACAATCTCCACAAATCCACCTTGATGATTTGTTCGCCACCCGTTCTTGTAGGTCGTCTTACTATAACGTTACGAACATTGGCTTGTGGTGTAATTCCTCCAGCTAATTGTAGCGCTCGCGTTACGGTAGCTTGACTGCTAATGGTTGGGGCACCAGTATCGTTACTTCCACCACCTTGTGCAGCACCTGAAGTTACTAAATAAGAACCCGGACGAAGTACTTCACCAACAACTGCTACCGTGCGGGGTAGATTGGGATCAGCCGCGAAGTTTGCTGCTGCGATATTACGCGCTTGTCTAAGGTCAAAGTTTCTACTAGTTGGTACGAAGATGGTGTCACCATCGCGTAAAGTAATATCTTGAAAACTTCTGCCTGTTTTTATTAAGTCATCTAAATTAAGAGTGACAGTTTGTTGCCTTCCACCTGCAAGTTTGCGACGTAACTCCACTTGGGTGACATCAGCACTAAGGGTTACCCCCTGAGCAGTTGTTAAAGCCGCTAATACCGTTGGGTATTGAATACCTGGGTCTTGACCAGCGCCACCTTGTAAACTAAGGGTATAAGCTCCAGGACGAGTTACTTCCCCAGCAACAAATATGTTGATCGGACGTGGGGATAATAAATTCACCGAAATAATCGGTCGTCTAAGAAAGCGAGCGTATCTTTTAGCAATTTGATCGGCGGCTTGTTCCGTTGTCTGCCCCTCAACGGTAACACTACCAACCAAGGGTAGGTTAATCGCTCCACCAGGAGGAATTACGTACTCACCTGAATACTCGGGCACTTCAAACACATTTACTCTAATGCGATCGCCTCCGCCCAATGCGTAACTTGACCGAATTCGGGCACCTTGCTGTGCGAAAACTGGATTAACTGGTTCCACAGCAACGGTAACAGCAGTTAATAACATTACACCCACTAATGGCTGGGCTAAGAATTTTAATAGACCTGTGTTAAGCATATTTACCTGAGAATCAGATTTGTAAAGCGCCTTCTTAACATTTTATTGTTGACTATACTCATGTATTCAAGTTCCTTATCAGTTTTATTTTCTAAAATAACCGGAACTTTACTTAGGGAAATTATTTATAAACTTTGAAATTTTAGTAAAATTCACATAAAGTTCAATTCTCGGCATACAGAATAATTAGGTCTAAGTCGCAAACAATACATTATTTTTTTTATTATATTCCTTTGAGATTGACCTACTGATTCAATTTTTCTGTTATTTTTGTGTCAAAATGAACTGATAATGTCAAGTCTATTTTTTACATTTTTTGCCAAACTTTGTAGCACAAATCAACCTTACAAGATTCTGAACGATAAAAGATAGGGATCAAAACCACCATATTATTTAAAATTTCCCTTGAATCTCCGTAACACAAATCACAATCGGAACATAATTTTGAAATTTCTAAGTAATTATCAAATTTTTCCTTGAATTTTTTGCATAAAAAACTCTTCCAAAGAAGGACGATAAACCTTGAGAGTATCAAGATATCCTCCCATTAAACGAAGACTGGCAAGAAAATCATACATTTCTCCTTGCAACTCCCCTTGCCAAAAACCATCGGATAAACTTTCTAGATTGGGAATCCATTTTTGCAAACTTTCCCAATCGCCACCTTTGCCTTTGACTCGATATGTATTTGGTGTTCCTAGCAGTTCTTTGACATTACCAGAACAAATTAATTCACCTTTGCTAAGAATTGCAATGCGATCGCAAATTAATTCTACCTCGTTAAGAATATGGCTGTTAAAAAAAATAGTTTTACCTTGTTGTTTCAGACTTAAAATAATATCGCGCATCTGGCAACGTCCCATAGGATCTAAACCAGACATTGGTTCGTCCAAAAATATCAAATCTGGGTCATTAATTAATGTTTGTGCCATGGCGACACGCTGTCGCATTCCTTTACTGTAACGACGCATCTGTTTTTTACAAGCGTCAAATTTAGATAACCCAACCAAATCAAGTAATTGAGGAATGCGTTGCTGTTGAACCTTTTTCGGTATTTGAAATAAATTCGCGCTCCAAACCAAAAATTCCCAGCCAGTCAGAAAATCATACAAATAAGCATTTTCCGGTAAGTAACCAATTCGTTCCTTAGCAGTGCGATCGCCAAGTGGTTTACCTAATAATAAACCTCTTCCGGAAGTAGGACGGATAATTGAGAGCAATAATTTCAACAAGGTGGTTTTACCAGCACCATTTTGTCCCAGCAATCCAAAAGTCTCTCCCTGGTAAACTTTCAATGAACAACTTTTGAGAGACACAACTTTTTGATTCATCCAAAAACCAGTACGGTAAACTTTTCCGAGTTCAGAAGTAAGAATTACTGGGGAATTTTGGGTTGTATCGGCAGAAAACGCAGTCTCTTCAACCTTCATGAGAACACACAAAACTCTAAACTAAAAACTAATTACAAGATACCCATTTGTCTGCTCACAATCACAATATAGGTCTAAGAAGATGTTTAATAATCTCCGATTATCCTCCTCTCCCACGCCACTTCCTACAGGGCGTGCCTGTTCCTCCGCAACGGAGTGGCTCCCCTTAAAAAGGGGCGTTAAAGTCCCCCTTTTTTAAGGGGGATAATGGGGGATCTGAAAGTCAGTTTCGTTTTATTTATAACTTTTCAAACATCCTCTAAGGTCTAAAGTTAAAGTTTTTAGGTTAAATTTCTTAGGTGAAAATTCTTAGGTAAAATTATTTATGTCAATTTCTTAGGGTATAGATCTTAGGTTATAAATCTTAGGTAATAATTCTTTACAGTTTTTGTTATTTACTTCAATTTGTTGGTGAAATTAGCAAAAATAGGTCCAAACAGATTTTATATAAATTTATTATATTTGAAAAAGTGAGGCAGCGCGGTCTTGGGG
>DESS01000099.1 GCA_002361335.1 Richelia sp. UBA3308
GAGTAATGAGTAATGAGTAACGAGTAATGAGTAGAATGCGCGCCAGCTTTTCAATAGGGTTATATAGTAAGTAATTAGCCAGACTTGATATTATGGGTAATTATAAGGACATCATATGAATGGAGAGTTAAGTTTTGGATTTATCCAACCTTTGTTGTTTTGGGAATACTTGACATATCCCAAAATTACTCTCCTATCATGACTATTGCCGATAACCAACAAAAATTCTCTGCCCGTCGTTTAACAAAACTTTATATTTCTTCCCTAGCATTAGTGGCATGTTTATTGATTGTGGGAGAAGTTATAATTCAACGCGTGCTATCTCAGCGGCGAGTAGATATTCAGGTAATTACCAACGTTCAACATCAACAGCTACTCAGTCAAAGATTAGCGAAATTAGCTTTAGGACTGAAGCTAACACAAGATGAAACGCGCCGTCAAAGTTTAATCGAAGACTTTGAAGAAACGATTCGCGAATGGGAAACAACGGAAAATAATTTAGAAAAATTAGAAACTTCAGCAAATGCTTCTGGCGGTAGAAATACTCTAATCAGACAGATAATTGAGCAAATTCATCCTAACTGTAAAAAAATGGTTGATGCTGCCAAGCAATTACTTTCTACAGCACGGGGGGGAACAATTCAACCTCGTTTGATGGGGGATCAAACTTTGCAGGAAATTTTAAATAGCGAAAGACTGTTTGAGAAGGAAGTCGATCTAGTTATCTTTGAATATAACGAATATACAACAGCAGTAGTTAGGGAAGTACAGCATATTGAGTTGGGACTGTTTATTTTAACTTTACTTGTATTGATATTAGAAGGAGTATTAATATATCGTCCTGCAGTAGAGAAACTTAGCACTACCTTTAATAGACTAACAGAAGAACAGAAAAAATCCGAAGATTTACTGCTAAATATATTACCGGAAACTGTAGCTAATCGTCTCAAAGAACAACCAACTAGCATCGCCGAAGCATTTACAGAAGTTACCGTATTATTTGCCGATATAGTTGGTTTTACCCAACTTTCGACTCAAGTTTCACCCCAAGAATTAGTAGGATTACTCAATCGTATTTTTTCAGCTTTCGACGAGCTCGCACAAAAGCATGGTTTAGAAAAAATCAAAACAATCGGCGATGCTTACATGGTAGTTGGTGGTTTACCTATTCCTCGTTCAGGTCATGCCGAAGCTATAATAGAAATGGCTTTAGATATGCAACAAGCGATTAATAAATTTAACATCGAAACCAAATTTAATTGTAACATCCGCATTGGAATTAATACCGGACCTGTGGTAGCGGGAGTCATCGGCATCAAAAAGTTTATCTACGATTTATGGGGTGATACGGTTAATATTGCTAGTCGCATGGAATCACATGGTATCCCCGGTAATATTCAAATAAGTCAAACTACTTATGAAAAAGTCAAAAATAAATATATTTTAGAATCAAGAGGTTTGATTGAAATTAAAGGTAAAGGAGAAATGCAGACATATTTGGTGAAAGGGTGCCCGTCATGGGGAATAAAGAGTTAGGAATTAGGAGGAACGGAGTTAACTCCTTGTTTCCCCATCTTGCGATCCCCTTATTGATATTTGGTAACAATTGACAATTGATAATTGATAATTGATTCGGTTATCCTGATGGGTTGTGTGAGTATTGTAAAGCACAACTACATAGCACGGCGCTAAAGGAGTGAAAATTATGTCTACTCGGGGTGTGAGGGCAATTAATCACACAGTTAAACGGCTTTTGTGTGGAGTTGTACTCTGCTTAAGCATGAGCTTGAGTGTGGCTTGTCAACAAGCTGAAAAACGTTCATTGAATGATGATTCTCAAGATTTAACGATACAACCTGCCAATCGTAGTGATAAGGAAAATATCACCGCTACACCACAAAGAACACCAGGGGAAATAACGGTAAATCAACCATCACCTTTTCCTTCTGCTAAACCACAAGCAACTGCATCCGAACAACCCAAATCCGTTGCTAGGGCACCGCAAAATGTTTCCAAACCTACACCTGAACCTTCTTTTGAATCGGATAATTCTATTTCTAAAGCTTTAACTGACAAACTTTCTCCTAAAACAGATTCTCAACCAAACATACCTTCTGCCGTTACTGAAACTGAAATTCCGACTCAAAAAACTTCTCCTAAACCTGTTGTTGTAGCTTTGAGAAATGCTGCTAAAAACCCTAGGAGAAAAATTGCAGCTGCTAGCAATACAAATGTTTATCGGAGTCAGCGATTGGGGGTTAATTTCAAATATCCCAAAGGCTTTGTTATCAAAGAGCCCCAAGTAACTTCTAGTTCATCACAAAACGTTGTTGAATTGTGGAGTCATAGAGATTATCAAGCAATTGCAAAAGGCAAATATGAAAATACATTTTCACCGGGAAACATGAGTATCTCCTTAGAAAATAATCCTGAAGGTTTATCTTTAGTTGAATGGATAAAAAATAATGATGAACTTGGAGATATCATACCACAAAGTTTTGAGGCAAAAGTTGTCGCAGGAAGAGAAGCAGTGTCTTTTCGTACTGACGGTTTATATATATTCCAAAATATAGTATTACCTAGTGCTGATGGTAAAAAGGTAATTCTAATTAGCTTAGCTAAAGGAGATAGGAGTTATCAGCAGGTATTTGAACAAGTTGTTTCTAGTTTAGAAGTTAATTAGAAGAAAAGCAAAAGGGCATTGGGGGGATGGGCAGATGGGCAAATGGGGAGATGGAAGGAGAGATAATACCAAGTTACTCCTAATACTCCTAATACTACTCATAACTGATAAATCTCTATTCCCGATGCCCTATGCCCCCTAAAAGCAATAATTAATTTAATAGTGAATTAATTGCCTTACTTGCCCAGCAAGAACTAATAACTGATAAATAATTACTGCTGCTTCTGCACGGGTTGCGGCTCGATTGGGGTTTAGTTGATTACTTCTGGGATAGTTAACGATCAAGCCATACTGAGTCGCTATTATTACTTCTTGTTTTGCGTAATTAGGAATTTTATTACTGTCTTCATATATATTTAAGTCAATTTCTACTTCACTTGCTAATCCAAATCCCTTTACTAAGGAAACAATAACTTCTATACGGGGAATGTTTTTGTGGGGAATAAATTTTTTACCTCGATAAGCACTGATAAATTGCCCTTGGTATGCTTGTTGAATTGCTTGATACCCCCAGAAATTTTGTTTGACATCAACGAATTGGATCGGTTCCCGCAAAGGCTGGATATCAAAGGCTTTTACCAACAATGCAGCATATTGCGATCGCGTTATTGTTGCATCAGGTTTAAAGGTTCGATTTGGAAAGCCTTTGACTATCTCTAATTCTAGTAGCTCCTGTATAAATTCATATGCCCAATGACCGTAAATATCCGTTAGTTTGCGAGGCTTGGGTTGTAGTGTTGATTGAGTAGGCTCGGGTTCAGGTTCGGGAATAGGCTCGGGTTCAGGATCGGCAAAAAATTGTATTTTCCCGTTGACATTAACTGCTTCTACTTGATTATCTATAGAAATCAGTTTGTTGATGCTGGCGTTTTGAATATCAAACTGACCATTGTTGCGAAAAATGTTATTGCCAGGACTAGTATTTTTACCGATATTTGGCAATGCATTTCCTACAACAGTTAAGCCATCTTGAATGTTGTTTTCACATACATTATCCCGCAAAACTGGACGAGCGTTGCCAGAAACTACTATTCCAGAAAGGTTTTTGTAAAATTTGTTATCTATAAGTATGGGAGTAGCATTATCGCCAATGGCTATACCAAAACCTGTTTGACAACAAATATTACCTTTAATTTCACCTTGAGAATTAGTGGTAATTGAAATACCATTGGCAGAATTTTCAGTAAATATATTATCTTTAATAACTGGATTGGCATTACCAGTAACAAAAATTCCTTCGCGCTGAGAATTTACGAAAGTACAATTTACAACTATGGGTGAAGATGATTCAATCCAGACAGCAGTACCCCGACTAGCTGAATTTGTAACAGTTATGCCTCGAAGTCGAGAACTATTACTTAATATAAAAGTTACATTTTGAGCTGCAAATGTACGACTGAAATATCTACCGCTACCATTAATTACAATACCCTTACCTTTTGTATTTTCATTACCTATAATCGTGACTCCAAATGGAACTATTAAAGGAAAAATTTCACCACTGGTAACATTGTAATTACCTTCACACAGATGAATTTTTGTTCCAGATGCAGCTTGTTTAAGGGCTTGGGTAATCGTTTTGAAGGGGGCTTGTTGGCTACCGGAATTACTATTGTTGCCTGTAGTTGGACTTACATAAATAAATTTAAGCATATTTATACTTTTTCATTTACGTTGAAATACTACCGCGAAAAATATCAGTACGTAGGTAGCGCTGATAGCATAAATGAAATCAATCAGATATGTTTTTGATGAATTATGGAATTAAGGAAGTAATTAATTACCAATAAAAAAATAAGTATAGTTGCTAATTAATAAAAATTAATTGTAAAAATAGGTATCAATTACCTAGACGAGATTATCTTCAATCAAATAATTTTGTTCCGCAGATTTTACAAAATTTAGCATCTTCGTCATGGAAATCTAAACCGCATCCAGAACAAATTGTTTCTACTTCATTGGCAGTTTTAATTATTCGCTTAATTAGTTCCCCAATTTGCCAAGGAATCAAAGCTATACCTGTTAAAATCATCAAGATTGTTAAAAGACGACCAATTTGTGAAACTGGAGTAACATCCCCAAATCCAACGGTTGTCATTGTCACAATCGAAAAATACATTGCATCCACAAAAGTACCAAATACTTTTGAATTTGCAGGATGTTCTACTTGATAAATTAAGCCGGAATAGACAAATATAATTACAAATAAAGTAAAGAATATGCGTGTAAATATAGCACCATCTTCGGTTGTAACATGAGCAAATAAAAATTTTCTATCGATATATCTGATTAATCGCAAGATTCGGAACCATCGTAATAGGCGGATAAAGCTGATATCAATCGTTCCCATAAAAAATGGTATTATTGCAATTAAGTCAACAATAGAATAAAAACTAAAAATATAGTGAATTCGATTTTGGGCACTCCATAAGCGTAGTAAATACTCTACAGCAAACAAATTTAAAATTAAAATATCAATAATATTAAGAATAAAGCGTATTGATTCAGGAATCTGGTAAGTTTCCGCTACAAATATTCCTGAGGATAGCATCACCAAAATCACAATCGTGATATTAATAGTTTTGCCTAATGGTGTTTGTAAGTCTTTTAAATAAAATTCTGTATTTTCTCTACTGATTAACATATTTAAATAATTAAGAATTGATCTGTTTGCAAGATATCATCTTAAATAATGCCAAATATGTCTTAAATTTTTCACTACGATAGTTTATATTTATACTATTTATAATAACTTATTCATTTCCGGATTTATTCTAGAGGAATAATTAGCTATAGATGTGCTAATAGGGAAATAAATTATATCTGTAGTTTTACGGACAAGGTTGACAATATTTATATGATGAAATTATACAAGTTATGTAATACTTTTTATTAAAAAAATAGATAATCTGATTTAAGAATGTTGAAAATTATTGGTTTACAGAATCTGACAGTAGAACAAGTCAATAAGGAATTAGCCAATGGTGCTTTCTTTGTGGTTTTTCTCTACTGCTTTTCTTTAATTATAGTGACTTTTAAAGCTAGTTATAATATTAATCTTTCTCATCTAAATAAGATAAAAAGGAATTTGCAAAAATCGCGGCTTGGGTTCTATCCCGTAATTCCAAACGGTTTAATATATTAGTAACATGATTTTTGACAGTACCTTCAGAAATATAGAGTTTTTGAGCAATTTCGCGATTATTTGCACCAGTTGCAATCAAGTGTAATACTTGTTTTTCTCTTTTTGTAAGTTCGGCTAAAGTTGGTGGTGGGGGAGAAGTTTGAGTTGCTGTAGCCGGAGTAAATTGGGTTAAAAGTTTTTTAACAATTCCAGGTCCTAATTGAGTGTATCCTCTATATACGGCACGAATAGCAACTGCTAATTCTTCTGAAGGCGTATCTTTTAGTAAATAACCCATTGCTCCATTTTGCAAGGCTGCTTTGATATATTCATCATCATCAAAGGTTGTTAATACTAAAATTTTTGTTTGTGCTAATTTATTTTTTATCTCTCGTGTTGCAGCTACACCATCCATCACAGGCATTCTGATATCCATTAATACCACATCGGGCTGTAATTTTTCAACCATTACAACGGCTTCTTGACCATTTTCTGCTTCTCCTAAAATTTCTAAATCTGCTTCTAATTCTAATAAGGTTTTTAATCCTTGGCGAATTAAATGTTGGTCATCTACAAGTAGTACGCTAATCATGTTTAATATTTTAATAAAGAAGATTTTGGTATTTATAGAAATTTGGTTGAATTTACAGTAGATTTAATGGAAGGTTATGTAGATTATAACGGGGAGGGATGCCCGTACCACAACAAATAGAGGATATATCCTATACTTCAATTAAAATACAAAGTGCTGTAGTAAGGTAGTAAGCTACTCTACAGATGAACATAGGCAATAGGGAACAGGAAATAACAAACATCAAGTTTATTAAGTTATTTCCTTAAAAAATCTTGATAAAGGGATATCAACAAAAATTTGAGTACCCTTACCGGGAAAGCTTTCAATATTAAAATTACCCTCCAAAGCATAAGTGCGATCGCGCATACTTTGCAATCCGAAACCGGTAGTATTTTGGGTTAGATCAAAACCTTTTCCGTTATCCTGAATCATTAGATGTAAATTTGTGGCTGTTGTAGTTAGTTGTAAATCAACTTCTGTAGCTTCACCATATTTAGCAATATTTGTCAATGACTCTTGAATAATTCGATAAATAGCGGTACTAATATCCCAAGGAATACTGTAAAAACAATTAATTTGATAATTTGGTGTGATGTTTGTGGAATGATGGAAATCTTTTATAAGTACAGCAATAGCTTGTTCTAAAGATTGTTCTTGTAAAGGATGAGAGCGCATAGTCGAAACAGATTCTCGGACATCTTTTAGTGCTTGAGAACCTAATTCTTTAGCTCTAATTAAAAAATCAGTAGCTTTTTCTGGATTATTATTTAAAAGTTTAGTAGCGGTTTCTAGTTGTAGATTTAAAGCAGTGAGAGAATGTCCTAAAGAATCGTGAATTTCTCGTGCAATACGGTTTCTTTCTTCAAGGGTAGCTTGATTTTCTATTTTTAAGGCATATTGACGGAGTTTTTCGTTAGCAGCGGTTAATTTCTCTCGACTTTGTCGTTCGGAGACTACTGCGTTCATCAATAGTAAAACAAAAACTAAAGCTAGTACAAATAGCATCACAAAGCTGAGGAAGAACAATAATCTTCCATGAAATAAAGGGTTATGTGGGGGCCATAATGCTCTGAATCGTAGGGCCTGAAACCGCTTTTTGAATGTAAATAAAAATAATGAAAAAGAAAGTGCTGCAACCAGTAAACGTCCGGGAAGTTGAAAAATCAAACAGCTACGAGTTACTAATATTAAATAGAGAAACGGAAAAAGTCGTGATGTTTTACCACCAAACAAGTTAGTGATTAAAATCAACAATATTTCACAACCGGTATAGATAATTTTATTTCTTCGATTTAAGGTAGGTATTTTTAAACCCATTAATCCGAAAACAATCAAACTAATAACCGTTAATTCGGGAAATTTTGTGGGAAATCGCTGCAAAGGAAAAGGTAATGAAGCAATTGCAGCAAATCCAAGTAATATCCACTCTAAATAAAGTAAAAATTTAAATGGATGATTTTTAACATTTATGGCATCGTTCATGAATTGCGTTCCTCGATTTATAAATTATCAATGACAACAGTTTTCAGCTTTCGTAAGTACAGTAATTTATTTGAAAAATTTTGTGATACGGGAATCAGGTGCCCCTGAGAATATACCTAATTAAGATAAAATTTTCTGGATGAATTATCAATTATTCGTTATATACTGAGTCCATTTTAATAGAATCGCGGCTATGAGACTAGTACCGCTACCCTTCGGGAACCCCTACGGGGAACGCGGAAGTAAGAAGTAAGAAGTAAGAAGTAAGAAGTTTGAT
>DESS01000103.1 GCA_002361335.1 Richelia sp. UBA3308
GCCAAAAAAAGCTGTACCGCAAACGATCAGCTTAGTTGCTAATTTCCAATGCCAGTTGCGAAAAAACATGTTTAATTTAGATTGGGTTGTTGTAAATGCACTACTCGATCGGTTGACGATCGATCGTTCGTTCGTCAAAAGTATCAAGGTATCAAGGTAATAGAAAATAGGTAGGAATAAACCGGAGTGTACAATATCGGAGTTTTTCTGAATCGGGAAAACTCCGATATTGTGGTACGGGCATCCTACCCATACCACCCACAGATAAATATTCTTACCCACCGACTCAAATCAATCCCCACGACTATTTTTTAGCATTAGCAACTTTCACAATGGGTTTCTCTACAAGTTCTTGCAAATCCAAAGATGTTAACAATTGCTTCCAATCTTCAGTTAATCTCGTCGAATTGGGAGATACGGCGCGGAATGCGGCTAAATTTGATATGGCATCGTAGACAATATTATTCTTGGCATAGACTTTATATTGTTGGGATTTATTTGCTTCTAACTCTTGTTTGAGGGCGGGAGTTACCGCGACTCGCTGTACCCATGCACTTACATAAAAATACTCTGGGCTAGTGTCTGCATTGCCACAAAAAACTTTAAAATACCACTGATATTTCTCACCCTCTTTTAGAGCGTATTTCGATTCTTTCGGCAAGTTAATATCCATTACCCCAGATTTTTGAGGTAACTTCATCATTGTGCGATAAATATCTTCTCCTTCTTTATCCTGTAAAACAAATTCTCCAGAATCTATATCTTTAGGTAAGTCAGGTACATATACCCAAAAACTAGGAAACTCGGCAACTGTTGATGATAATAGGGATTTGTTACCGCTTTTATCTCCAGGTACCAAGGCAGTCAAGTCTGTTTGCTGCTTGGGGCATCCGTTATCACGGCTTGTTCCTCCTCGACGACGCCCTGTATTTGGCGCGTCAAGATTTGAAGGCACTTTCTGAGCAATTAAATTAGAACTGTGAGTAATTTGATTACCCAATGGTTGTCTTAAGTGTGCCTCTGCTGACAATGGGTAGCTAAGGATACTCACCCATAGGAAAGTAATCAGGCAAGTTAACTTGGAATGTCTTTGAGCTAAGTGTTTGCTAGTCATAGCTTTGAGTTGTTCAAACATATACTTGGACTATTAACTTTAGATATTATTCATGCCTATAATATATATAGTGGTTATTACCTCTAAGTTATGCAGTTTCAAGTTATTTTTAGGGTTTAATTTTTCACATAATTTCCCAAGAAACGATACCCTAACATTTGCATGACAACAGCAGAAGCACCCAAAGCCAATGCAGCCGGAATCAGCGGTATCCAACCTGCTTGAATAAACACAGCGAAGCAAATAATAAAAAGTGTCATAAAGGAAATTGCGATCGCTATTGCCAGATAAAACTTCTGGTGTACGCGCCATGCTAAAATCGCTCCTAATAAGGACCATGCAAAAACCCACAGTGCTTCTAGCCAGGTGGGAAACCACCAAATAAAAGGTCTTTTGTTTTCAACAGCACTGAGTACATGGCTTACCATCTGGGCTTGTATATATACCCCCGGTATTTGCCTTTCATTGTCTTTTAATACTTGGCTATAGGGAGTTTTCCAATAATCGGTACTAGAGGAGGCGGTAACGCCGATCAAAATAACTCGATTTTTAACTGATTCGATCACTGAAGGCTGAATTCGCCCTTCAATAATATCTTTCAGAGAAATGGTGGGAGCAATATTGTTCACGGAAGACAAGGCACGATAATTAAGTAATATTTGATAACCTCCTGTATCTACCTGTTGATAACCGCTAGTATGGGGTTTCAATCGCTCAAATATAACGTCGCTTATCTGTAATTGATTTTCTCCATTAAATTCTGGCTGGTAACCTTTGGCTTGTAAATATTGCCGTGCTAACAAATAAGCAAAAGCATATTCTGAAGTACAAGGAGAATTGAGGGGAGGATTTAAAAATAAAAGTTGGCGACGGGGAATATCATCGGCATCTGCCATAAAATCGCTAAAACCTACTTGTTTTTTAGGTATTTCATCCGAGGCAGGTACACCGTCTTTACCGTTACCGTCAACGGAAACTTTACAAACTGCAAAAATGCGATCGTCTTCTTGGAGCCGTTTACCTAAATTAGGAAAATCGGCATCGCTGGCGAAATCCCGATAAATATCTAAACCAATCGCTTTTGGTTCAAATTGATCGAGTTGTTGCAAAAGTTTTACCAGTGCTTCGTCTGATAAAGACCAGCGCATGTTCATTTTATTATCATTTTGATACTTAATGTCTGCTTCTCCAATCGTGACTATTAATAAGCGTGGATCTGGTCTTTCTATGGCTGGACGCAATCGCATTAAATGGTCGTATGCCTGTATTTCAGAAGGTTGTAGCATTCCAAAATAACGCACTCCCATGACGGTAGCCGCTACTAATAGAC
This sequence comes from Richelia sp. UBA3308, assembly GCA_002361335.1. Lineage (GTDB taxonomy): Bacteria > Cyanobacteriota > Cyanobacteriia > Cyanobacteriales > Nostocaceae > Rivularia. Next base: position 2,445 of record DESS01000103.1, read on the forward strand.
TGGCAAATAAAACCGTTTGTAAAATTTTTTTGCGTGGATAATAACGCTTTGTTGGTAATTCTGATGACTCGCTCTCTCTGTAATAACGATGAACAAATTCCTCAGCGGTGTTATTTGGTTTTCTTTGAGTCAATTCTACTGACTGCATTGTCGGTGCAGTAGTTTTGTTCGTATTTTTTAATGATGTATTTAATAATGTACTTCTTTTTATTGCACTCTTAATACCCGTTTGCGTCCAAATCATAGGCGCTTCGGCAGGATTTTGACAAATTACCGGTAACCAAGTAGCACAGGGATAATTTACTTCTAAAACTTGCAATCTTTCTCGGGCAAAACGCACCGCAGTATACAAAGATTGCCCTTGAGAAAATTCAGCTAGAAAATATTTGAGAAAATCTTGAGCTACTACATCTGGCACGGGTTCGCGCATTACAATTAATTGGGGAATCTGCAAATCCTGTAACTGCTGCGCTAAAATCAAACTATCACAAGAATTGAAAATTGCCAGCTTTAAACCACGACTGATCGCTTGTTTAACAGCGAACTTTATCTGGTCAATTGCAATAGTATCCGTAGCATTAATATACACTAATCCCTTATCTTTACCAGAAGTATGACCTGCAAAAAACAGAACATCCCAACCTTTTTCCCACAAATGCTCGTTTAAATCCCCTAACTGAGGCTCTACCAAAAATTGAATTTCTGCTTGATGGGATAATTGTTCTAAGAAATTCCGGTCTTTATTAATATCAATTCCTTTAGAGTCACCAAATATTGCTAATATTTGAACTTTATCCGTTTGTGTATTACTCTGATATTGATTTGGTTTTTGATATTCATGAGTACTTAATGCTACTTCAGCTAAAAAATAATCTTCAAAGAAATTCCATAGATGCCAAGGTAGCCGCCGCATCAAAATATCATTGCTTTCAACTATAAACCGGATTTCTTCATTTGGTTTTAATTGCGTGCGTAATTGCCGCTCAATATTACGAAATTCCGGCGTACTCAACCACGAATTAATTAAAACTGATAATTGCCAGCTTAAATCTGCCAAATCTACTTCAGAAATATTAGTCACATAAGCTTCATCAATTTCCAATTCATCATCATCATCATCATCAATATCAATTTCCCTGCTACTCAAACACATTCTTTGATAAAAAGCAGCATAAAGCGATCGCCAATTGTGGAAAATTTGGGCAATGTCTGGGCATGGTGGTAAACTACCAATAAATTTCATGGTGTAAAAATTATCTGCTTCCCCGAGGTGTAATGTCACTGCAGGGAAACCTTGATATAAGTCACCTTGTCCCAAGCTTAAAACAACCAACCTACTCATAAGCTATTTCTAATATATTGATATTGGAATTTATTAAGATTAACTGCCCAAAATTCATTGGCAAACACTTCCTTTAAAGGAAAATACAACATTTAAATTGTAAATGTCTCATAAAAGCGACTCAAAATTGCATAAATTAATTTTTCTACAACTAGTACCGCTTCGCGGAAGTAAGAAGTAAGAAGTAAGAAGTAAGAAGTTTGATTTTCTATGCTTTTCAGCCATTTTTAATGGTTGCCTTATTTACGCCGTGTTGTACTAGTAACTATTATGAACAACCTTGCAGAGCCTTGCGAGAAAATTTCTTGATCTTAATTGAAGCGATTTTGACCTTTAGCTAGGTCTTGCAGACAAAAAAAGTTCAACTTACACTAATTATGTCATCCAACCGTACATTATAATACAAACCAGAATATTTAACAATCATACTTTTGATAGATAAACTTTTGGAGTTGCTGCTCAGCGGTACTTAGGATAATCTAAATGAAAGGGGTTGGGTGTTAG
>DESS01000053.1 GCA_002361335.1 Richelia sp. UBA3308
GCTAACAGATAATCAGTAGTATTATTTTGCTTTTGAGTCGCTGAATAAATTCCGATTACTGTAAACAAAAGCATAAAACCAATGAAAGTAATCGCAATCCAAGTTTGATTTGTCATTATGGATATATTTTGGGATCGAGTTGAAATACTTATTTTGATTTTTATTTTTTGAACTCAAACCTAAGGGAAAGTAAATTCATGGGATAATATTTTATGTATCATTTATTTCTTCAATTTGAAACAATGATTTACACCAAAAGGTATTTTTTTTATACCATGCTTAATACTGTTTTTATTTTGTATCGATGTCAATAAATACTTATCGCCTTTTCTAGAAGCAGATTATACAAAATTGATATTAAAAATCGATATAAGATGATAAAACAGAACCTCTTAACACAATAGACAATGGGTAATTATTTAATTAATTTCAAAAAATCTATACATTATTCATGTCACTTACATAACATGTGCTGAATCAAAGCTAATACAATTATTGTCAGCATATCAACATCTAAATCAAACTAAATATATTTTAGTTGTAAAAAATGTTACTTTATGATATAAATTATTGCTGTATATTATATATAAATAAGTATATAATCATAAGTACTTAAAAAAGTTTTTAAAAAGATTATTATAGAATCGGGGTTGTTTATCTATTAAGCGCTGCGTTAGTCCAGAACAAACCAATTCAAAATTTTATATTTTAGATTCTAATTTTAAGGGATGGCGAGTAAGCGACGGTGCCTTCTAAGTAACTCATTTTAAATTTATGAAAAGTTCATAGGAACAAGATTTTGTATTTTTTGTATTTGAAAATTTATGTTTATAATTTCGCCACAGGCTACTAATTTAAAAATAAGGAAATTTTCGATAATCTTCAATGTAAAACCTTCATTCTCCCTAGTTTATCCGTGGAATTAATCAGTTTTGTTTTTCTAAAAGTATTTTTTGGAGACAGTTAAAAATGGGCTTGCAATCACCAATACCAAACAACGAATTAGCGAGATTAGCAGCACTTCGTCAATATCAGATACTTGATACCCCTGTAGAAAAAGTATTTGATGATTTTACCTTTTTAGCTGCACAAATTTGTCGTACCCCTATTGCCTTGATTAGTTTCATAGATGGCGATCGCCAATGGTTTAAATCGAAGGTTGGTGTTGATGTAGACTCAACTAGTAGAGATGTAGCTTTCTGCGCTTATGCGATTATGCAGGAACAACCGTTAATTATCCCCAATGCTTTGAAAGACTCAAGGTTTGCGGAAAACCCTTTAGTTACCGAAGCACCAAATATTCGGTTTTATGCTGGCGCACCATTAATTACACCAGAAGGATTTGCTATTGGTACCTTATGTGTAATTGATACAGTATCACGGGATTTAAGTTTAGAACAACAAGAAGCATTAAAAGCATTAAGCAATCAGGTAATAGCCCAGTTAGAAATGCGACGTAATACGATGGCACTATCCCATATCATCGTGCAGCGACAAGAAAAAGAAGCCAAATTTCACCGTCAGCAAGAATTTATCGAAGTGATTTATCGACGAGGATTAGATAAAGCACAAAAAGGAGACTACGAAGCAGCTGTTGCAGATTTTAACCAGTTTTTACAACTCCAGCCCAAGGGAATAAAAGCCTATTATCAACGAGGATTAGCTCTTCACAAGCTGGGAGATTACCAAGGTGCAATTGCAGATTTAAACCTATACTTGCAGTTAAATCCTAATGACGCTGAAGCTCGATACAGTCGGGGAGTTATCCGTTCTCAACTTGGAGATTATAATGGAGCAACTGCCGATTATACAGAAGCTATGAGCATTAATCCTGGCTATATTAATGACTGTAGCTCGGAATTGATTGTTCCTAAAATTGAAGATAATTATCAAGAAATAACTATAGATTCTATTGAATCAACATCAATTAAATCTGACTATACAGTTACTGTTGATTATAATATTGTCAGTTCGGAACTTAGCAATGAATACCATAGAGTAACATCTGAATCGACTGAAATTTTACCATCTAAATCTGAAGATGCACAAACTTATATTGATCTGGGGAATGATTTTTATATAAATAAAGATTACAGCAAAGCAGTGGAAAACTATACTTTAGCTTTGCAAATTAATCATAACAATGCCGAAATTTATCTAAATCGCGCTAACGCTAATTATAAATTAAATAATTATAGTCAAGCAATCAAGGATTATAACCAAACTTTGCTGCTTAACCCCAAAAATGAGCAAGCTTATATCGGACGAGGTAATACTTACTACCAACTAAAAAATTACGATCAAGCAATCAAAGATTATACTCAGGCTTTGCAGCTAAATCCTAACAATGATAAAGCTTACATCAATCGAGGTAATGCTCGTTCTAAGCTTAAGGATTATACTGGGGCGATGGATGATTATAAAAAAGTATGGGCGAGAAAGGTTTAATATAGTATTTATACTATTAAATTCAATAATCAGAGAGTACTGATTTGCGTGAGATGGAGTAAAACCGCAGACACGAATGCCAAATCTACTACCAGCTACTCCCTTCCCGGCCGTTATATTACCGGTGGGCATTGAGTTTCGGAGTAGGGTGCGTTTTATAGGTAATCTTAGAGCGAGACGGGAGTAATTACCTCAGTGATATCACTGATATAAAAAATCGGATACAACGGAACGGATTTATCCGTGGAATAAAAAAATTTTTTCCTTATTTTCAAGCCCCCTCGATTCATCGATGGGGTAACTGATAACTGAAATGACGTTCCATCCAATTTTTAACTATCCTTACAGTTGCATCACTTCTGAATTATTTAAATTATTTCAATTAAGTTAAAGTAACTTAAATTAAGTTAATATCAGATATGCTTGGAAATTAAAATCACCCTTAATTCCTTGCAATTAACAAGAGAATAAGAAACAACACAACAAGAAAAATCTATGAGTTTGATTTTAACCAACGATGACGGTATAGATGCTCCTGGTATTCAAGCGCTGCTCAATGCCGTAGAAAAATCGCAAATCTCATCTCAAGTTATTATCGCCGCTCCTCAAGAACATTTATCCGGTTGCGGACATCAAATTACCACAAATCGCCCCATAACCCTACAACGTCGCTCCGATACTGCATATGCGATCGCAGGAACTCCTGCCGATTGCGTTCGTCTTTCAATTTCCCATATTTGTCCCCAGGTAAAATGGGTATTATCAGGAATTAACGCCGGAGGTAACATGGGAGTTGATTCTTACATTTCCGGTACAGTAGCTGCGGTAAGAGAAGCAGCAATACATGGTATTAAAGCAATAGCGATTTCTCAATATAAGAAAATAGGCTGGGAATTCAACTGGGATAATTCAGCTAAATGGACTGCCTTACTTCTAGCTGACTTATTAAATCGTCCATTACCACCAGGAAGTTTCTGGAACATTAATTTACCACATCTGTTACCTGAAGAACCAGATCCAGAAGTAGTCTTTTGTCTTCCTTGCCCTAAACCTCTACCAGTTAATTATCGTACCGAAGGCGATAAATTTTATTATGTAGGCGAATACGCCAAACGAGAAAGAACCCCCGGTAGCGATGTAGATGAATGTTTTTCAGGCAAAATAGCCGTTACTCAATTATCAATTGACAATTGATTAATTTTAATCTTCTGCTTCTAAAATAGTCATTAAACGGTTTAAAGTTTGTGTTAATTGAGTAAGTCTTTGCAGGGAATTGTCTTGGCTTTCTGCAAGAGTTTGCACTGCGTCACACAATGCCAATATTTGATACCCTTGCTGCTGTACCTGCCTTCCCTGTTCTTCTACTTGTACACTTAAACTATCAACTCTGTCAGAAAGACGTTCTATTGTCTCAGTGGTAGCCAGTACGGCTTCCCCTATTTGCTCTACTATCGACTCTAAACGACCTACTTTTACTTTGTCTGCTCCAGTTGCAACCATTTTTAGCACCTTAATCTTGGAATCGCACCACTGTGGATCTACTGTTCATCCCTAACCACAATCAAAACAGAATTTAGTACTTTTGTAAGTACTTCCATTAGGGATAGTATGAATTATTTTTCCCAAAATATCCGATAAAATACACAGAGGGAGAGTTGACAAACAATAATTAACTCTAATTAACTCTCATTAATTCAACTGGCAATGTATCAATTTTTTATATAAATATTTTAACTACGCAGGGAAAGCAACATTGTATCACCACCTATTTGTAAACTAAATTTCCATTTAATTAATATTTTTTTCAGTAGTTTATAAGCCTTACCATACAACCAAATTACTCATCAAATCAATGATTCAAAACATCAGTTCCACATGCTCTCACACAGATTTTATATCTTAAACCAGCAAGGGAGCTTACGCATTCAGTTGGTAGCAATTTTTAACTTACTTGGGTTATTAATTCATACATCAAATTACTTTTCATCTATCATTAGATATATTTATTATTCTTTACCTGAAGTTTATAAATAATGATGAATTTATGGACATCGATGAAGATTAAGTAAATGTACGGTTTTCCGATAATTAATTTCATAAGGCTAAGCTTATATTCAAAATATTCTTACGTAAAAATAAGTTTTTCGCCAAAACTTAGCTTGACGATGTTCCAATCACCAATAGTAACTGTTGTTGAGGGTGTAAATTCTAATAATTGTGTTCCACGAATTACACCTCATCGCTCAGTAAATTCTAGATTCAAGCGTTTTCTAGACATTTTGGGTAGCATAGTGGGTTTGGTTATTTTAGCGATTGTATTTTTGCCCATCGCGATCGCCATCAAACTCGATAGTCCGGGTCCGATTTTTTTTACACAAGAAAGATACGGGCTTTACGGAAATATTTTTCGCATTCGCAAATTTCGTTCAATGGTTTCGGATGCGGAAAAATTAAAAAGCTTAGTAGAAAACGAAGCTAACGGACACTTCTTTAAAAGTAAAAATGATTTTCGGGTTACAAAAGTAGGACGTTTCTTAAGAAGCACAAGTTTAGACGAAATACCCCAGTTTTGGAACGTTTTCGTCGGTGAAATGAGTATGGTTGGAACTCGTCCGCCAACTGGTGATGAAGTAATGCATTACTCTGAACATCACTGGCAGCGTTTGCATGTCAAACCCGGTTTAACAGGCGAATGGCAAGTAAATGGTCGTTCGCAAATTAAAGATTTCGAGCAAGTATTCCAGCTAGACTTGGAATATCAAAGAAAATGGTATCCTTTATATGATTTATCCTTGATTTTTAAAACCATTTACGTAATTATTGCTCGCGTAGGAGCATTTTGAAGTATTAGGAAGGGGATGGGGAGACAAGGAAGGGGACAAGGGGAAAATAATTTTCAACTCCTCACTACTCACTACTCACTTCTAACAACTAACAACCAACAACTAACAACGAGTAATGAGTAATGAGTAACAACCAACAACTAATTAATGCAACAACTCTTGCACTTGATGCTGACTCCATAAAGTTCTGTAAAGTCCGGGTTGTTGTAAAAGTTCTTTTTGAGTACCAGTTTGAACGATTTTGCCTTTTTCCATTACCAAAATTTGGTCAGCAGCAGCAGCAGCAGATAATTGATGGGTGATAAAAACAACTGTTTTACGTTTTGTACCGCTAGAAAGATTTTTTACAATTTGTGTAGCAGTTTGATTATCTACGCTTGAAAGTGCATCATCTAAAATCAGTACCGGCGCATCAACCAACATTGCTCTAGCTAAAGATGTACGTTGTCTTTGACCACCTGAAAGGGTAATTCCGCGTTCGCCAACGAGAGTATTATATTGTTGGGGAAAATTTTGAATTTCTGAACTAATTTTTGCTAAATTTGCCGCATTTTCAACTTCTTGCTGTTCGGCTAAAGGATCGCCATAACGGATATTATTTTGAATGGTAGTACTAAATAGAAAACTGTCTTGAGGAACATAGGCGATCGCATCCCTTAAGTCAGTTAAAGCGATTTTAGTAATATCGATTCCATCTAAAAATAATTCTCCTTGATCAATATCTAATAAACGCGGTAAACAATTGGCTAAAGTCGATTTACCCGAACCAATGGCACCTACAATTGCGATTGTTTGTCCTGGAGCAATATTAAAATTAATGTTATCTAATGCGCGAGTTTCCGAACCTGGATAAGTAAATGTTAAATTTTTGGCGGTTAATTCTCCTTTTACTGCCTCTCGTGACAGGTGAATTGCTTCTATTGAGTCTTTTATCTTAGGTTCGACATTGAAAATTGATTCAACCCGATCAACGCTAACTTCCCCACGCTGATAAGCTGTAATGGTAAAACCTAACAAAGCGGTAGGAAATATCAGACGTTCTACATATAATAACAAGGCTACAAAATCGCCCACATCAAGACTAGAACCAATTTGACTCGCTCCCATCCAAATAATTATGAATGAACTGACATTAGCCAACCCCACAATCAAAGGAAACAAACTATTTTGGGTTTTTGCTAATTTCAAGTTAGCCTGTAACAGCTTTTGATTTTTTCTACCAAAAGCCCGAAGTTCGTTTTCTTCTTGAGCGTAAATTTTTATTAAGGAAATACCACTGATATCTTCTTGAATAAGGTTACTGATATCCGAAATATTCTCCTGCACTGAGGCTTGTTGATTGCGGAGACGTTCGCTAAATAACATCACCACAAATAACATTAGCGGATACACGGATAATGCTGCGATCGTCAGTTCTACATTGATAGAAAGCATTACAGGCAGGGTAAGGGCATAAGCAAAAAGAGTATTAGCAGAACTCAATACCACAAAACCTACCAACCGTCGAATATTATCAACATCACTCGTAGCACGACTAATTAAATCCCCAGCTGTATTAGTAGCAAAATAAGAAGGCTCTAACTTCAGTAAATGCTGAAAAATCTTTTGCTTAAGGTCAAATTCTACCTGTCGCCCTACACCAAAAAGCCAGACACGGGAAGACATCCGCATCAGCCACATTGAAGAACTTAGCAAGACAATAAGTATAGAGTTGCGTACTATTTGTGTGTATTTAAAGTTTTCTGAAAGGCTATCAACACAAGTGCGAATTAATAATGGTATGTAAACCCCTAAGCCATTAACAACTAATAAAGCAATAATACCCAAAGCTACTTCTCGCCAATGAGGGCGTAGATAAGCAACAATTTTGACAAAGCGTCGTGATTTTGACATTCGAGCAATTTGTTACTGATTATTAATTATCAATTATCAAGGAACAATTAACAACAAGTTAAACCACAGGAGTAATTCGTATTTTCCCTTGTAGTTGGCGCTACCAATAGCATTAATTCAAAGCGATCGCGTTCACCGGAGCGATGTTCCCGAAGGGTAGGGTAGGCCATGGGTGAGCGGCTTATCGCCTTTATCTAAGAAGTTCAGAACGTGAGCCTATCCTAAAATATATAGCGGTTTTCACTTAAATATAATAGCCCTAGGACAGAGATGAGCATTTCTACTCGTCCAAATTTCAGCAATCCCAATTGTATTCCACTGCAGACAGAGCCTTGCGGAGGCGATCCTCAACCGAAAACCTCTATATACCTTCGTACCCCTCACCTGTTATTTATAATTGTCTGCTTATCCCTAGTAAATATACGTAAACAAAAACTAGGGTACGGTCTCTATCCACACCCTAGTATAAATCAGTAATTATACCCTATCGAGGACGTAAGAAATTGTTCACTTGATTGAGGTAATTGTCCCAAACTCGGGTAGTTAATTCCAAAGTTTCTGCACTTGGGACAAAATCTTCAATACGTAAGCCTCTACGACGAATAGTATTAGGTCCTTGCAAAAGATAAGGGGGAATATTTACTTTACTAGGATTAAATGCTACTGTTGTTTGACTTGCATTTACTTGAGGGATAACAGTATCGCTAAGAACACCTGACATATTTGTTACATCAGTTTCCCCAGTAAATGCCATAAGCGTTGCAGATTTCGGTTGAATCAAAGCTAGATCGGGATAAGCTACTCGTGCAACAGGTGATTGAACCAAGAAATAGGCAACCGCGGGTGTACTTGCTAACAATAAAATCGTCAGTGCCCAACCAATTAAAATTCCTCCCGGTTTCTCAATTCCTCCATCTTTTATTCTCTGAGCAGCGAAAGTCATCAGTAGAATAGAAGCTCCGAGAGGTTTGAGAGGAAAGGATATGACTCTCCATAAGGAAGCAATAACAGGTTCACCCGGATTAACAAAGGACAATAACAAGACAACCAGAAAAATCACCACTACCAATCGCCCTACAAAGGTTCCCGAAGGATAAAATCTTTGAAACAGGCTAAATATTATAGTACCTATGAGTAACCATAGAAGTACTCTGCTTAAGATGTCAAACATAAATTTACTCTCAAATGTTTGTGTACGGTCAATCTATGGGTCTGACGGGCAATTGATTTATTCTACTGTCAAATGGTAGTACCATCATTTTTTGACTTCAAATACCTCATACCCTACAACCAAAACTACCTTCGTAGTGATTTTAGTGCAATTTTTATCAACAATCTTTAGTATTTGTAGTCTGGAAGATTAGTAATTTTGCTTAAGTAAATTAAATTTATTATAGTTGTCAAGTTAAAAGGAAAAAATATGTCTCCTGCCCAAACTACCATTTTAGTCACCGGAGGAGCCGGGTACATTGGGTCAAATACCGTACTGGCTTTGAAGCAAGCAGGTTATGAAGTAGTGATACTTGATAATCTTGTTTACGGACATCGTGACTTGGTGGAACAAGTTCTTCAAGTCGAACTTATCGAAGGAGATACTGCCGATCGCGATTTATTAGATAATTTATTTAAATCCCGTAAAATTACGGCAGTAATGCACTTTTCTGCTTATGCTTATGTCGGAGAATCGGTTTCTAACCCTGCTAAATATTATCGTAATAATGTAATTGGTACAATTACTCTGTTAGAAGCAATGTTAGCAGCAGAAGTTAAGAAATTTGTATTTTCTTCAACTTGTGCTACATACGGAGTTCCCGAAATAGTACCAATACCGGAAGATCATCCCCAAAATCCGATCAATCCCTACGGTGCCACTAAATTAATGGTAGAGCGGATACTTGCCGATTTTAGTCAAGCATACGATTTTAAGTCAGTACGTTTTCGATACTTTAATGCAGCAGGTGCAGATCCCAATGGTTTACTTGGAGAAGATCACAACCCTGAAACCCATTTAATTCCCTTAGTTTTGCAAACTGCTTTAGGAAAACGCGAATCAATTTCAATTTTTGGTACGGATTACCCTACAGATGACGGCACTTGTGTTCGTGACTACATTCATGTCAGCGATTTAGCCGACGCTCATGTTCTCGGTTTAAAATACCTAATCGAAGGAGGAGACAGTGCCTTTTTTAACTTAGGTAACGGCAACGGTTTTTCTGTCAAAGAAGTAATTGAAACCGCAAGGCTTGTAACAGGTAAAGATATTAAAGCAGTAGAATGCGATCGCCGTCCAGGAGATCCTCCAGCCCTGATTGGTAGCGCCGAAAAAGCCCGAAAAATCCTAGGTTGGCAACCACAATATACCAACCTCAAAGATATCATGATTCATGCTTGGGAATGGCATAAGAAGCGACACGGTAGTTAGAGATAACAAGATGGGGAGATGGGGTTCGGGGGAGACAAGAGGAATTTTAACCTGTAACCTTTAACTTTTGACCTTTAATTACTCCTAAGTGTTTTCACTACTGCAAAAATTCCACCTATTAGTACCAAAATTCCCAAACCCATAACCCAAAATGGTAAGGAAAAATTTTGTGTTGACCTTTGATTGCTATTGACATTTTGCACTTCTTGTGAAACCTCGGGCGTTTCTTGTCGATTTGTTGTAGCTTTCCTAGTTCCAGCAGCTACAGTCACATCAAACTTTAATTTAAAAGGTTGGAAGGCATTACCATTTGTGGGTTTACCAGTAAGCTCTAATTGATAAGCTCCTGGTTTAGGAAATGTAATTATTGCTCCCGGTATACCTTGATAGCGTTCGGCTGATATGGGCTGTAAAGTAGGTTGAACAAGGGGTGCTTCTGCTGTTTTACGGGGTTCGCTGTAAACAGCTAACTCACAATTACATTCTTTCAGAGGAATTACTTTGCCGCCCTTACGAGTTAAAGCAAACCAAGCTTGTGCTGCTTCACCAGCGCGGGGTGTATCATTTGGTTCGATATGTAAGGTAGCGCCCACATCTTCAGCAATTTCTATTTTGTGTGCAGAAGCAGCAGGAATTAATAATGATAAAAGATTAGTTTTCATTCTTCTTATTTCAATTATTGGGAATGGGGCATTGGGAATTAAGAATTAAGAATTAAGAATTAAGAATTGGGCAGAAAGAGCATGGGAGATGGGGGATTGGAGATTGTTTATTGAAAGTAATCGTAAATTTTCAACTTCTGCCCCTATCTGCTAATGTGGGGAAACATAAAACTTCTGCAACCGCAATATGGACCAAAAAAGGCGGATTCTAAGTAACAATACTCCCAGAGTCACAATTACTAAACCAACTGTGGCGATTTTATTTGTCCAACTTGATTGCAGTGAACCAAGATAATGAGAACCAATAATTAGCGCATGAATTGCACTTAATATCAAAGCAGGAACACTTAATAAATGAATTTGTCGCCAGGGTTTGCCTAAAGATTTTTGTAAGGAATCAAAACTGGTTAAAGCAGCAGGAATCATCAACACTAACGCCACTGCACCAAAAGCCATACCCAACTGAAATTCTGATGGTAAAAAGAAAAAACTATTAAGCTTCCATCCTAATGAATGTTCCATCATGTGGACAGTATGAGCTAAGGAAACAATGAAAGCACCTACACCCAATGCACGACGATAACGCATTGGTGCTGCCCATAAACCGCTTATAGGACGAGCAATCAGCGCTAGCATCAGCAATATTAAACCCACATGTCCGGTGTAGTCTACCATTGTATCGCCAGTCCGCAGCAAGGTAATTACACCAATTGTCAAAGTTATCCAACCACCCAAGCGAAACAATTGCGATCGCCTATCTCCACTAATTAAAGAGGCAGACACTCCCACACCCAACATTATCGGAAAAGTTCCCAAGCCAAAAGCTAACATTGTGGCTGCACCCATCCATATATTCCCTGTTTGAGCTGCTTTAATTTGGGCAGTATACAGAAAACCACAAGGCATTAAACCCCAAGTCATCCCTAAAAGTGCTGGCGCATACCATAAGCTTTCTAAGGAAAGTTTGGACATTAACCTATTTAACCGATTGTGTAAACCAGGTTGTAATAACGGTTGTAAAAATGGAATACGTGGTAAAAATTGGGGATTAATTTGTCTGAGTCCCAACAAAATCAATATTAAACCAGTAATAATCGCGATAGTCGAGCGTAATTCACTACCAACACCCGCTAATTGTCCACTCTCCAACAATACCGAACCCAGGGCCCCAATTGCAGCACCAACTAAGCTATAACTAACTATTCGTCCGAAGTTTAGCAAAAAATGAAACTTGGATTGTTGCCACCAATTAGTATTAGTATTTTCACTTTGGGAAGATAAAGAAAACGCTACAGTCAACGGACCACACATTCCCACACAATGACCAAAACTACCAAAAAACCCCAAGGCTGCAATCAAGAAAAGGTCAAGTAACATTTTCTACTTTAGATTTTAGATTTTAGATTTTAGATTATAAAAAAGTTTTTATAAATCATATAGGAATCCTAATTGAAAATTGAAAAATACGAGCGTACACCTTAATTTGATGAAACCATGACAGCAAGACGGCCTACCCAAACAAATAATTATGCAGGAGCGAGCTGCGCCTTCCAAAAATCAAACCGGATTCCTATATAAAGGTATGTAGTTACGCTTTAGCGCCAAAGCACGAATAAGTATAATTTTCTACTTATTCGTATAAATTGTGGAATATAGTGGTTTTGGATTAAGTGCAATACAATGCCGCAAATAATTGTAGTAAAAACTTATAAACTGTATTTATACGGGCAAGATGCCCGTACCACAAATTAATTATGTCCCTGATGTTTGTGTTGGTGTTTTTTATTTACTGCTTCTTGAAACTTAACAATTTCTGTATCTTCAATTACTTTACCCTTGCTAGTCCAATCAGCATGATTGTTAGCATTTAAAGTTACTTTCACGCGGTTTTCCCCGGGTTCAAGATTTTCGAGATAATACCAAGAACCATATAATCTGGTAATTTTTTTTCCATTAACAAAAAGATGAGCGTGTCCTTCTCCAGGTTCGGGTGCTGCGTTCACTTTTTCGGGTGCAAATGTAAAATTGGTAACCTTTGCTTCTAAATTCCATCCCTTCTTAGCATCTTTATACACCACTAAATCAACAGTTGGTACTGCTTCTCCTTGAGGGACTTCCATTTTTCCATGTTTATGTTCGCCATGTCCATTTCCCATTTCAGCCACAGTCATCAGCGCACCTTTAGCGATGGCAACTACCGAAACCAATGTAGCCGCCGCAACAAAAAAGTGTTGAGCTTTCATAGCAAAAATAAGTAAAAAAAATTACCCGTCTAAACTCGTTAATTTAGGTGATTTTGATATAAATGTCAAAAGACAACTTGTCCTAGTTAAAGTCAACAATAATACTAAAAGAGTTTGGTTGTTCAGTAGGAAAATTTGCTAAAAAGCGTTACTTGGAACTTAAAACTATTGCGTTGGCACAACAGTAAGTTGTAATCCCTGATATTTAAAGCTTTTTTCTAGTTTTTAGCTTCTCCTCAACTAAAGATTGTTTTAAATTCCAAAAATGTAGCCAGTTCAATTTCAACTGTAAAATCCATCAAGATATACATATTGCTTACCAGAGAAAAAAGCAGCAAAATGCTGGCATTGGCAAAATTCAGGTAAATTCAAATAGTTAATTAACTTATACCATTTCTTTATAAAGATGCGCCGAATTTAACCCACCCCACCGGTGGGTTTTGTTTGAGTAGCCCCACCATAGCCTTTTGGAGGGCGCTGCCCGCGCAGCCTCCGCCCAGTATTGGTATTACTAAGTAAGTAACTCGGCGTTAAAAAATCAAGGTATGTCATTGCGAGTGGAACGAAGTAACGATTAGCAATCGCAAGGTTTTCAACTCTATTTACAATTTGTTACATAGCTCGCGGTTTATTTGTGCCGACTTACTTACAGTAAAAAAATTCTAAATAAAACTTTAGAGATGAAAATTTTCTATTTATATAGGAATCCTAGTTGAAAATTGAAAAAAAACGAGCGTACACCTTAATCTTCTACAATCCTTTTGCAAGAGAGCATGACAGCAAGACGGGCTACCTACACAAATAATTATGGCTGCGCCACGCTGCGCGAACAAAAATCAAACCGGATTCCTATATTTATAAGTATAAAAAATATCTACACAACAAAAAAGACTCAATTAAACGAATAACCAGTCATTAGGGTAAATGTATAGCAGATAACGAAAGTAAATAGAGATAGATTGTAGACAAAGATAAAAAATATTACATATATTATATTCAAAATCCTGTAAAATATAAATTATGCTTGAATTAGAATTATAGGTGTAAGGAGCAATTAGAAGAAAAGCGGTTAAAGTAAATAGCTATGCCATGTAAAACACAAGACTAAAGGCAGAAACCACAACAATAATCGGAACTACAACGCTAAATTCAATTTTTTTAGTTCTAAATATTTCTATACAAGACATGGGAAATATTATAGGCCAAAAAATAGTTGAGATTAGAAACATTACGAAAGACAAAAAGTTGTCTTCTGGAGAGGAAGTTGGATGACTTAGAATAAATCTCAACCAGTTAATGAAAAAATAGCAGGTCATTAACAAGTAACTGACAACAATTGCGAATTCAATTTTATCCATTAACGATACTCCTTGGCTAACCAAAATCACAGCAATATAATTGAACAAACAGCAATTACGATAACTAATAACTACTACATAAATTTCCTACTGGATAACAGCGGCTTTTTTTACCTCATTGTAAGATTTTATATTTTTCTATGTTAATAGAATTTGCAAAACCGATAAATCCGTATGAACACTTAATTCTTTTTGTAACTATAGACTTGTAATTATAGAAATTCATTTTCACTAGCTATTTTCCTATACAAACTTAAATAAAATACTACTCAAATAATATTCTTCATCGAATAAATTTTATTTAATTAATTTATATCATCATCTCTAGGATATTTAAACACTTGTATAACAGTAAAAAAGTATCAACTGTTACTATAATACTCCATATAAGCATTTTCAAGTAAAATTTACTACTTATTGATTCAGGAAAAATTATACGTGCTATTTGAGAAAAAATAAAAATATACAAGTACTCAGGCAAAATTAATTGTATATTGTCATTACGAGTGCAGCGAAGCGAAACGAGTTAATCGCAAGCGTTTGCGATTGCTTCGTTTCGCTTCGCAATGACACAAATAATGGGAGCATACCCACTTAAGTTAAGAAAGCGTATTTAGGCAAAAAAATATATTTATTTTAAGGCAATCAATGAAGTTTGTAATATATCATTAGGGATAAATTATCTAAAAGATAGTTTTAGGAATCCAAAATTTAATATTTATAATTACGAAGAAAGAATTTTGTTCAACTTAGTATTAATACACTCAGACTTGTGGAAAACTTGATTTATTTGTAATTAGTAAACAAAGAAAAGACGCTAAACTTGAAAAATCAAACACTTTCATTTATTTATTGTCATAAACACCCTGATTAACCTGTCAATTGATAGTTATCATATGCTCTAGCCGAAGGCATCGGTACTATCAATCTTTACTACGAACTAGGTATTATGACAGTTAACTAAAAAACTTATTGCTATACTTATTCTAGTTCTTCGCAACAGGATTCACTATTCTTTTTAATGTAATGTTTAATGGCATCTAGGTCAATAAAACAGTCAGCAACATCAATCAAAGATTCGTTAGTCATTCCTCGTAGACTAACAATTTCAACTCTAGCACCTTTATAAGCTACAGCATTTACAGCATAAGTTAATTCTCCATCTCCACTCACCAAAATTGCTGTATCGTAGTAGGGAGATAAATTCATCATATCTACAGCAATTTCAACATGCTGGTTTGATTTTCTCGAACCATCCGGAAGTTGAATCACTTCTTTAGTAACGACACGATAACCGTTACGGCGCATCCATAGGAGAAAACCTTGTTGCTTTTCATTGTGACGATCGACTCCAGTATAAAAGAAAGCTCTTAATAATCTTGCCTCTCTAGTTAAATGGCAAAGCAATTTGGTATAGTCAATTTCAATGCCTAATTGCAAAGCTGTATGAAACAAGTTTGAACCATCAATAAAAATAGCAACTCTACCGCGATTGGAAGTGACAGTTAATTGAGAAGCTTGTTCTGACGGCATATGTGTTTCTTCATCTGTAAGAATAATTTTCATTCCTTGTTCTTGATTATCGGATTTCCTTTTAGGCGAGTTATATTGATTGGGCTTTTCGGTAAAATTTGTGATATCCATGAATTTTAAGATTTATAAATGTAAGTAATTCAGGCAGATTAATTAACTTTCCATTTGAAAGAAATTAATACAATTATTTGTATAAAAGTAAATCAGCATTTATTCTCGCAATTGAGATTTATTAATTGTATTTTTTTGAATCCCTAACATCAACAGTTCCAATGGTCATTTTATATTCGAGGTACAGTAATTGCTAATCCGTCGTTTAGAATACAAAAAAACATACAAAAGCATACAATTTTATTCTAACGAGATTTTTCTTTATTTCTACATAACGTAAATTATTGTGATTTTATTTGAAAAGTAAATTCCTATCAGATTACGAAAAGTTTGATCGTTGAAGTAAAATCAGCAACATTGTTACCATCAAAAATAGATTTGTTCATATTTGTGCTTGATAATAATCGAATCATTTTCATGCAAATTTATAATTGATTGTAGTTAATAGCTTTAGCTAAAAAATCTTGCTGAATAATTATTTTGCAAGATTTCATTGATTTGAATCTGTTTTAGTAAAATACTACACAATTAATCGATATTCCTATTCAAAAATGTATTTTTTGTGAAAGTTAATTATTTAGTCTACGCATTTCTATTCATAAAGCAATAGGTTCTATCCGGATATTACTTATAATGAAACTTAATTTAAATACATTAATGACCATAAAAACACAGAGGTATCTTCTAAATACCACTTCGCGGAAGTCAAAACACACCGCATCTTCTTCAGCGAGCAAAAGTAAAAATTTGTTCTTTAATTGCGGCATAAAACTTTTTAATTATACAAATCTACTATGGAAGCTGAATGTAAACTATATTGCATATTTTTTTATTTAAATTTCAATTTAAATCAATTTAAACAATATCAATAGGTTAGGTTGTTTTTAATGAATTTTGCTGGATAATTAGTGATTTAAAGCACATTTTTAAACCCCTTCTTAAATAGTAGAAGAGGTTTAAATTCAGCCAATGAAGTATTAAAAAATAATTACTTGGCGTGAGGCGTGGCTGGCACTTCTATTGACTTCATAGATAGTATGCGAAGTTCTTCCCGTACACTCATTAAAATTTTTCCAAGATGGTTTTGTCCGGTTTTTGTTGCACCGCAACCCCAAAAATAATCTTTTGGCGAATCTTCTACAAGCAATTCCGAGTCAGTAGAAAGCAAAATTTCTTGAATATCGCTGTGAGTTAAAAACTTTTTGAGTACCGCTTCTCGCATTACTTGGGTTTTTACTACCTCCCAATCGGAACGCATTTGGCGGCTGGTACATCGCCCTAAAGCAGCAGCTTCTTCTGGAGTGGAAGCGGCATGGATCAAAGGTATAATTTTCTCATCTGGACTTCCTCGGAACTTTTGTGCTTGGTAATAATGCTCTACTGTTGACCAGTAAATATGATCCATTTCAATTGAGTGCACAGAAAAGTTAGAAAAACAACCGTAGGGCTGCCAAACTTTGTAAAAATAAATAGTCATATCAAAACAGCTGTTTTATATACCAACTTCTATAATGCCTGTAGATATTAACAGCTTAGTTATAAAATTCAAATTTATTCTTCTTCTAAAGCCTTTAGACAGAAGTTTCTTGTTTAATTAAACGAAGGAAGAAGGAAAAGCCGAAGTGCCGAAGTTGTTTGAAATTGGCATGGGGTATGATGCCCAACCCAATTCTGACACCACGGCTTACGGTGGGGAATTAAACCCATATGTTTAGTTAAAGCTTTATTGTAAAAACTAAACGTCTATAAGGTATATTCCACGATGGACTCGCTTTTTGATCGTAACCAACCTAGAATGCTGATTTTACCCGGAATTTGTGTCGGTATAGGGCTGGGTGGTTTTTTTATCGTATAGTGCTGCATCAAATCCTTCAGTGGCATCATATGTTAAGTAATGTAAAACCCCCACAAAAGCAGTCGTACTCCTGTCCGAAATTCTGGAACTATTAGAATAATCTATAGATCACCTAAGTAAGTCGGCAGGAATAAACCGAGTTATGTAAACAAAAATAAACTTTATAAATTAGCTAATTTACTTTTACTAAGTACTTTGGGGCTAAAACGCGGTAGACGGAACATTTAATTTTTTACATCGAATTACTTACAACCTGAATAGAGTATTATAACAATTCACAAACAATTATGTTTTGAGAATTCGGAAATCGTCCCAGATAATTACAAACAATGTCAACAAGCATTTCAACAGATAATTCGTAATTCGTAATTGGTGCATTCTAGAATACCAATATAAATTATCAGATGCTTATTGATGAATTTGTATCTAAGGGTATTGCAACGTTTTTTATATATAGATATATGATATATGTAATTTCAAATTTCCGGTATTTGATACAATACACAAGGAATACACTATAAATTCATATTGCTCTTGTAAAAGAGTAATAATTATAAATTTAATAATTTATTAATTTTTCTTGGCTATTGATCGTTGACACTCAACTATCAAGCAAAAACATAATCAAGATTCTCAATCGCTATACAATACCAGTGAATAGTTTTAATAATGTGGGGATACTAAACGATGAAAATTGATATTTTCTCGCGGAAAAAATCATCTTCACCCCAGGAAAATCAAAAAGGGATGCATCTAGATAATTCACAGCAAGAGGTTGCAGATTTAATGCCAGGAGAAAACGAAAACCTCAGGGAAGCTGAAACAACAATAAGGCCAAATAACCCCAAAAAACGACGATTTTGGCTGTATTTGTTTTTGATCGTTGGTGCCTTCGCCACAGGTGGAATATTACGACACTTACAAGAAAATTCCTCCCAAGAAACAAAGGTAATAGCCAAGCCCCCCGCAGCAATACCAGTAACTGCAACAGAAGTC
>DESS01000345.1 GCA_002361335.1 Richelia sp. UBA3308
CCATGCCCCATGCCCAATTCTTAATTCTTAATTCTTAATTCTTAATTCTTAATTCCCAATTCCCAATTCCCAATTATAAAAAATGAAAATATTATTTTTAGATCAAAGCGGTAAACCCGGTGGTGCCGAATTATGTTTAATAGATATTGCTAAACCTTATCAAAATAATTGTTTGGTAGGATTATTCAATGGTGGTTCTTTTAAAGACTTATTAGAGAAAAATCAGATTCCAGTACAGGTTTTAACAAACAAAGCTATACAAGTCAAAAAAGAAAGTTCCTTAACTCAAGGAATAGCTAGTATAACTCAACTTGCACCTTTAATTACCAAAGTCGTAAAAATTGCCCGAAACTATGATTTAATTTACGCTAATACCCAAAAAGCATTAGTCGTTGGTGCGATCGCCAGCTTTTTTAGTCGTCGATTGTTGGTATTTCACTTACACGATATTCTTTCACCAGAACACTTTAGTCAAACAAATCGCCGCATCGCAGTATATTGTGCAAATCGAGCATCCTTGGTAATTGCCAATTCTCAAGCTAGCAAAAAAGCCTTTATTGAAGCAGGAGGGAAAGCAGATAAAGTAGAAATCGTTTACAACGGTTTTGATCCCCAAACTTATATAAATAAAGAATCTGAAATTAAGCAAATTAGACAACAATTAGAACTAGACGATAAATTTATCGTCGGACACTTTAGTCGTCTTGCACCTTGGAAAGGACAGCATATATTAATTGAAGCACTGGCAAAATGTCCCCCAGATGTCGCAGTCATATTAGTTGGAGATGCTTTATTTGGCGAACAAGATTACGTCAAACAACTACACCAACAAATTGATGCATTACAACTACAAAACCGAGTCAAATTTTTAGGTTTTCGCCACGATATTCCCCTTCTGATGGCAGCTTGTAACTTAGTTGCACACACTTCAACCTCTCCAGAACCCTTCGGAAGAGTAATTGTAGAAGCCATGCTATCAGGAACCCCCGTAGTTGCAGCAGCATCTGGCGGTGCAGTTGAATTAGTAGAACCCGGTATAAATGGCTTTCTAACAACTCCGGGAAATCCCCAAGAACTTACCGAAGTAATTAACAGCTGTATTCAAGACAAGCAAAAGACTGCCGCCATTGCCCAAACAGCCCGCAACAGCGCCAGTCAACGTTTTCATGTCGTAAATATCAATCAGCAAATTGCTCAATTGCTAACTTAAAACCTTAAAGAATTTAGAATTTAGAATGGCCGAATTTAGAATTGAGCCGAAAGGGTTACGTTTGTGCATACTGCAGGTTGGCAGCATAAAGCTTGCTCCCACACCTCCCACACCTCCCACACTTCCCCTTGTCCCCTTCCTTGTCTCCCCATCCTCAGGCTGCTTCTCGCAATTGATGTGATTTTTCGGGGAACGAAAACTGCAACTGTTCCGCTGAGGGGGCTTTTTCTTTCTGTAAAACTTCTACATCAATATTTACACTTATCAAATAATTACCCCCATCTGCACCAACTGCTTCAGCTATTAACTTGCCAATATCCGGACGTTTGGAACTAAGCACATCCCGCAAAATACATCTATCCCATTCGTGCTTAGCTGTAGGGTTGATACTCAAAATAAAATGCTTAACCATAAGGCTTTATAATCTTCTCCAAGACTGCTATAGAGTCATGAATTAATATTAGTACAAAAGTATTATTTAGACAATATTTCTTTAGGAAGAGGGAAATTTTGAGTGGAAAAACAGATAATTTCAATCGAAAGCCCCAAAACTCCCTTATTATCGGCAAATAAATCACTTGAGATTGGTTTCCCCATTTAAATTCTGAATATTGCTAACAGAATTAAGCCAAACTGCTTGTTGAGGTACGGGAATCAAAATTCCGGCTTTATCAAAAGCGATTTTGAGACGACGGCGGTATTCTCTGGCAACATTCCATTGTTTGAGGGGTTGAGTTTTAATCCAGACACGAATTACCAAACCGCGATCGCTAAAATGATCCACTCCTAAAACTTCAGGTGGTTCAATAATTTGAGCATCCCATAGCTCATCTCGATCCATTTCTAAACCAACAGTTTTAATTAATTTCAAAGCTTGATCGATGTCAGCTTGATAAGCTACTGGGATGTTTAAATCGGCACGCGCCCAGCGACTCGAAAGGTTAGCAACTATTTTAATTTCACTATTAGGAATAGTAATTAAACGTCCTTCTGCATCCCGTAGTTGGGTAATTCGTAAATTGAGATTTTCTACTAATCCCCCCACGTCACCCACTGTAATTACATCACCCAAAGCGTACTGATCTTCCATGATAATCAGAAAGCCATTAATTGCGTCTTTAATTAAGCTTTGAGAGGCGAGAGAAAGAGCAACACCAACTAAACTTACACCAGCTAACAAAGGAACAATATCTATTCCTGTTGCCGTTAACCCCAGCAAAATTCCAACTCCTAGCCACAAAAAAGTTACAATGCTTTTTGCTACACCAGATATAGTAGAAACTCTTAACTGTAATCTTTCCGAAGTTTCTGGAGATAACAAAGTACTACTTTTAACAAAAGCAGAAGTCAAACGGTCTATCAAAGCATAGCTAAGACGAATCGCCACATAGGTTACAACCGCAACAATACCCAAACGTAAAGGAATTTTCAATAAAGCGATGATTCCCACTTGTATGGTTCGGGTGTAAGGAAATAAACTCAGTATGAATAAAGCTCCTCCTCCCCAAATTCCGGTTTGAGTAAGTTGAAACAATCTTCGCTTTACTTCTTTTATATGTCCCCGTTGTTGTTTATCAAGTAGTGTTGTAATTGGTCTGTAAGCCTTTTGTGCCGGGGTTAGAGTTGTTTCGTCATTATATTTTTTTGAAGCACCTAAATAATAATAAACTCCACCGCTACTAACAATCATTATTGCCAAAATAATTGCAGCAGTTTTAGCTTGTTCTATAATAAAGTCTTTTGTTCGCTCATATTTAGCTTTTTCTAAGCCTTCAAATAATTCCTGCTTAATAGTTTCAGCTAAAGTTGTGGCACTTACTCCTCTTAATTTCGCATCTTCAGTGGTGACAGTTAAGAGATACCTTCCCTTTACATAAATTACTGGCAATCCGTTTAAAGTACGAACTTCTATATCTAGCTTTTCTTGAGATTTTTTTAAATAATCTTGGGTAATAGTGGCTAAATTATCGTGAATATTTTGTAAACGCTCATTCAAACTTGCTCTGGGTGCTGCAATCGAAAACAAACGTCTTCCATCCAAATATACCCAGCCAATTACAACTTTATTCTCCGAGTTTGTCGTATTTAACGCAGGTGGTTGTATTTGCGAAAAAAAGGGAATTTGCGCCATTCCCACTTCACTGCTTAGCCCAATACTTATCAACATCGAACATAAAGCGATCGCAATAAATCTCATTCGCAATGTATAGCTCCTGTTTATAGTTAACTGACATCGATTCTGGCAAATAGTTTATGGAAATCTACCTATCGATGGGCGAGTTTTCAAAAGATTTGGTATCAAATTTTGCTTAACTTACAACATTTGACAAAATTTATTCCGTAAATGTCCCTCAGTATTGGACAAACCCCACCGAAGTATTTCAAGAAATGTGCCGCGTACTCAAACCGGGAGGATTAATTGCCATCGCAGTCCAACCTAGAGGAAAAAATGTCACAGAAGAAACAGCAAGAAACATTGGTAAAGCAGAGGGGACAAGGAGACGAGGGGACAAGGAGACAAGATAAAGCTTATAACCTGTGAAAAAAATTATATGGCATTCAGAAAATAGATCGAAAATTATGCTGCCTATTTGCCAGACTTGGTCTAATCTAGTAAAGTGCGTCTTGTAAGACGCATTATTTTTAGCTGAAAGAGGAACCATTTAATGACTGCAACATCTCCCCGATTAAAGCACGAGGTTAAAGACCTCGGCTTAGCTGCTTTGGGAAGACAACGTATCGAATGGGCTGGACGCGAAATGCCTGTTTTAAAACAAATTCGCGATCGCTTTGCCAAAGAGAAGCCCTTAGCTGGATTACGTTTAGTAGCTTGTTCTCACATCACAACTGAGACAGCACATCTAGCAATTGCCCTGAAAGCAGGTGGTGCTGATGCATTGCTTATTGCTAGTAACCCCCTATCAACTCAAGACGACGTAGCTGCAAGTCTCGTCGCAGATCATGAAATTCCAGTCTTTGCGATCAAAGGCGAAGATAACGAAACCTATAACCGCCACGTTCAAACTGCTTTAGATCACCGTCCCAACATCATCATTGACGATGGTTCAGATGTAGTTGCGACCTTAGTAAAAGAGCGGCAAAATCAAATTTCCGATATTATCGGTACCACAGAAGAAACCACAACCGGAATTGTTCGCCTCCGTGCCATGTTAAATGATGGCGTATTGACATTCCCGGCGATGAACGTTAACGATGCTGATACCAAGCATTTCTTTGATAACCGCTACGGTACCGGACAATCAACCCTAGATGGTATTATCCGTGCTACCAACATTTTATTAGCTGGTAAGTGCATTGTTGTTGCCGGTTACGGTTGGTGCGGTAAAGGTTCTGCACTCCGCGCTAGAGGCATGGGTGGTAACGTAATCGTTACTGAAATTGATCCCATCAGAGCTATTGAAGCAGTAATGGATGGTTTCCGCGTTATGCCCATGGCGGAAGCTGCACCCGAAGGTGATTTGTTCATTACCGTTACTGGTAACAAACACGTAATTCGCCCCGAACACTTCGATGTCATGAAAGACGGTGCGATTGTTTGTAACTCCGGTCACTTTGACATTGAAATTGACTTGGCATCCTTGGGGGCAAAAGCGACTGATGTCAAAGATGTTCGTCCTTTCACCCAAGAGTATAAATTACCTAGTGGCAAATCTATTGTTGTCCTTGGTGAAGGACGTTTGATTAACCTCGCCGCTGCGGAAGGACACCCCAGCGCCGTGATGGACATGAGTTTTGCCAACCAAGCTTTGGGTTGTGAATACCTAGCGAAGAACAAAGGTAAACTCGAACCCGGTTTGTACTCAATTCCGGAAGAAGTTGATAAAGAAATTGCTCGCTTGAAGTTGGAAGCAATGGGAATCAAGATTGACTCTCTAACTCCGGCACAAATCGAATACATGAATTCTTGGGCTTCTGGAACTTAATTTCAATTTAATTCCACATCGCTATTAAATTCTAATTTTTCTTATGGGATGGGCCCCGGAGGCCCGTCTTTTTTTTGCCTAAATAATATTATTTGTATTAAATTGCGACAAAATAAAATTTGGCTTTAAGTAAGTCGGCGTTAAAAATTCAAGGTATGTCATTTCAGTTATCAAGTACCCGGCTTGATGAATCGAGGGGCCAATTGAAAATTTTTTTATTCCACGGATTATCGATGGCTTCTATCGGATTTTTTTTGGTCATTGCGAGTGGAACGAAGGTGAACGCCCCTCGTGAGCAATGACACAAATAATGAAGGCATACCCACTTACCACCTTAAATTTTATGAATATAAATCTTGGAAAAATTGTCAATTCTTTAGCAAAACAAACGAATATAATTGCTGATAATCATTCAAGTTTGTTCTGGATTACCAAGATGCCTGAACCTGAAATTGACCTTGAAGACTTACAAAAAGCAGTAATTCATCTCAAAGATGCTGTGGATGTCATGAAGCCATTAGAAACCTCTGCTGTCAGAGTTGAAATACAGGATCTAACCACAGCATTTTTATTTTTAGAATCAGCTAAAGATGCATTATTTCGAGCAAGCATTCCCAATGCAGTTATAGCAATAGACAGAATTATCAAAAATATTAAAGCAGCTTGTCAAACAAAATCCGAAAAACACCAGAAAAAGTTGATTGCGGGTGTATTAGATGCTTTACATAGGTTTTTGGATTCCATAGAAGAATCGATAGTTAATGTTGTAAACCCTATAGTTACCTATATGAGTTATGAAGAATTATTATCCAAACTTGAGATTTATTGAATTTTCCTAATCTAAAATTTGGGCAAAACTACCCAGATTAATTATGTGCCATTCATGAATGAGCATTTCCATCTACCTTCTTCCCGGCGTAAGCCTCAGTCAACTAAGTAAGTTGGCGCAAAAAAATATAACGCTGGCAAAGAAAACTAAATTAAGCTGCCAGTTTGGCATACTTGGCAATCGATTTCTCCCTAAAGTAAATATACAGCATTTTGCAAGTTGCAGGAGGTACAGATAAATTTTCTAAAACTCTTGTGATACCAGCAGAGAAGGCCCGTGAGAATGAAGCATTAGATAGGTAAAATATGCTGTAATTGCTTCTACTTCTTCTTGAAAAAGAGGGAGTGGAATCCCCTTCGCCAAACAAAGAAAGACTAAAAACGGGTAAATTATTTGTTCGAGCCTTTTGACATGTTTAATTGACACCAATCGAACAAACCCGTGATTTAATTTGGTATCAAAAACAAAACTCCTCAGAATCAGCTAATCAATTAGGTATGAAGGTGCATACTACACAGAAAACTTCTTATCCTGTTAGAGTAGAGTATAAGTCATGAAAATGAAGGGAAGCTCACAGATGATTCTTCAGGGTTCAGAAAATAAAAACTACCTTATTGGTAAATCGTAAGGTAAACTGATATTCCGACAAAATATCAAACTTTCCTAAAAACTTCAAGATTAAATAAAAAGATTAAATAAATTAACAGCGGGAGTGAGAAATATTGTTATAAATTATAAACATAAAATTATAACTCCCGTTATCTGAGCCGTTAATTCTTAACTTCAAAAAGGTTCGATGCTCAATTTTTAACTCCTAAACACTGATGTTTAAAATTTCAAATTCTAAAAACTTAGCTACTTCATTGGACTATAAAGGAGTTTACCCCTGTCCAGTATGTAGGGTAGGAAAAATCCAAAATATGCCTTTAATGGAAGCAATGTCTTGTGATTTCTGTCATCAAATTTTTACCCTTAACCTAGAAGAACAACAACTGACAATGCCTTCTCGGGAACCTCCCTTAGTTTGGCGCTGGAATGGCTTTTACTGGACGGAAGCACATTTAGAAGGAGTTGAATTTGGCTGGGGTTATATATTAGCAACCGTTGCTTTTGTATTACTTCCTACCACTTTAATTGGATTAGTTGCATATAATTTCCCCCCAGATCCAAACGCTCCTTTGTCCTGGGTTCCTTATATTTGGACGATACTGACATTTTTTTCCCATTTAACAATCATAATTTGGCTATTTATAGAGGTTTATCAAATTCCCATGAAAGCATATTTAAGAGCCTTACACCAGCGTCTTATTAATTGATAAATCAGGTATAAAATATAAATTAATTTTTTGCTTTTTTTGTTTGATGCAAAAGAAAGGTTCTAAACCCATAGCACTCAAACCCAAAACCGAGGTTGAAAATTTTGATGCAGAATACCTAGTACTGCTACGCGGAAGTCAAAAGTATCAAGGTAATAAGTCAAAAGTCTTATTTTTTCTAGCTTTGACGTTTTACGAATGGTTGGTTTATTTAAGCCGCGCTGTACTAGTAATCTGAAGTTGAGTATTGAAAAAATAAATATAGCAGTTTTCACTTGGGTGCAATACAACAGGTAACTACGCCCGCCTTTGACTACTCCCCTCTCCAAAGCATCGGAGAGGGGAAGGGGGTGATGTTTTAATGTGTACCTAACTCAACCGAAATTCCCTATAATCTTCCGAAATCCTGTATGTAAAGAATACCGGATTTCTTTATTATTACAACTACTTCAGCACTGCTATAGTCAAACACCCCATCCTGTTCTTCCTAGGTGTTTTTAGAACCAGTACCTGGGTTAATGTAAATAATTGCGTTAATATCCTAATAATGTAAACCAATTTAGTGGCGAGTTCATGGAGCCAGATTCAATACTAACAGAAGTTATTTTAACCTCACCACGTCAGTCTCTCGGCAACATCAAACTTGATTGGACACCACAACCTGGAAATTATCTAGACTTGAAAGGTAGAACCTACGCAGTTTTAGAGCGTCGTCATAGCTACCAATTAAAAGAAGGACGTTACTGCTTGCACAAGATTGCTATTTACGTACAGTCAGCAAAAAGACCAGTTGAAAAAACTTTAGTGAATGGACGTTGGGTAATCGGTAATGCTAACTGTAGCTACAATGCCCTTTCAGAAATTATCCGCTGTGCAGTGAATCCCCACGGTCCTTGTGAAGGTTGTAAATATTACGAAAGATCAAAGTAATAAGGTCTGCATGTCAAAGCTCTGCATGTTTCATAATTACAACTCCTAACAAATAACAACGCTCCAACTAACTCCGTAACTTCTCACTACTCACTATTCACTACTTCCTCGGGTTCTCCTAATTTATAACACCAAATTCTTCTCCTATAGTTAAACGGCTACCATTAACAAAATCCCATCCCGACTGAGGACGCTTACCAGCTAATTGTACCTCTCGTAATAACAATAAACCTTCTCCTGTCTGTAGAATTGCTCCTGTGCCCTTAACAATACTGACTACTTGCCCGGGTTTACCCGAAAAGCTTGACAAATCTGCTAACTTATTGTTTATTTCTTGAAGTGATGGTGGTAATTGATTAGAGTAATCTGAACCAAGGAGAGCAGTAGCTGTAATCTTAATTGATTGATTGCGAAATGTGGCGACACAGTTGGGGTAAAAACCTCTAATTTGATTATGTAACTCTATAGCACTCTTGGACCAATCCAAGCGATAATCCTCTTTTTTGATCAAAGGCGCGTAAGTTCCTTGAGAATTATCTTGAGGAATAGGTTTAATTTCTTTGCTCTGTAATTTTACGAGTGTTTCTACTAATAAATCAGCACCTACTGATGCTAGTTTTTCTGCCAAATCCTGAGAATTATCCAGCAATCCAATCGGTGTAGTAGCCTTAAGTAGCATTGCGCCGGTATCCATACCCGCATCCATCAACATAGTCGTAATACCGGTTTCTGACTCTCCATTGTACAAACACCATTGAATTGGGGCTGCACCCCGATACTCAGGCAAAATAGAACCATGCACGTTGATGCAAGCTAGTTTTGGCATATCCAGAATTTGTTGGGAGAGAATTTGTCCGTAAGCAATTACAACAAATACATCTGCATCTATTTCCTTTAATTGAGTCAAAGTCGCCTCATCTTTTTTTATTCGCTGAGGTTGCCATACAGGTAAATTATGTGTTATCGCAACACTTTTTACGGGGGAAGGTGTGAATTTGTTACCACGTCCCCGCCGTTTATCTGGCTGGGTAACAACTGCAAGTACTTCAAAATCTGAATTATTGAGTAATTTTTCTAGAGTCGGAACGGCAAATTGAGGAGTTCCAAAAAATATAATTTTCATACAATCAATAAAACTAAAACAGTAATTGTTCAACTCCCAACAATAACATCACCCATCGATCAAAGAGAGCACTTACAACTAATAAAATCACCAACCGCCCAAAAGCTGCCGATTTTACTAAGATATATCAAAACTTAGCGGCGATTTTATTTTTTGGTTCTCCCTAAGGAAAGGGACAAATACTGTTTTTTTATGTAACAAAAAGTTAATCCATAGACTGCAAAAATTCAATTTATAGATTATACTTATATATAATGGGTTAAATTTTAAAGATTTCAACTTGTTTTATTCCCATAGGGTTGTTTAATTTTGTAATCCCTTAAATGGAAACTTAATAAATGTAGCCGAGTTTCCTTGCTGACTTATGTTATTACAGCTGTTGCAATTGAAACTTATATGTGTTTCACTGTAAGAATATATTAAGTAGCGCCTGCAACACGGGGTAAATCATTTATTGTTCTACTATTTTTTTCGGATATTCCACATCATGACCGGAATCGTGGTATGAAATGTGGAAGTAGAAATACAACAGGCATTAAAGTCCTGGGATTCTAAATCCGATATATATATTAAGTTATCTCGGTTAGATTCAGTTCTGTGTAATTCCTTGTTTTAGTTTTTTCTCCAGAAGGCACTAATTTAATTTTTTTTCATAGAATATTTAGTTCAGGTGTGTTTTTTTGGGTTTTTTTACCTATGTAACAGTGTATCCCTTAATTCAATTGATCTAAACTATGAGTTATTTAAACAGTTGTTTAGTTCAGTGAGTAAAAAAAGATACGCGGTTTTTGTTAAACTATGGGAAGTAAGAGTAGATCATCTCGCGAAATCTAAAGTTCCCTGTTATACATATAGAAGATAGCCTGCCCCATTGCCGTGAGGCATTGCTCCTCCCACAGCAACCGCCCTCTAGAAAGTCAACCAACAAATGCTGAAACATCTTTTACTGTCGGGATGGTTCCGCGTGAAGCCATTCCTCAAGTACGTATTAGTCCTAGTGCTAATAGCGCCTTTAGTCGGTGCTTCAGGATACTCCAGCTCAGCAGAACAATTACAAACAACCGAAGAAACCAAAGAGACTGCCGATATTGCGGAGTTAGACTCGGTATATGTCCCTGTTCCAGTTGCTAGTAAATATAAATTATCAGAACCAGAAGTAGTCAAAACTGTGACTCCGGAAGATAATTCTGAGTCAATAAAAATGGCTGCTGTAATCAAGCCACAAATAATACAACCGAATGTAGTCGAGTCTTTGACGATAGAACCAGAAGTGGAATCGCAAGAAGCAGAGCGACATAGCAATCCAATCTCGGTGAATGATAACCCATTTACACAAGTTGAACTTGCGCCACCTGTTAGTGATTCTAAGGTAGTACCAGGAAAACTTTCTGCTAGTGAAATTAAGTTAGTACGGCGTTTAAAAGCTGCAAAAGTTGATTATTCAACAAAAAAAGATACTTTAGTAGCGAAATTAGCACCTACTAAATCACTCAAAGCGACTAAAGTTGTAGCTTTGAGAAGAAATGTAATTCCTGAGCCGACTGATGCGCCTGTAATCGAACAACCAAGTGAATCAGAAAGGGAGCAAAACGATCCAATTGGAAGTCCTCATCCAGTTCCCTGGAAATGGATAATGGCTACTCAAAAAGCAGTAAGTGCTAATGTTGGTTCTGGAGTGCGTTACTACCGTAGCGTACCTGTAATTTCTCCAGATGGTCGTTATTCTATATACAGTCGCGTCAAGTTAGAAATTCAACCCCAAATGCACAGAAGCCGCGTCAGCAGCGTGTTATTTGTGGAAGACAAACAAACCAATCAGTTAAAGGTTGTAGCATCTACTTCTGCTTTACTAGATCCCTTACTCAGTAGAAAATTCCACAACAAGGAAGACAATCAAATTCCTGGGAGAATCGGTGTGTTAGTTCCCGTTAGTTGGTCGGAGAATGGCGATCGCTTCTTAGCACGTAAGTTTGAAGGTATATTTAATACTGCTCATGCTTCAGACCAAGCACTGATTTGGAATCGTCATAAAAATAACTATAACACAGTTGCTCCTTCCCAAAAGAATCATCAGTATGATATTGCTGTTTTATTAGGTTGGAGTAAAAATGCACCTGAGAATGTAGTATTCGAGGCTGGGGAGATAGGTCAAGAGACTTGGTCTACAATTACAGTTGCCAAAGATGGTAGAACTATTGTAACACCAGAATTAGACCAGCCTACTACCTTTGGTAGAAAGACTACTGATGTTTGGGCTGGACCGCAAGTCGCTTATCAATAATTCATCAACGCTTCATATTACTTTATAATGTAATCTCGTTTTAGTTGGGACTATAACGGGATTTTTCATTTTAACTTAGCACTATTGGACCCGACAAGGCAATAGGGAATAGCCAGGAGTGTTTCAGCTTAATTTACGCTTCTTAACATAGTGATATTTTTTTGGGGTTCACGTAACTATAGACAACATTACCCAGCCTTTGTGTCGGTGCGGCTTTC
>DESS01000346.1:0-1647 GCA_002361335.1 Richelia sp. UBA3308
GTAAAAGCTTGAAATCATAATCGAACAAGACTTTCAGCTTGCGATTAGCAATTTTTTATAATAAATTCAAGAATAAATAAGCTCAAAAGCTTATCTGGCAAGGTTTGGAAGTCAGTACTAAGGTGTATTTACATGATAGGTTCTGGAGAACCTAAAAGACTCAATTTTAAATGTTATAAAATTGAGATAATTAAATTAATTAAAGCAAAGGCTTTTAAAAAAACGATAATACTCAAACGGTTAGAAACTGCTGTATTCATACAAATACATATCCTTCTAATTAATATTTAGTTAATTACAATATAAACTAGTAATGAGACTAAGTGGTGACAAGTTCAGTCACTGCTCAGTCATTCTTTTAGATTGAATTGTTAATCTTTATATTATATAGAATTTCTCAATGAGTTGTAAAAATTAAAACCCATAAACTTATGACTGTGACCAAAAACTCTATTTATGACTCATTGAGAAAAAGTATAGTTTTAATTATTACAACTATACTTCTTTTTAATTATACAATCATTTAAAATAATAACGATTAAATTCTCGATCTAGAATAAAACATCTATATTCGGGGAATTTGTAATAACAACTTTTTGTATAAAGATTAGAAAAATTTTCTAAAATATTCTGTATAAAAAAAAAGCTAGAGCCATAATAAAAATATAAAGTTCTAATTTCTTATGGTTATAACGATGATTGCATTTTATAAGCCTGTAGTTGGTAAAAGACTAAGGCTTATTTTATAGTTATAATCTTTAAAAATTAAAATTTAAAAAAGATATAAGAAATTCAGATATTTTTTAAAAAGAACTGGATCGTTTGTTTCTAAAGCTTGACGTTTAAGTATCACCAGATGTCTTGGATCGAAAGGAATAATATCTATAATTTCAATTCCAATTTGGTTAGCTATATCAAGTAATTTATCTTGAGAATCTATTAATTCTTCGCATAAACTAAAAGGACTGTAAATTTCACAAACAGTAGTTGAATCAAACTTTTTATTTTCGAGCCTATTTTCTACGGAAATAAGTATATAGCAAGAATTAATAATTTGCCTTAGTTCGAGATCGCACAGTTGTTTAAAGGAGTCAGCAAGAGGAGTATTCACAATTAATATTCGTATAATAAGAGATTATTAATGTCTAAAAAGTAAATATTTAGACGAGAGAGAGCGAACAAAAAATTGTAAATTATTCCGATTTTTCTAAAGCTAAGAAATGTCTTTGCACAATATCTTCAATATTATCTAATGTAATGTTTTCTTCTAAATATTGAGATAATATATCGATTAAACTAGCAGAAATAGTTTGCACTTCATCTAATTTTAATTGACCATGAGCGGTGGCTATTTCTTCAGAATTCATCCCACTAACCAGGCAAATTAAAATAAATTGTTCGTCTTTAGTCAAGTTTTTAGAATACTTACTTAAAACTAATTGATTAATATTTGCAAAAATTTTTTGTGCATTTTGATTGGCTAGATGGTTTTTTAATGAAGACATTGACTTAAGTTAAATAGGTTTAATGATTAAGATAGAATAAAAAGAGTTGAAAATAGTAAAAGTTAAACTTTCTTAATTATTGATTTAATTTGAAAATAAATGTTCTTTTGATTGTTATATATAAAAAATCCAATCATAATAT
>DESS01000346.1:1688-8274 GCA_002361335.1 Richelia sp. UBA3308
ATATTATGATTGGATTTTTTATAAGATTCGATTAAGAAGATTTTATTTAAAAGAACCGATTTTGAGATCTTTTAGTAAAAATGGCATGATTAGACCAGTAAAAAAACTCGCAATAATAATTGGCAACCACAAACCTAAACCAATTTGAATTGAGGCGATCAAGATAAATAATGCAATAAAGCTCCCAAAAATAATTTGTTTAAAGAAATAAAATGGATCGCGTAATAATTTACCTTGAAAAAATAACTTGGTTGAAAACCAAACTAATTCTAACATTATATTAATCTCCTATTAAAATAATTTGAGTATTATCAAACTGAGAAAAATAGCAGGTAAAACACCAGCAGGCCCGAACAAACCACCAATCCTGGCAGCTAAAGGATTACTAATGTCTTTGCCAGCAAGAAGAATGCCTCCAATAGCACCACCTAGAATAGACAATAAAGCAGAAAGAATTAATAAAGCTACTGCACTTAACCAAGTAATTTCATTGGTTTGAATACTATTAGATAGATTATGGGAAGTCGTAATGATGAAATGGTAAATCAAATCATTCATAACATTATGCCTAATTCTAAAGATTACAATTCAATTATCGAAAAGATTATTTTTCCGTTCCAAATATTGAACAGAAAAGTGACGTATGTCTACAATAAATAGATGTGGAATATCCAATTACTAATAAATTTATCATTAATAATTTAAGTAAGAGCTTTATCTTTAGAAAAAATTCCAAATAAATGCGAAGAAAAATAACTATTTAATGTATATAAATTAAGTTAGATGAAGTAGTTTGACAGATAAACAAAACAAATGAAAAAAACAAATAATTTAAATTATGATAATGTATCAAAATATTACTAAAAAAAGAAAAAATTGATAACTTGAAAGCAAATAATACGAAAAAGAATTAAGGTTAAAGAATAATCGTTATGAAAATAGATAGAGAAAATCTTAAACCTATTTATTTTCAATTCGAGAATAGTTATTAATAATTAGAGGAAAAATGGCAAACGTACTCTGGCTACAAGGCGGAGCTTGTTCGGGGGATACCATGTCGTTTCTTAATGCAGAAGAACCGACAGCTTGCGATTTGATTAGTGACTTTGGGATTAATTTATTATGGCATCCATCTCTAGGGTTGGAGATGGGAGAAGAGTTAATTCGACTACTTCAAGATTGTATTAGTGGGAAAATCCCGGTAGATATTTTTGTCTTTGAAGGGACTGTAATTAACGCTCCTAATGGTACGGGAGAATGGAATCGGTTTGCAGGTAGACCGATGAAAAAATGGGTAGAAGAATTATCTCAAGTAGCTAATTTTGTAGTAGCTGTAGGAGCTTGTGCATCCTATGGAGGGATTCCTGCAATGGAACCGAATCCGAGCCAATCTCAAGGATTGCAGTTTACAAAGAAAAAAGAAGGTGGTTTTTTAGGGAGTGATTTTGTTAGTAAAGCAGGTTTACCAGTAATTAATATCCCCGGATGTCCAGCTCATCCAGATTGGATTTCACAAATTTTAGTAGCAGTAGCAACTGGAAGAGCAGGTGACATAGCATTGGATAAATATAATCGTCCAAAAGCATTTTATAGTACTTATACACAAACAGGTTGTACTCGAAATCTAGATTTTTCCTATCGTACTTCTGCAACAAAATTTGGCCAGAATAAAGGAGAATGTTTGTATTATGATTTAGGCTGTCGTGGCCCAATGACTCATTCTTCTTGTAATACAATCTTATGGAATAAAGTTTCTTCAAAAACTAGAGCAGGAATGCCATGTATTGGCTGTACAGAACCAGCATTTCCTTTCCACGAGCTAAAAGAAGGAACGGTATTTGAAACTCCAACAGTGATGGGAGTACCAAAAGAATTGCCACCGGGTGTTAAACCAAAAGAGTACGCGATTATGACTATGGTAGCTAAAAGTATGACTCCGCCAAGATCTGTAGATGATTAGAGTTTAAAACATCTTAATGTATCGTAAATTACTTTGAGGTGAATTAAGAGATTATAGATCTTAGTTCACTTTAAAATTAAAGAGGAGATAGCTATGGTAATCAAAACCCTTAATGTATCACCACTAGGAAGAGTAGAAGGGGATTTAGATGTACGGGTAGATATTGAAGATGGCTATGTGGTAAACGCTTGGACTCATGCAGAAATGTTCCGGGGATTTGAAATCCTACTTAGAGGTAAAGATGCAAAAGCCGGATTAATTGTAACGCCTAGAGCTTGTGGAATCTGCGGTGCATCACATTTAACTTGTGCTTCATGGGCAATAGACACAGCATGGCAAACAGAAGTACCACGTAATGCAATATTAGCAAGAAATCTAGGTCAGTTAGTCGAAACAATACAAAGTCAACCAAGAGCTTTCTATGGTCTTTACGCGACAGATTTAACCAATAAAAAATATGAAAATAGTCCTTTTTATGAAGAAGCTTGTCGTCGCTTTAGTCTTTATAAAGGAACATCTTTTGAATTAGGAGTAACTATTTCTGCCAAGCCTCTCGAAATTTATGCATTATTTGGAGGACAATGGCCTCATTCGAGCTATATGGTGCCCGGAGGGATTGTTTCTTCGCCTAAATTAACCGATATTACGCGTTCGTGGGGGATTTTAGAATATTTCCGCAAAAATTGGTTGGAATCAACTTGGTTGGGTTGTTCTTTAGAACGGTATGAAGAAATACAAACTTATGATGATTTCTTAGCTTGGTTAGATGAAAGTCCTAGCCACAGTAATAGCGATCTAGGTTTTTACTGGCGTATGGGATTAGATATCGGTTTGGATCGATATGGTGTGGGGCCAGGAAAATACATGAGCTGGGGTTATTTGCCTCATGAAGATAAGTATAATCGACCGACGATTGAAGGTCGAAGTGCAGCAATGATTATGAAAGGCGGAATCTACAATAGTTTCACCGATACTCATAGCGAAATGGATCAAAGCTTTGTTAGAGAAAGTACGACTCATGCTTGGTACGATGAGAGTGATTCTGACGTTCATCCTTTTGAGCGTACCACCAATCCTAGCGCAGATATTAGCAAAAATTACGAAGGTGCATATTCCTGGTCTACAGCCGTAAAACATCAAGATATAGGTCGTTTAGAAGTGAGTCCTCTAGCTCGTCAATTAATCGCAGGAGGAAAACATGGACAAGACTGGCAACATCAAGATGGCTTTATCCTTGATGCGTTTAAAAAATTAGGAGGTGCGAGCGTACATTTACGAACTCTAGCAAGAATGCACGAAACTGTTAAATTATATCGACAAGCAGAACATTGTTTGCGTGAATTTAATCTCAAAGAGCCGTGGTATATTGAACCAAAATCACCTGGTAATGGCAAAGGATGGGGTGCAACTGAAGCAGCAAGAGGGGCTTTATCTCATTGGTTAGAAATTGAAGATGGTAAAATCAGCAACTATCAAATAATTGCACCGACAACTTGGAATGTTGGCCCTAGAGATGGAGAAGGAATACGTGGGCCAATTGAAGAGGCTTTTATCGGTACTCCAATTGAGGATTCTAGTAATCCAGTGGAATTAGGACACGTAGCTCGTTCGTTTGATTCTTGTTTAGTTTGTACCGTTCATGCTCACGATTCTAAAACTGGTGAAGAATTATCCAGTTTTAGAACTTCTTAAATCAGCTCCGTAAATAGCACCATCACAGTTAGAAAGGATTAAATAAGACGATGTTAACAATTGTTGGGTGTGGTAATTTAAATCGCAGTGATGACGCTGTAGGAGTAATTGTGGCACAACGCTTACAGCAATGGCTTCTTAGTAATCCTTATCCTAACGTTCGGGTGTTTGACTGCGGTACGGCAGGAATGGAAGTAATGTTTCAGGCACGAGGGAGTACTTCTCTAATAGTTATCGATGCCAGTTCTAGTAATTCTTCTGGAGGAACAATTTATCAAGTGCCTGGTAAAGTACTTGAAAATTTACCCGAAGTAATTTACAGTTTACACAATTTCCGTTGGGATTCAGCATTAGCTGTCGGACGCAGGATATTTGGAGATAATTTTCCTGAAGATGTTACGGTTTATTTGATTGAAGCTGAAAATTTAAATTTTGGTTTAACTTTAAGTTCTCAAATTGAACGAGCCGCAGAGAAAGTTTTTTGGCAGATCACCAAGAAAATTAGCCAATTTAATCGTCAAGGCCCGGATTTGGCTAGTTGCTAGCGTTGTTCTGCCGAAATTATCGATCCTTATAGTTGTCGTTTTTGTTATCCCTCGTCTTGAATTTATCAAACGAAGTCGTGGTTATAGTTCTATACCAAATCTGAGTTTGACAATAGATAACTAAACAGAATTGAATGAGTTTTATGCATGAATTAGGAATTACTAGAAATATTATTGCTATTGCTATCGAACATAGTCAAGGAGCAAAAGTCAAAAAAGTAGTGGTAGAAATTGGAAAACTTGCTGCTATTTTACCAGATGCGATTCGTTTTTGCTTTGAAGCTTGTGCTAAAGATACGCCATTAGAACACTCAATTTTAGAAATTAGAGAAATACCTGGACTTGCCTATTGTAATCAATGTAAAACAAGGATATCTTTATCCCAACCTTTTGGTATTTGTAATTGTGGAAGTTCTCAATTAGAAATTATTCAGGGTCAAGAATTACAAGTCAAAGAATTGGAACTAGAAGAACAATGTGTATAGATTGTGGTTGCTCGACAGGAGCAAATATAAAAATATCAAAGCCAGAAAGTATTGAAAATCAAATAGAAAAGCCGCAAACAGAACAACAAAAATATTCTTTTGCGAACGCACATAGTCATATTCTTTCTGACGGAAGTGTCGTGACTCATAGTCATAAAATTACTAAAGATAAGCATTCTCACTATAATGAAGAAGTAGTCGAGCAAAAAAGTTTACGACCCACTACAAAAATAGTCTCTTTAGAAAAAAATGTTTTAACTGTCAATGATAATTTGGCTTTAGAAAATCGAAATTTTTTTCGAAAACAAAATATATTGGCATTAAACTTAGTCAGTTCTCCAGGCGCAGGAAAAACAACTTTACTAGTCCGAACAATTAAAGAATTGCAAACTGAAATATCATTTTCGGTAATTGAAGGGGATCAATCTACTACTAAAGATGCTGAAAAGATTAAAGCTACTAATTGTGATGTAGTTCAAATCAATACAGATACTGCTTGTCATTTAGAAGCTAAAATGATTCAAGAATCATTAAATCATTTAAAACCTAAGAAAAACTCTATTCTAGCCATTGAAAATGTGGGTAATTTAGTTTGTCCAGCCTTATTCGATCTTGGAGAGTACGCTAAAGTAGTTATTCTTTCTGTGACTGAAGGAGAGGATAAACCAATTAAATATCCTCATATGTTTCGAGCTAGTTCCGTTATGATTTTAACTAAAATCGATCTACTCCCTTATTTAGATTTTGATGTTACTAGTTGTATTAATTACGCTCTAAACGTCAATCCTAAGCTCAAAGTTTTTCAAGTTTCTGCAGTAACAGGGGAAGGGTTAAAAGACTGGTTCAATTGGTTAAAAAAATCCTCAAAAATTTAGACAAGCTTTTATTTTTTAGACGAGCTTACAAAAAATAAAAGCTTGTCTAAATACTTATTTTTTTTAGATTAATACTTGACTGGGTCTGGCAAACTAGAGTTAAAGCTTAGAAAGAATGTGTTTTAATTGAAATTGTACTCATTTTTGTTATGTTTGTTAAAATATTTTGATAGTAAGTAACTTATTCAAATTTTTCTTTATATGTATTCTGAAGAAATTAAATTAATATAAAATTAAGCAGACAAATAAACTTTTTATACTTAGCTGATTTTTGATAAATTTGACAAAGTTAAAGATTATTTGTTGCTCGTTCTCTGATTTTTTAAACAGTTAATTCTTTGGGATTTTGATGAAAGATTTAACAATAACGATTTACTCTTACTTGTCTAATAGTATTAACACTGTAGAAATGACTTTTTTAACTGTACTACTTTGGTTAAGTATTGCTAGTTTATTATCAATTTTAGGTGGAGCAATAGGCGGCATTCTTTTAGCTGGTAAATATATTGGGAATTCATTAGCAGCTAGAATAGGTGGACTATATGGGCCACTTGGTGTAATGCCTGCTATGATTTTTAGTTTGATAATATTTACAGTTTTAAGATAGGAAAATTATTAATGTTTGAATTAGCCTGGTTTTCTATTAAGTTATTTTTTCAAGGTAAATTACTACGTGACCCATTATTTTTCTTTAAACAAGTAGGGTCAGGTATTATTATTAGTTGTTTGGCTTTAATTACTTTAACAAGCATTGGATTTGGTTTATGGCTGCCAATGATTATTTCGAGCTTTCTTGGTGGTATAGCTATGCCTTTTTTACTTAAAGATATTAAAGTGGGTTCTATCAAAAATAAATAAACCTTGAGAATCAGAATAGTTGAATTATGATTTAACCATTCTGATTCTTTTAAAATTTAAATAATTGATTTAAGTTTCTTATTACTTAAGTAAAATAACTCTTATCCTTGAACTCTTGCCAATCGATCGGCTTAACAACCACATCGGTAACTTTATCTTCTAAACTCGATC
>DESS01000193.1:0-9511 GCA_002361335.1 Richelia sp. UBA3308
CCCATGCCCCATGCCCAATTCCCAATTCAAGAATGTTTAAATATTACCGAAAGATTGTTGGCTGGCATTTGGTATGTTTTTTCAAAACTAAGATTATGATTACTCGCTGTTTCAATTAAATCTTCTAAATTACGTACTCCCCATTCCGGATTTTGTTCTTGTAAATATTGGTCAAAATCAGCATTAGAAAGTGCCGTGTGCTTCCCACCTTGTTTATATGGACCATATAAATACAATATACCTCCCGATGAAAGTATACGACCAGCAGCAGCCATTAATCCCAAACAAGCTGACCACGGTGAAATGTGAATCATATTAATATTCACCATAGCCACAATATCTGATATTCCTGATAATACTTCCTTTTCTACCTTCCAAACCGGCTGACTAGCATCAATATCGAGGGGTTGATAGAGATTGTCACTGGAAGAATATTTTATCCATGCGGCAATACTTTCACGCAGGGAAGCATCGGTATCGGAAGGAATCCATTTTCGAGGTTTTAAACGCGGTGCAAAGTATGTGGCATGTTCTCCCGTACCGCTAGCAATTTCTAAAATTGTACCAGTGGGTGGTAAAACGTCTAAAAGTACTTGTAAAATCGGTTCGCGGTTGCGCTGGGTTGCTAAGGCGTATTTTCTGCCATCCACTAATTCTTCTCCCCGAAAACGCTTGCTTAATTTAGCTTAGCTTATTGCTCTAATTAATTATCTTTAGCCGCTAAAATAGTTTTCAAAAAACAGAGCTACACCATTAACATCGGCTAAAAGCTTGTACCAGAAGATTTTTTTATCAAAACCAACTTCATTTACAAAATTAATATGATAAATATTTTTTAAAAATGGACGATACTGGACTCGAACCAGTGACATCCTGCTTGTAAGGCAGGCGCTCTACCAACTGAGCTAATCGTCCTTGTCGGCTCACATTTAAATAAGATAGCAGAGTATTTTGTGTAAAGCAAGTTTTTTGAGAAAATAATTTTTTTTTGCGATTGCCTCCGGCACCCTTTCGTTGCTGATCGTTTATCTTTAATCAGGTCTAGCTGTACCTTGTATCATGGTACCGTGATTGGTTATGATTCGGGCGTTAGAACAACTCCAGGCTTTGATTAAACAAAGATTGAATCAAGTTACGAGTTTTGCTAATTGGCAATAGATAACTTATTGCAATGCCCAATTCCCCATGCCCAATTCGCCAATTTTAATTATGCCTTCTGGTCAAACTCACGATCGCATTACAATTTGGGCTTTACCGTTTATTGCGGCTGTCACTTTTTGGCAGACTCGCAGCAGCAGTATGACTTTATTAATAACTGGTGGGTTTTTGTTTGGGGGATTGATGTTTGGTCCAGATTTGGATATTTATTCAATTCAGTATCAACGCTGGGGTTATTTGCGCTTTATTTGGCTTCCCTATCAAAAAAGTCTCCGCCATCGTTCTTTTTTATCTCACGGTCCGTTAATTGGTACTACTCTGAGGGTAATTTATTTATGCGGCATAGTAACCGTGGTGGCAATCTTTATTTTACTGATTGCCGAGAAACTATTAAATATGAATTGGAGTTGGCACCAAGTTGCTGAAAATGTTTTAGAAATAATCAATCTTCATTCAAAGGAATTCTTGGCGTTGTTTGTGGGTTTGGAACTAGGTGCCATGAGTCATTCCATTAGTGACTGGTCAAATTCTGCTTACAAACGCTTTCAAAGAAAAGGTATTACCAGTTTACTACCCAAAAAGAAAACCAAAAAACGTAAATCCTCCAGTCGTCGCCGTAAATCTCAGGTGAAAAGGAAGTAGGATGGGCTTCGGGGAAGATAAGGCGATGGGGGGATGGGGAATTCCTCATTACTCACTCCTCACTACTCATATCAAGTCCGGCAAATTACTTACTATATAACCAAGACTTAAGAATAACGGCCCTTACCAACATAACCATGAAGACTCATTACTCATTACTCGTTACTCGTTACTCGTTACTCATTGACCCCCACAGATATGATAACTGTTTAACCAGACATGATATCACTCCGTTCCTCTCAATCTAAAATCTAAAATCATTATGAGTACTTTAAGGGCATTACAAGAATTAATTGATGTGGTGGCGAAATTGCGATCGCCAAATGGTGGTTGTCCCTGGGATTTGGCGCAAACTCCCCAAACCCTGACTCCTTATGTGATTGAAGAAGCTTTTGAGGTGGTTGATGCTATTCAAAGTGGCGATAAAAATCATATTGCCGAGGAATTGGGGGATTTACTTTTACAGGTTGTTTTACAAGCCCAAATCTTTGGCGAATATGGAGATTTTACCCTCAAAGAAGTCGCAGAAGGTATTTCTCAAAAGTTGATTCGCCGTCATCCTCATGTTTTTGGTGATCTGTCGGTGGAAAATCTGGATGAAGTCAAACAAAATTGGGAAGAAATTAAGGCGGCTGAAAAGGGCGAATCCTTAGCAGATAGTCAAAAACTTAGCAATAAACTCAGTGGTTATACTCGTAAATTACCGCCGTTAATGGCGACGATGAAAATTTCTAAAAAGGCTGCTAATGTTGGCTTTGAATGGGAAAATATCGATGGTGTTTGGGATAAATTCTCTGAAGAGTTAGCTGAATTTAAACAAGCTTTGAGAGAGGAAACTCAGGAAAGACAGCAAGAAGAATTAGGAGATTTATTATTTACTGTTCTTCAGTTGGCGCGATGGAATAATTTAGATCCCAGTGAAGCTTTACAAGGGACAAATAAACGGTTTATTCAGCGATTACAAAAAATGGAAGCATTTGCTGAGCGTCCGCTTTCGGAATATAGTTTGTTAGAGTTGGAAGCACTTTGGCAACAAGCGAAGGCGAAGTTGAAACAATAGTAATCAGCCCTACCTTGGAATTGTATTCCAAGGTTAAGGAATAATTTTTCCAGACTCAGATCGTAAAATTATTTTATTAAAAAAAACAAAAATAGGTCCAAACAGATTTTATTTAAAATTTATTTTACATTAAAAGTGTCCTATATCACGTCCAAAAAACAAGTTAACTTCGTTGTTTAAATGAAAATATTCTCAATTATTAATGACATTATTTTCAATTGGGCTATTTTTGTATCTTTTTATCACAAATTACTCGGAAAATAATATGTTTACATGTACATTTGTTAATTAATTTACGTAAACAAAGTATTTCACATCACAAAAAAAATCATTAAACCGTATTTTGACTGAGAAAAAGCTGGAGTTATATATTTTCCGCTTACATCGGAATTATTTAATAAACTGTTGTGCATTTTTAATGCACATGAAAAAAATATATGATTCCGATGCCAACGGATTCGATATTAAAGAGGACAGCAAATTTTTTGTAATTTACCAGGAACAAAAGTATTTTATATCACTAAAAAAATCATAAACCCGTATTTTTATTGAGAAAAAGCCGGAGTTATATAAATAGTCTTTGTAAAAATTGCAGCAGATACTTTGTAGAATTAAATCTAGAGTCGATTTTTGGTAACTTACAAGCGGTAAAAGTATTTTATATCACTAAAAAAGTTATAAAACCGTATTTTTATTGAGAAAAAGCCGGAATTATATAAATCGCCTTTGTAAAAATTGCAGCCGAGACTTTACGCATCTGATATTACTACAAATCGAATCAAGGGGTCTACAGGATTCAGTCTGATTGAAAAATCCGATTATTTGTAATTGACTTACTTTAAAAATTAATTTTCATCCAGTAATTCCATTGAAATAGACTAAAAATATAACCAATGCGACGTTTTTGATTGTTTACCAATGAAAATAAAACGCTACGACTGTATCAGAAAAGTTTTGATATTAAACGTTTAACAGCCATACTCGCGAATTTTAGACAACTCAAACCAAGTGCGATCGCCAACTATTCCGTCTGGGACTAATCCAGTATCTTCTTGTAAAGTATGAATGGCATTTTCGGTTACGATACCAAAATAGCCGGTAATTGCAGATTCAAAAAAACCCGACCATAAAAGTCTT
Source organism: Richelia sp. UBA3308 (assembly GCA_002361335.1). GTDB lineage: Bacteria > Cyanobacteriota > Cyanobacteriia > Cyanobacteriales > Nostocaceae > Rivularia. The sequence continues at coordinate 3,998 of DESS01000193.1, forward strand.
TCCTGGATTTTTTCAACTAATTCTCCTCTGCTACCTTTTTTAAGTAAGGGCATATCTACCGGGGCACCTTTATATAAACAACGCCAAGTATTTTCATGAACTATGCCATCTTCTGCTAAAAACATCCAGTACTCAAAACAATTGAGTGCAGCTGTGGTTTGGGGTCCAAATATACCATCAATTTTAGCAAAATAACACTGCCAATGCTTTAACAACTGTTGTAGTTCTTTTACCGCTTCACCTGTAGAATATGGTGTCAAAATAGGTTTATTTAGTTGAACTTGAGTAGTCTCAAAGTTAGATGTATAAGTCATAATAGTTACAATTAGTATTTGCTTATTTAGTATCAAGATAGCTGGGATTTATGTCGAGATCCCTAATTGAAAATAGATAAAAGTATATAAAAGTATTATGATTTGAAAAGCTCGATCTTCATATTTATTTCAACACAGAAGGCTACACAATTAAGTTCGAGTATTCCGGATGGTATCTGAAATATTTTTAGAAGAGAAAAAATACCTATATTGAGGCAACTGTAGTCTTTTATGAGAATTAACAAAAGTTCATAGTAATAGCTTTAGCACTTATTAAAAGTTACTCAAAATCGATTGTGAGTAATTAAACATAACACCTGCACTGTTAACTTTAAACTACTTTCCTTGAATGTATAATTACGTATCTCAAAAGATATAAATAATACTAATTACATTAAATAATACTTAAAAAAATCAGCTTTTTCTGGCATGATGTATGTATGCTTCACAAGAGCAACAGACACCTCTTAGGGACGAAATTTGATTCAACCAAAGCCTCAATTTTTATTCAGGTTTAGGTTGAGATTTTGTTGGCTAATAACCCAATAAAGGAGAAAACATGGCTATTAGAACTAAGCTTGCTATCGCTTTGACAGTAGCTACCGCTAGCGTTTTGGGCCTAGCTTCTAGTGCTTTGGCTCAAAATGCTTTGCCTCAAACTACTATAGATGTTGTAGAAGGTTCTGGTCTTTCAACAGAGGCTGGGAATGCTGCTGCAGCCGTATTAATTAATACAGATATTGAAGGAAATGTACTTGGTGTATCTGCAGCAGCTGGTTTTGGTGACAATGGTGCAGCGGCTGTTGCACTTCCAGAATTTGCTGGTGCTGTAGGTACTGCCGCTAGCAATGGGGAAATCGTAATAGGTGACTATTACGGTAATGAACCTGGGCCTGTAGAGAGAGAAGGTGCTGAATTTTCAGGTGCTGTAGGATTTTTTGAGACTGAATCCATTGAAGAGCCAATTTGGCCTGGTGATGACTAATGACTTTAAGGATAATTTTTCATAGTTTTACAAACCTATAGTCAATAGTTTTGTAAGGTATGCTTTGCTCACCATTTAATCTGTATATAACAGATTTTGGTGAGCATGCTTACCATTTCTCAAATTAAACTTTGGTGATAAATTCTGCCTATAGTAAAAGATTTTGTTTGACTAAATCTTTTCTATAACATTATATCAGCCAAGTAATTATCAGAATTGAAAAAACACAATATCTAACTTAAAAAGTCTTTTTGTAATAAATGATTTTTATTTTGTTTTGGCTAATTTTATTGAGCTATAAAAAAAAATTAGCTTCATCAATAAAAATTTTTATTCCAGTGAATAAAAGAAATCATTTTAACGAAATAAACCCCTAGCCTAAATAGAAAATGGTAGAAAAATGAATAGCAATAAAAAGCTGTTGTCTATCGCTCCGGTAAGTTTGCTTGCTATTTCCATAATTAATATACAATCGGCTCAAGCAAATAATATTTGTTCAAACAAAAAAGATAAATTAGAGGACGATGTATATAGTGTAAATTGCGAAAAATCTTCTATTGATACTTTTGAAAAACTTTCTGATTCGTCAACACAGAATAATTTAATAAAAACAATAAGCACTCCAGAGCAAGAAGATATAGTTTTAAAACATAATTTTTCACAACTTAGTCAAAATCTCAAAAATAATTTATCACAAGAAAATAAAAAGATAGAAATAAAAAAATTATCATTGCAAGATAAGTCATTAGAAACAGATAACACAATAAAACAAGAGTCAATTGCACAACAACTTGAAGTTGAATCATCAGACAAAGACCCAAATTTCATTAATCCTCCTAAAATTGTCCCAGATAATAAAGTTAATCCTTTTGTAACCACCATACCTATTAATGGTAATTCGATTAATCATCTAACAAAATGGAAGTTTCATAGCGGTTACAATTTTGGTAGCGATATTAACAATCACTCTAAATTTAAAGGTATTGTCAGAATTAATAGTCAAATTAAATATAGTGTCACTAAAGATAACGTTTTTACGTCAGAGCAAACAGGAAATTACTTACAACTGCAAACAGTTAGAAAAAATCGAGAAATAACTACTACCCAAAAATTTCCTCAAACCTTACAAGGGTTTGAACTACAATTAACTTTTACAGGAAATTGTATTTTTCCCGATACAAATTCTGATGATCAATGTAGTTATATTCCAACTTTTAGTACTAGAGATAATATTAACCCCGATACTTTTCTCCCTAGTCGTATAACTGTAAATAAAAATGTCGGTGAAATTTTAACTCCGGAATCAGTAGAAGCCATCGAGCAACCAGGTTTTCAAACAGGAGCAAACGGTCAAAATGTTGCTTTTGACCTTTATATTCCTCGTGCTGGGGTTGTCGCAGGAAATACACAAACCGATCGAGGTACAGTTGATAGAGAAGAAGAAATTGATAATACCTTAGTTTTTAGTTTTTCTAGAGTCAGACAAATTGTCAAAGCTAATGATAAAAAAGCTGTTATTGGACGCACTGTACGCAGCACTAATTTAATTGTTGACGATGATAATTTTCTACTGAATTCAGCAATACAATTAGGTAGCGAAATAATACCAGATATAGAACCCCAGTTAGAAGGTTCAACAAATAAAGTTAAGCCTATTTTCAATAAAAACCTATTTTTATCCGCAAATAATAGTCGAGTTCCTGCAAATAGCTTGACTATTTATCACGGTGGTATTGGTAAAGCTGATAATCCCAAGACATCATCAACTAAAGCAAAGCAATTACCAGCGGCGGAATTCAAAAGTTTTTGGCTTGGCCTTTCTCCTATTACAAAATATAGTTATTCAACCAATTCTCGCTATGAAGCATCTGCTCCTCAGAGAACTTTATCTAGAGTTGGCGCAGAAGGTAGTAGTAACTCATCGGATCGAAATTTATCTTTTCAATCTATAATCAATGGTGAGACTTTTTCATCAGCTGATTTACTTGATTTTTATATTCAGATTTATCAGTCATATTTGGAAACAGATGTCAATTTAGTTAATACATCTATTTGGAAAGAAGAGATAAATTATTATCCTCATCTGAGTATTACTGGAAATATTACCGATTATGATGAGGTTTTCAATTATTATGGCGGAACAATTTTTTCAGAAGATCCCAATGCATACTTAGGATTAGATTATACTAAGGTGAATCCTGGTGGCTGGCTATATCGAATTGCAGCTATAGGTTATACTAACCCAGACCGAGATTACTACAGTACGCTACAAGGAAGCATTCTGAAAAATTTGAATTTAAATAAAACTTCAAAGTTATTATTTTCTACAGGTTTTAATTGGGCGCTCGATCGTAGAGAAGACGTTAGCGACATTTTAATTAATTCTCGCGCTAGTTCAGTAACCTTGGGTGCTAAAGCGAATTTTAAGCCGGTTTCTCTCGGTATAGTTGGTTTCCTAGGTGATATTTTACCCGACTCTCGCGAAAATACTTTACTCCTGAATTTAGGAGTAAAATTAAATAAACGCTTTTCTGTATCAGGATATTTGACCCCAATTAGTGAAAGTTCTAGCTATTCTAAATTTGGCGCGAAAGCTTCATTGAAATTAACCGATAAGAATAATAGTCCGCGGTTAAACTTCAACTGGTTTAATAATAAATACGAATTTGGCAAAGATCAAACTGGACAAGATTTGAAAACCGATGAAAATATCTTTCAAATACAGTTTAGTATGGGATCTATTAAGGGTAATTAAATAGTTGGCATACTGGAGTTTAAATTTTTAACTTTCAGAGTACATACTCGAATCCTCATTTTTCTCATTCACCGGTAGGATGTAAAATAAGACTGCGTTTTTGAGCAATACCATGACAGCTTCCAATCATGACTCTTCCGGTTTAATTGCGATCGCCTTACGTACTCGACTTGCAGCTATGAAACTGGCGGTTTTATCTTCTGCGGCGAAAAATGAAGCTATTGAAGCGATCGCTAGTGCTTTAGAATTAGGACAAGATGAAATAATTAAGGCTAATATTGCCGATTGTGAAGCTGCTGCAAGCGAAGGAATTGCCAAACCACTTTACAAGCGCTTGCAGTTAGATGAACATAAATTAAGAAATAATATCGCCGGAGTAAGGGATGTAGGAAAGCTTTCTGACCCTGTTGGCAACGTTCAAATTCATCGTAAACTAGATACTGGTTTGGTTCTTAAGCGTGTAAGTTGTCCTTTGGGGGTTTTGGGAGTGATTTTTGAAGCACGTCCTGAAGCCGCAATTCAAATTGCATCTCTGGCGATCAAATCGGGAAATGGTGTAATTCTTAAAGGTGGAAAGGAAGCAATTCGCTCTTGTGAAGCTATAGTTAAAGCGATTAAGCAAGGATTATCACAAACTACAGTTCACCCAGATGCAGTGCAGTTATTAACCACCAGAGAAGAAACTCTCGAACTTTTGAAGTTAGATAAATATGTAGATTTGATTATTCCCAGGGGTTCTAATTCTTTTGTCAGATTCGTGCAGCAAAATACCTCAATTCCGGTATTAGGCCACGCCGACGGAATATGTCATCTTTATATTGATCGAGCTGCGGATATTGACAAAGCGTTGGATATTGCACTAGATGCCAAAACTCACTACCCCGCTGCTTGTAATGCAATCGAAACTTTACTAGTTCATCAAGAGATTGCATCAAGTTTTTTGCCACTCTTAGCAGAAGCTTTACAAAAATTAAACGTAGAATTAAGGGGAGACGAAGCAACTCAATCCATATTATCCAACGTCATAACAGCAACAGAAACAGACTGGGAAACAGAATACAGCGATTTGATTTTGTCAATCAAAATTGTTGATTCTTTACAAGAAGCAATTAACCACATCAACCAATACGGTTCCAAACATACCGATGCGATCGCCACAGAAGATATAGAAGCAGCCGAAACTTTTCTATCATTGGTGAATGCAGCAGGAGTTTATCATAATTGTTCGACTCGTTTCGCAGACGGTTTCCGTTACGGTTTCGGTGCAGAAGTTGGAATTAGTACTCAACAAATACCACCTAGGGGTCCCGTTGGTTTAGAAGGTTTGGTAACCTATAAATATAGAATGACAGGCAACGGCCATGTCGCAAGTAGTTACACAGGTGAAAATGCCAAGCCTTTTCTTCACAAAAATTTATTATAGTTGTTAGTGGTTACTCTTTACTCATTACTCATTACTC
>DESS01000193.1:9567-57177 GCA_002361335.1 Richelia sp. UBA3308
TCATTACTCGTTACTCATTACTCCTTCTCCTGGAGCATGTGCCAATACTAAAGTCAAAAAAAAAAGCGAGAAAATTTGTGAAATTACGCAAAATCCCGCTTCAAACATCACCTTGAGCATATTTTCGATTGACAGACTTATGATAGGAATTTCAGCACCCTGAATTAACTGAAGTAGACTTATTGATTTGAATCATAATTCAGAAAAAGTCTTTCTGGTTGCCACTTTGGCAAGGTGAAGGAAATTCAACGCCGGATCAAATTGTGTTTATTGTAATGGTGTATTTCAATTGCATGAAATACAGAGGATCAAAAAGTCCGCTGATTGCTAATGTGTTATATGTTTCAGAGTTTTGATCCTTCAGGCAAGTGCTTTTAACAATGCTTGTAATTTAAGTTGAATTTCCGCAAATTCTTTTTCCGGGTCGGAACCTGGTACAATACCAGCACCTGCATAAAGCAGGGATGATTCTGTATTGCTATCAATTAGCGCTGAACGAATTCCCACAACAAATTCACAATTACCTTCAGAATCTATCCAACCCAAGGGTGCGGCGTATAAACCCCTCTCGAAACTTTCATAACGACGAATTTCCATGCAGGCAATATCGGGTGCCACACCGGCGACTGCTGGTGTAGGATGTAGTTGAGCAACTATTTGTAAAGGATGTACGTTGCCAGGAACTTTAGCAATAATTGGTGTCCATAAGTGCTGAATATTTGATAACTGTCGCAATCTAGGCGCTAAAACTTGGGGCAATAAACCTAGACTAAGTAACCTTTGAGTAATAAAATCAATTACTAGGGAATGCTCGTGTCTTTCTTTTTTACTATTGAGTAGACGATTGGCGCGCTTTGCGTCATCCGCGGGCGTTTTACCCCTGGCAGCGCTTCCAGCCAATGCATCTGCGAGCAATTTCTGATTGCGAATTGCAATTAATGTTTCTGGTGAAGCACCGATAAAGTTTTGTCCTTTACCGTTACTTGTAGAAAATATACAGCAGTTGGGATGTAGTTGTCGCAGATTATTTAATGATTTGAATAAGTTCAATGGAGTGCTTGATTGAATATTCAAAGCATCCGCTAATACAATTTTACTATAATATCCTTTACGAATGTCTTCTAAAGCTGATAATACTGCTAATTTGAATTTACTAGCTTTAGTGATTGAATTTTGAATTATTTCAGGTCTGTTATCATTAAAGCTAACAAAATCATATTTTAAATTATTGATAACTGTAATTTTCTGCCACAAAGCTTGTAAAACTTTTTCTATATCCAAATCCCCATTAATGGGAATATTCGCTACTAATATACAGGTGTCATTTTGACGAGTTACTTGCCATTTAGGTAAAAAAATGGTAGCAGTAGAAAACGGGTAATCTGGTTGAAGGTGTGTATCAAAAAAACTAAAGCTACAAAAAAATAATGGTTTAGTGAAATAATTATTTACATTCGAGAGATTAAATATTTTACCAATAGAATATTTGATAAATTTTTCAGCTTGAGTAAAACGTTCTTTACCTTCAATCTGAAGTTTTGTTACGGCATCAATAGCAGCAATTGCTTCTTTTTTACTGGGGTTTTCCCAGTAGAAATTAAGCATATTAGATGTAGCTAGTTTCTGGAAGATAACCAAAGGGTCTACCGGTTCAATTTCTAAAGCAATACTAGCTATTTGGGTGCAATTATTTTGAATGCAATATGCTCGATTGTTTACAAGAAATTGGTATAGTTCCTTATTATATACAATAAACCCGGCAGAAGATGGTGAACCTGTCATAGATCTCAATAAACGTAAATTTTTTTGAAGTTCTCTTCCTAAAGCATCATGAATCGTGGTCGTATTTCTACAGGTAACACATTCAGATGCAGTTTTACCAGGGATTGTTGAGGATGCACATCAACGCTGATGCTAAAAACCTCATATACTGGTTTGAGTGTAGATTTTACAGGATTTTTCGCCCTAAATACAGCCCTGTTAGAGAAGGGATGTAAAAAAGGCAGAAAACTGGTAAAACAGGTATAACCATGAATGTGGCTGGCGACTTTGTGTCGGTAGAAAATTTAGCAATTTAATTGATTGCGACTGATGAATACAAAGCTGATTTTATATCCCAACATAAAGTTATGGATGGCGGCAATGAAACCGCCAATGTATAGCGTTGCGATTATGCCCATTTGGGTAGGAAGTGCTATCGCTTTTACAGAAACAAGGGTGTTTCATACAGCAGTTTTTTGTACATTTTTAGCTGCTGCAATTTTGATTGTTGCTTGGGAAAATTTGAGTAATGATGTTTTTGATGCCGATACGGGAATTGATATTAATAAACATCATTCTTTAGTGAATTTAACAGGGGACAAGGAATTAATATTTTGGTTGGGAAATTGTTTTCTCAGTCTGGGATTATTAGGAATACTAGCAATTAGTTGGTGGCAGAAAGACCTAACTGTAATTGGAATAATTTTGCTGTGTTGTGGCTTAGGATATCTTTATCAAGGACCTCCTTTTCGTTTAGGATACCGAGGTTTAGGAGAAATACTTTGCTTTTTCGCTTTTGGCCCTTTGGGTGTAGCAGCAGGATATTACAGTCAAACTCAAAGTTGGTCTTTGATTAGTTTAGCTGCTTCGGTAATAGTTGGGATTGCTACAAGTTTAATATTATTTTGTTCCCACTTTCATCAAGTCAAAGATGATTTAGCTGTAGGTAAACTTTCATCTATTGTTCGCTTGGGAACTGAAACAGGTTCTCAAGTTTTAAATTGGTTAACTGCTAGTATTTATGGATTGATATTGATATTTGTATTTTGTTCCATTTTTCCTTTATGGACACTTTTAAGTTGGTTCAGTTTACCTTTTGCTCTAAAATTATGTCGTCATGTCGGACAATATCACAATCAACCTGCCAAAGTTAGTAACTCCAAATTTATCGCGATCGCAGTCCAATTTTGGTGTTGTTTACTTTTAGGGTTAGGTTTTGTATTGTGAAATTATATCAAATCCGTTGGCATCGGGATTATGTATTTTTCCAGCCTCGGGGCGCGGAGGTAACTGCCTCGGGGCGCAAAGTTTTTTTAGCTCATTTTTTTATAATTCCGATGTATCCGGAAAGGATATTAAGTGTTGGGGATTGGATATAAAAAAATTATGTAATCCTGTCGGACAATATCACAATCAACCTGCCAAAGTTAGTAACTCCAAATTTATCGCGATCGCAGTCCAATTTTGGTGTTGTTTACTTTTAGGTAATGGTTTTATTTTGTGAAATTTAATATTGGGGGTTGGATATGAAAAAATAAGGAGCTTTTCAATTTCCACTACAGATAGTTTTATAACTTCTCTCTCCTAACTCCCTTATTATTAATGCAAAATTTAACCTTTAAATATGGGTTTAATTCCCCACAGTCATAGGAAGATACACCCCACGCTTACGCGTGAATGGATTATGGTTTAAATCCCCATCGCAGCCAACTTCGGCTCTTTCTTCTTCATTCTTGATTCTTGATTCTTCATTCTTCCTTCTTCCTTCGTTAAAGATGGTTTACAAATTTGAATTTCGTCATTATCGTCGTAAATTTCTCACTCCCTTAATTACATCTCACGGTGTTTGGGAAAATCGTGATGGCGTTATTCTTTATCTTAAGGATGAAGTCGGAAAGGTTGGATGGGGAGAAATTTCTCCTATTAGTTGGTTTGGCTCGGAAAGTCTTTCTCAAGCCGTTTCATTTTGTCAGGAATTAGCTAATAACGTTACTGATGAGACAATTGATTCGATTCCTGATGAATTACCAGCTTGTCAATTTGGTTTTGAATCAGCCCGAGAAATGATAGAAACAAATAATTCTTTTACTTTCCAATCTCATAAAAATCTCACTTGTAGCGGTTTATTACCCGCTGGTAAAGCTGCTTTAAATCAATGGCAGAAGTTATGGGAAAATGATACTGATACTTTTAAATGGAAAATCGGCGTTTATCCCATTGCTGAGGAAATATCGATTTTTGAGTTACTAATTCGAGAATTACCGGCTTTTACAAAATTGCGATTGGATGCCAATGGTGGTTTAAGCTATCGTGAAGCTGAAGTTTGGCTGCAAAAATGCGATGATATCAATATTAATGATGATATTCATTTAGAAATCGAATTCCTTGAACAACCACTTTCAGTTAAGCAATTCTGGGAAATGTTGGAATTAAGTCGGCTTTACACTACAAAAATAGCTTTAGATGAATCTGTCGCCACTCTAAAACAACTTCAAGAGTGTTATCACAAAGGTTGGCGAGAAATATTTGTGATTAAAGCCGGTATAGTTGGTTTCCCATCACGTTTACGCCAATTTTGTCTAGCTCATAAAATTGATACTGTATTTTCATCAGTTTTTGAAACCTGTATTGGCAGAGAAGCTGCATTATTATTAGCCGCAGAATTATCGCCACAAAAAAGAGCGGTGGGTTTTGGTGTGAATCATTTTTTTGTAGAAGATGAGCAAATTTGTTTGGATAATCTATGGAAGACAATTTCAAGTACTTTGTAAATAATGACTGTTTAATTTGCGAAAATAGTCATTTATTGATTCAATTAATTAAACAATTTGATTTTGAGATAATCCAGTTCCAAAAAAAATATTCTTGTCTACCGAAAATTATTTTAAATGAACGGGAATCTGTGGGTTTTTTAGCTGCGTTTCTCTCAGCTTGTAGAGCAAATTGTCAGGTATTTTTATGCAATCCCGATTGGGGAAAACAAGAATGGTTACAAGTATTTGATTTAGTTAAGCCGGATATTATTTGGGGAAGTAAAGTAGTTGGAGTATCTTGTTCCCTTAATACTTCTATTAATAAACAAGTAGACAAGATGTCTATAGCACAAATTAATACTTCCAATATTAATCCAAAAGTAGGCAAGATCCCTGCATCACAAATTAATAATTCCCATATTCATCAAAAAGCGGACAAGATACCTAACAAAAAAGATGATTCCCATGCCCAATTCCCAAGGATTATGATTCCTACAGGTGGCTCATCTGGTAAAATCAAATTTGCTGTTCATACTTGGGAAACTTTGACAGCTTCTGTAATCGGTTTTAAAGAGTATTTTCAAGTAGATAAAATCAATTCTTTCTGTGTATTGCCCCTATATCATGTTAGTGGTTTAATGCAGTTTATGCGCTGTTTTATAACTGGCGGAAAGTTAGTTATTTTACCTTTTAAGTTACTTGAATCTCTACAAAAATTTGATATTAATAATTTAGATATTGATAATTTAGATATTGATAAATTAATTAATCCCTTAGATTTTTTTATATCTTTAGTTCCAACTCAATTACAACGTTTACTTCAAAAACCAGATTTAACTCAATGGCTTTCTCAATTTCAAACTATACTTTTAGGAGGTGCCCCGGCTTGGGATGAATTATTACAAAAAGCCAAATTTCATCATCTTCGATTAGCTCCTACTTACGGAATGACAGAAACCGCATCTCAAATAGCTACCTTGAAACCAGAAGATTTTCTTAGTGGTAAAAGCGGTTGCGGTAAAGTTCTACCTCATGCAAAAATCCAAATAATTAGTGATAAACAAGAGTTTATTAAAACCAATCAAGTTGGAAGTATCAAAATTCAAGCCAAATCTTTAGCTCTTGGTTATTATCCTCTAAATGGTGAAATACAGAGTTGTTTACAAATAGATGATTTAGCTTTTTTAGATGAGCAAGGTTATTTAAATATTGTAGGAAGAAATAGCGACAAAATTATTACTGGTGGAGAAAAAGTTTTCCCCGTAGAAATTGAAGCCGCAATTAGAACAACCGAAATGGTTGCTGATGTCTGTGTCATTGGTGTAGCCGATAAACATTGGGGACAAGTTGTCACCGCTATTTATGTACCGAAAAAATCAGATATTTTAAATCGAGAAATTAAATTATTACTCAAGGAGAAACTTAGTAATTATAAAATTCCTAAAATTTGGATTTCCGTTGATTCATTACCTCGTAATTATCAAGGTAAAATTAATCGTCAAAAGCTTTATGAAATCGCTGTTGCATACCCTTAATCACTCACAGCCTTTTTTATCAGTTTGGGAGAATTTTCGCTTCTCTACGCTAACTTATTCAAATTTCTGGATATAAATCACATCAAAAAATATGAGTTTATCTGGTGACCATTATAAAAGATTAGAAGAAGCTTTACTTTATGCTTTTCCTGATAAACCCTCGCTAAGCCGAATGTTATGGTATGAATTAAATAAAAATTTAGATACAATTGCTGGAGAAGATAATTTACAAAATATTGTCTGTAGATTAATAAAGACAGCAGACGCTGAGAGATGGGTTCCAGATTTAATTAATGCTGCACGTAAATCAATTCCTAGAAACGAACTCTTAAAAAATATTGCCGATGAACTATTACCATTATTATCATCTTCCAAAGGAAAAGTACCAAATTTTAAAAATAAGCCTGAGTATGAAATAACACCAGAACCTGAACCACCAACGAAAACACCACCAACTCCACCAAAGCGAAGAAAATTTTTAGAATTGGTTATCTTTGGAAGTGGAGGCTTAGCGATCGCATTATTAACTAGTGAATTCATTAAAAACGTGAATCCACCGATAATACCTCCATTTAATATAACACCACCACCTAAACCACCCAAACCACCGATTCCACCCCTGGAGACATTTGAATTTGATGTAGTAACAGTAGATTCGGAAGGAAATATTACCAACTCTCAAACTAATAAAGCCAAGTTTTTCAAGGAAGATTTGGGTAATGATATAAATTTAGAAATGGTCAAAATTCCTGGCCATTGTTTCACGATGGGTACGAAAAATGAAGAAATAGAAAAACTAGTTAAACAGTTCGGAGAAGCAATAAGGACAGATTTAGAACATGAACAACCACCACAAAAAGTAGATATACCTACTTTTTTTATGGGTAAGTTTGAAGTTACCCAGGAACAATATGAACAAGTAATGGGTGAAGGAGAACCAAAAAAACTTCATCAAAATCAATCAAATATTAAATTCAAGGCAGATAAACACCCTGTAATATTTGTTTCTTGGAAGGATGCAGAGGAATTTTGCAAAAAACTAAATCAAAAAACAGGGCGCACTTATCGTTTACCCACTGAAGCAGAATGGGAGTATGCAGCTCGTGCTGGTACTACTACACCGTTTTATTTTGGTGAGACAATTACTAGGAATGTTGTTAATTATAACAGCAGTGGCACAACAGAAGTAGGAAAATTTCCGTATCCCAACAATTTTGGTTTATACGATATGCACGGAAACGTTGATGAGTGGTGTAAAGATCACAAAGATAAAGATACAAGCCTACGAGCACGACGCGGTGGTTCTTGGCTCCATGCTCCTGAGATAGCCCGCTCTGCTAGACGAGGCTGGTGGCGAGAGGGAACTCAAGAAACCGGTTTTCGTGTGATGTGGGATATCTCTTAAAGGAATCTTAAGCAGCTTTTATATTTTATTATTTTAGCAATCTACCGTTTAAAAAAGATAACCCAACCTTAGACATTGGTTATTCAAAACTCCACGGTATAAGTTCTCTCATTTCTTAGCGCGTTTGTGCTTGGTTCCTTGCGGTTCCTTGACCAAGAAGTCCCAGTTAGAGATACTGTAGTAAGAATGCCTATTCTTAACTTCAGTACGAGCTTTTAAATTTTTATTCAGTTGATTCCACGCACTCCACACGTGTTTCCCTGGCTTCACGTCAAGGTAAGCGGTTATGGAGTGCGGTATATTTTCAGCCAGCCTTTGAGCGCGTCTGGCATTGACTTACGCAGCGCTTTCATCACTAGCTAGACCATATTGACGGGTATATTTAACTAACCCGATTAAGCTAGAATATGCAGGATTAACCGTTAATACTCGAATGCCGCGATTAGAACATATTGAGTTCAATAACTTGAAAAATCTCGAATAAGCCCAACCAGAAAGCATCCGAGCATATTTATTACCAAGTTCATTCAAGGTTTCTTTTTTAGTTGCCCCCGTCTAACTCTTCGCAAGCTATAGGGCATTGAGCCGAGATGCGCGACGTGAAAGTTGTGCGTAGACGCAGTAGCGTATTTTACTGAGGAGCCGTCTCCACAAGAGGGTTCCTTCCCCCCAGTCCCCGCGTAAAAGGGTCATTGACCCTGGTCACATTGGCAGTAAGCAATGAAACCAATGGAGTGCAGACCACGAAAGCCTTACCGCACGAGAGTGTCGCTCAACCGGAGGCAAGGGGAAGTTTGGTTTTTTGGGTTAGCGATAAGCGAACCGTTATAAGCCTCGTGATTCAATGAAGAGTGAAAGTAACGCCATGTTACACAGGCACTGACAACACTCTAACCAAAATGGTAAGTAGGACGGGTCAAAGAGTGTCTCGGCTTTGACAGTGAAGGACATTCGTTCCTATCCGGGGTATTGACGGAACCCAGCCAAATGAAAGTACTACGCATGAAACACGGTAAGCCCCATTAGTTCTTATGGAAATGTCGAAACCATAAGTAGGTCAACCGCGAGGGAGACGGAACTACTAAGGGGGTAAAGGAAAGGAGAAAAAGCAAATGCCTCTGGTAATGCGGAGGATAGGGATAATTATCCCACACCAAAAGGTGGCAGACTTCTCCGAGGTCTCAAACGGTAATACTACGTAAATGCTCCAAACGCTGATGAAAGATAGAGCCTCAATAGGAATCGGAGTCAACGGACACCTTCAAGACTGGTCTTCTATAAATTGGAGGTCAGTTAAGAAACGTGTTAGGAACCGCTCTACAAAGAATTTACCGTGCAACCCAGAATAGTCAGTGGAACAAAGTGCGTAGTTTAATGAAATTGATGCTACGCAGCTTCTCCAATCTGCTATTGGCTGTGCGAAAAATTACCCAAGAAAACAAAGGTAGAAAGACGACTGGCATTGACGGTCAAATCGCATTAACACCTAAAAAACGGGTAAAACTAATACATGAAATGTTGGAATATTCTCTATGGCAGGTACGCCCAACCAAAAGGGTATATATTCCCAAGTCAAAAGGAAAATTTAGACCATTAGGAATACCGACAATCAAAAATAGGATAGCACAGACAATCGTCAAAAATGCACTAGAACCTAGTTGGGAGGCTCGCTTCGAGCCAAATTCCTACGGTTTTAGACCTGGTAGAAGTACCCACGATGCCATTGAACAAGTCTTTAATAGACTAGGTACTGGCAACGATATATGGATACTCGATGCAGATATAAAAAGTGCTTTTGACAACATCAGTCATGATTATTTACTCAAAACAATTGGTCTAATGCCAGGTAGAGAGCTAATTAAACAATGGCTGAAAGCAGGATATGTAGAGATGGGTCAAATCCATCCCACTTTTAGCGGTACACCCCAGGGCGGCACCATAAGCCCGCTACTCGCAAACATTGCCCTACATGGCATAGAGGAATTTTTATCACAATTTATAGTGAAAACAAAACACCTTTATAGCTCGGGTAAAAAAAGTACAAGGATACGGTCTAGGTATGGCTTTATCCGATACTGCGATGACTTCGTAATTACCGCTAGAAAGAAAGAGGATATTGAATACATCAAACCCTACATCGAAGGATGGCTAAAACACAGGGGATTAGAGCTTAATCACGATAAAACCAAAACTGTCAATGTTGAATCTGGTTTCAATTTCCTAGGTCACAACGTTAGGGATTATAAAGGTAAATGTCTGATAAAGCCTCAAAAGGAAAAAGTTTTAACCAAACTTAAAGAAATTAGGTCTTGGCTTAAAAATAATCCTCACGTATCTCCGGAAGTTGTGACAGCCAAATTAAATCCAATTATTCGAGGATGGGGTAACTACTACAGATTTGGGGTCAGTAAGCAGGTCTTCTCATACTTTGATTATCAAGTATGGAAAGCTCTATATAAATGGGCATTAAGAAGACACCACAAAAGAAGGAAAAGGTGGTGCTTTATGGTCAATGCGGTCAAAGCATTGCGAAATATCTGCATAAGCGTACAAATTTAGCTTTTGATACTATGCAGTTTTTGATATGTTTAATGGCATCATGGCATGACCTGCCTACTCTAAAACCGTAACTTGATGGCTCGAATCGAGCTTCCCATTCCGGTTCTAAAGCAGTTTTGACTACAGCTTGTAGGGCGCGGTCATATATTGTAGGTATTGAAAGCGGGCGTTTTTCAGATTTTCCTGGCTTGGGTATCCAAACTCTACGTGTTGGTTTGGATTTGCAGTTTATTCTTAGCCTTTTTACTAGGTTCAGACGTGCTTCTGGGGACAGGGATTTTACCCCATCCACTCCTGCGGTCTTTTTACCAGTATTATCTTGTGTTACCCTTCTTACCGATAGTGCCCTATTTGACCAAGACCTCATTAATGTTTGCTGGAGTTTGTAGGACTTGGTTTTCTAGGATACTCACTTCACCTACATGGATATCAAGTTGTCATCAGTAAAGGATTAAAGTGCGAACTCAACTCTTATTTTGGTTACTTTACTGAAGCCTGGAATCCTCCCCAGAAGCTGGGTTTCTCCAGAACGAATCGCACTTACACGCATCTCGGCTCAATGCCTATAGGACATGAATAGGTATCCGCTATAGTCGCTAGCTGCAAGCAAGCATCTATAAGTTGACCGTCTTGCTTACCTATCGGTAGTCCTTGCTGTAAAGGTATTATACATGAGCTTTTAAGTTCCCTTGATAGTCGGAGTATCCCCAACCAATAGAACCGGGATTTAAATCAATACCAATACAACCATAACTAGAATGTCTAGAAATTTTCGGAACTTCGAGGGGGGTAAACTGAACAGCAGCAACCCATTTTTCATTCTTGCGGTAGAAGTGCCAAGTTCTAGAACCATCAAAGGGCAATCTATTAATATTTCGCTTAAATCCACCTATTTTAGTTTTCAGGTGAGTACCGAATCTAGATTCTAAGCAGTAAGGAACCCGAAAACTTATATATTCTCCATCCCATTGACATACTTGATTACCGAAATTTTCAGATTTAGAACCTACTACAAAGCACTGGTTGCGAGGTACTTTGACTCTTATAGGCTTATTTTTTAAATGTTCTATCTGCTTAGTCAATTTATTGATTAAACGCTTTTTATGATGCAGCTTAAACCGTAAATTTTGCCAGTTGGTATTTTTATATTCAATGCTGCAAGATATCAGAAACCTGCAACCAGTCTTAGAATTTATCCAATTTTTCTTTGAGTAGAACTTTGAAGCGTCTTTTAGTTTTTTCTCATTTTTCTCTATCCACTTTTTGATAGATTTAAGCTTACCTTCTAAGGTGTTGATATGGTTTTTTCGACATTCCTTCCCAGAGTCAACCGCGCCTTTAGCAAAGGATATAACGCCGTTAGCGTGTCTTTTAAATATTGCCGTATTTAGATTGTAAGTGAGTATTCCATTGAGATTTATTGAAGTCATCAGTCCATAGCAAGTGGTTTACGGTTTCACAGGCGGCTTTATGAAATATTGCAGAATAAGCGGATAAAAATGCTTCAAAATCCGTAACCCCTAAACTATTTAATTCATAAATCGGCGTTGGTAAACCTTTACAGTAAGTCAAAGTACTCATTTGCTATCGACCTCTGTTTATATTATCCCTATATTATACGCATTTAATGGTCAATGTCAAATGGCAGGAAAGAAAATTTACGGAGAAGAAAAACGTAGAGTTAATCTAACTTTGACTCAAACTGCGGTTAAGTGGCTTGAAGAGAAAAGAATAGAACTCGGAGCGAACAGTTTAAGTGATGTTATTGAAAAGATGGCTAGAGGAAGAAAATAGGGTAAACCTTGGACTATTCTGGGTAAACTTGTCCAAGCTTTTCGCTAACGGAGGGCGAACCCTTCTTGTTTTCACTTTACAACCGTAGTGCAACAAAGTAGTTTTTTGCAGATTATACGTAATGGTGCTAAATATGAAGTATATCACGATTAACGCAATTTTTCTAAACATTTGACAATTTCTGCTGACAATGCTTTCTTTTGTCTGGTTGTTGCATCAATACAAACGTGACGAGTCATTGCTTTAGCAGCTAACTGATCGTTAATATAGATTTGATAATTAATTTCAAACTGTTCAACACCGATTTTTAGAGTAGTTAACTTAACAAATAATTTATCACCACAATACATAGGGCGAATAAAATCTGACTGAGTATGAACAATTGGAAAAGCACTAGATGGATTTGTAAAAAATTCCTTAATATTAATTCCTAATGATTCTAAAGCTGCTTCATAAGTTTCATGACATATAGTTAAAACATTAGCAAAATAAACTACCCCAGCAGCATCGGTATCTTGAAAGCGAATAGTCCGATTATAAGTAAAAGACATTGGCAAAGGATTTTAGATGTTAGATTTTAAGAACGATTTTTGATTAGAGGATGTTTAATAAGTATCATTTTTAAGGCAATTCTCGGATTATCCCCCCCTTCCCCCCTTATAAAGGGGGGTTGAAATCCCCCTTTTTTAAGGGGTATAATAGGGGATCTGAAAGTCTACGAGTTTTATTTATAACTTTTCAAACATCCTCTTAAAAATTGTCGCTGCTGAATTAGACTATAAATTTTATTTGTTTACATTTTATATTTCTTGCGCTGCATGGGGGCGTAGCCCAATGCCCCATGCCCCATGCCCAAATGGGCCCCATGCCCAATTCTAAATTCGGGCATTCTGATTAATTCCAACCAAAATAAATATCTTCAGAATTGGGATTAAGATAAGGAAGTTCTAAATCAACAGATTTCCAAGCAAAATGCTGACGAATCATATCTACCCTTTCTTCAGATGAATCAATACCTTTTTCCCAAGCTTCAAATAGAGCATTAGCCATAATTTGACAACGATTTACGCCAAAACTTTGTTTGTTAAGGGGTTTTTCTACTGGTTGTTCCGCTAAACTTAATCCAGGTGCTAAATACTTAGTAAATAATGGTATTTTTGACTGAAAATACCCTTGATATTCTGTATAAATCTCCTTGAGTACTTCCTGTATTTTTGGATAGTCTTGACGTTGAAAATTAAGTATCCCCGAATCATAGCGATCGCAACCTAATGGATGATGAGGAATTTGAAAGTTGAAGGGTAATTCTGCGGCGTTTAATTTAAGAGTGAGGCTATTCATCAAAGCAATAGCACCTTGAGGATTTATGTTGAAAAATATACTAATAACTTCTGTTTCACCCCAGTTATTGTGTAAATTATCCTGTTGTTTACTTACGTTACTAACTGCTAAATAAAAGCCGTTATTTAAACGATTTTTTGGTAATCGAATAGCAATTAACTCATTAACTCTACAAGAAGCGCTTGCTTCTAAATGATTCTCTTCAACATGTAATGTCAAACCACCTTTAGTTACAGCTAAACTTCCATCTGGCTCCTTTCGCAACACCCGCCAACCGTAATCCAAGCAACCTGTACCGTGATTATTTTCATGTAGTTGATTGTAAAATTGCCAATCGATTTCAAATACACAATTGTTTTCTAAATCTTGATGTAATAACAGGTTGGGATTAATAGTATTTGCTGCTAATACAATTTGTAGTGAATTATTGTAATAAATACCGTACAGGAAGTTTCGTAGTAGTAATGTAAGATATTTGTCTTGTAATAGTGTTGAACTTGTATGAATTGTTTCTGCCATTAAAGGAGGCAAACTAAAAGGCTGATAATCCTGATGAATAATGCAAAAGTTAGATTCTATTTTAATTTTACTAGCAATATCTAAGAAAGTGTTTGATAGAGAATTTTTATAAGAAGCAATCATGATGATTTTGTTTTAAATATTCAAAGATGGATTATCAATTATAGGTTAACAAAATAAATTAAATCTCTAGAGAAAAAAAAGTTAACAGTAACCATAAATAACTGATTACTGTTAACTAATAAACAAACTCTACGGGAAATTACTGTTAGCGGTTCAACATCCACGCAGGCGAGTTTTTTCGTAATAAAGGGGAATTAAATTATTTTCCCTTTCAATTGTATTAAAATTGACAGATTTTACAAAAGGTTTGAGAATTTGTAATTCAGATTTACCAAAAATATCTATTACATATTCGGTGGTTCTACTCAGGATATTTTTGGCGAATTCAAGAGTTATGAGGCTAGTATGATTTAACTTTTGCTGGCTATTAATCTGGTTCTGAATTTGATTTATCAATCCTAAACCGGCAAACTTGATAATCAATTGGATAAAATCTTTACGGTACTCAAGAATCATCGGGAAAGCTTTGAGATAAGCCTCAGTTAAAGCCAGCATTGAAGGCTGAAGCATCTCCAAGGGAATAGCTGCTAATTCTAAAGATTCTTCTAAATCCAAAGTCGAATCTACAACTAAACTCTCCAACCAAATTTTTAAATAACCCGCCAGTAGAATTCCTACATCATAAGCGGGATCTCCCCAAGCACAAGCTTCCCAATCAATCAACTTGACTTGTGGATCGTCCAAATTGGAATAACGAGAATGTACTAAAACATTCTCTAATTTCAAGTCATTGTGAGTTAAACAGCAAGGATCCCATTCCCAGGCTAACTCGGCGATCGCTGATTCTAAAAAGTCGTAACTTTGATAGCGAGAGTAAAACTCTAGCGCTATAGTATTAACTTTGCCAAAAATCCCAGGTTCAAGAAAATCTATGCCCTGTGCCGGATTAAAATACTGATAGCGAATCTGCCCCCGGCATGGAGCAGTAGCCATAAAATCACGACATTTTTGGCGTTTAAAAGTGGCGCGGTGCAGTGCTGCTAAAGTATTGCCAATTGAAGATGCTAATTCAGGGGGAAAATATAAACTACGCCTGTAATAACTTTCCAGCCCTCGGTATTCCCAAAGATAGTTACGCACTAGGATAGAGTTTTCCTCGTCGTAATGTATTACTAGTGGAGATAACGCTTTTATATTGCCGAGAACTGGAAAAGTTTCAAGCAACTGGTGAAACAGCCATTCATTAAAGAATTCATGGGGCATGCCATTAAATTCTTGAGTTAGTTCTTGTTTCACCAACAGCTTGCGATTTGGAGCCAAAGTAACCAGTAAATTTAAATTCTTGCGGCTACTACTGTGTGGCAAATCTCCATCGGCGGTAGCGCCATCTTCTGAGCTACTCAGACCCGCTTCTTGCAGATACTGGATAACATTGTGAGAAGATAGTGAAAATTTCATAAAAAATGTAATTAGCTTGGAAACTCAGGTTTTCTAAACTTGAGAGGAAAAGCACAACGGTACAGTGGGCGTACCGTGTACTTGACCATGGGTGATTAACCCGCACTATGATGGTTAAGTTAGCCTCGGACTTTGTTTAGAGTCGGTAACTATCCAAGCAGCACTGGCTTAACCCATAAACCTGTTTAACCACCCGGTTATAGAGCAGGAAACTGGCTACGCATTTCCTGGTATGAACTTTAACTCTTACTCTAAACGTAGTACTCAAAGGTACGCCCGTCTGGTGAGGCAGCGCGGTCTTGGGGAGCCACTGCGTTGCCGAGGAACACGACGGTTGTAGCAAGTGGCGTGGTTTCCCCCATGAGCGACTGCCGAACCCGAAGGGTCAACTAGAAGCTCGCAGAACTGGTCTCTGAGATTCCCGGCTTATAGCCAGGGGTTGTTGACTTATGTCCTACTTCCTTAGATTCTTTTAAAATCAGCTTTTTTGGTTTTGCCCCTTTTTAAGAGAATCTCAAAAAATGATGACTACGCTTTATTTATACCTAATTTTTTCCACAAAAACCTGCCAAAATGCCAAATTTATCTTTACTGTTGCTTTAAATTTCACTTGTATTGTAGGGTGAAATCTTTAATTTTATTCAAGTTTTTACTTACGCGAATATAGATATCTGTGCTTTAACCTTTTAATGCCTGTTCTTTTCCCAACTCTAATTCTTTTTTGAACAACTAGCAGATTAACAAATATTAATATCATTGTCTTTACAACAGCTAACACTCACACAGTACATAGCTTATTAGAGATTTTCCGGAAAAATACAATTATTTTTCTTTATTCGTAGTCTAATATTTACCTTGTCAAACTATCGATAATCCTCTATACCCCAAATTGACTTTAAATTCATTAATTCTATTTAATTACCTTTAACAGAATAGTTGAATATTTTTCTCCCAATCGCAACATTTCTACACAATATTTCGACAATAAATTACTTGGGTTTTCAAATTTTATGATTATAGAAATAATTGTTCATAGATAAAAGAGAATATCATCAAAATCGACTATTATCGACTCTTCTTGATGTTTTTAAACAATAAGCATTTATCAATCAAATAAATATGCGCGAATTATTTGCAATAAGAAATGGAGAAGGAGACAAGGGGACAAGGGGACAAGGAAGGGGACAAGGGGACAAGGGGAGAAGAATAAACGTGAATTCTAAATTCTAAATTCTAAATTCTAAATTCTTACTACTCACCCTAACTCCCAACTACTAACTGAGACAACATTACCCCTAAGGACACCAAACCTAAAACAACCATCAACCCTGCGGGCATTAATTTACGTGTTTTAATGAATCGGATTGCAAAAACAATTACTAAAATACTAGTGATAATCACAGCCAAAGTGAAACCCCAGCTTTGTCCTTGAAATTCGAGATAAGCCGCAACTAGTAAAAGTAAACCACTGATTGTACCGCTAATCAAAGAAACCTTACTACCTGCTTTTTTGTAACCGATAATGCCACCGATAATTGCTAAAATGCCGTATAGACTAGCGGCTATAATACTTTGCATTGTAAAAACCTGTGTAGATTTGGCGCTGCTGTCTTCAACGTCGGCAGAAATTCTGACATTATTTATAAACTTAACGAACTTACCATAAACGATTCCTGCCAATAAATGAATAATCAAGCCATAAAAGTAGTTCAATTTCTCCAACGCCAAGCAGCTTCTCTTTTACTTTACCAGTCTGTGTTTGAAGGGGAAGTAGGTAAAGCTTTTCTAGATTTATTGCAGGCGATACGCTACCCTAACGCTGAAGCAAAGGATTGTCTTCAAGCTTACGGCTATTTCTTCAAAACTTTAGCTAGCAAGAATCAAAATTGGGAAGAATATCTGATTTCTCAAATTTTGTCAGACGATAATCCTTTTAGCAGCCAAGCCCAATTGCAATTGGAAAGCTTACCCCCAGCTTTAATTGCAGCGGCGAAACACGATTTACGAGCTTTGCAAAGTTTTCATGAATGCAGCGTTGCTTCTCTAGGTGAATGGGTGCAGTCTGTAGCCCATCTACCAATTTCCCCGGTGGTATGGTACACAGAGCAGCAGAACCTAGAACCACAATACCAATTACCGCTGATTGAAAAATTACGGACTTTAGAAGATTGGACTGATGCTGTAGAAGATTTAACAGCATTTTATCGGAAATATGGTACCGGTATATTCGCTGTTTATAAAGCTTTTCGCTGGCAACAGGGTGAGTTTATCGGTATCCGCCACCCCGACGCTGTACAGTTACATGAATTGGTTGGTTATGATTCTCAAAAAGAAACTTTAATTAAAAATACAGAATTTTTACTTTCAGGACAACTCCCCCTCCACGTTTTACTTTACGGTAGTCGCGGTAGTGGTAAATCTTCCTTGGTTAAAGCTTTATTGAACGAATACGCTAACCTTAATTTACGTTTAATAGAAGTTGCTAAATCGGAGTTGAAACATTTACCACAAATTGTCGAAAAATTACGAAATAAACCACAAAAGTTTATCATCTTTGTTGATGACCTTTCCTTCGAGGAAGACGACGACGCTTTCAAAGCACTTAAGGTAGTCTTAGAAGGAAGTTTGACAGCAAGACCGCCAAATGTTGTAGTTTATGCTACTTCTAACCGTCGTCATTTGATTCGGGAATATTTTGCAGATAGGCCTCAACCGAAAGATGCCGATGAAGTTAACGCTTGGGATACCGTACAAGAAAAACTTTCCTTTAGCGATCGCTTTGGTTTAACCTTGACCTTTGAGCCTGCTTCTCAAACTGCTTATTTACAAATTGTCCGACATTTGGTAAAACTATCTAACATCCAAATTAGTACACAAGAACTAGATAGTCAAGCTTTACAATGGGCAACCCGTCATAATGGACGTTCCGGAAGAACTGCAAGACAATTTGTAGATTTTTTGAAGGCCCAAAAGACAATTATTGAAAACGAAAAACAAAAATAAATTTTTTTTTACGTAGATATCTTGACTTATCAATTATTTTTTTATACTCATATTTAAGTTGAGCGATTAAACAACTACTAAACAACTACATCAGGGTATAAATTTTTATGTATTTTTTGATACTGAGACAAAATATTTTGATAAATAAACTATGCTAAAAACAAGCAAGATGCAAGACTCTATGGTCAGCAATCGATTTATTATAGGTATAGTTGCCTTTGGGGTGAGTTTCGGTTTGACTTTAGTCATCACCTGGAGTTTTTATAGTGCTACTTTTACGGGCATAATAACTATACTTGCTACTTATTGCGCGACATTTATAGTAGAGAAACGACGTAGAAATTATGAATTATCCATTTTAGATTCCTTTCATAAACGGATCAAAGAACTGGAAAATATACAACATGGTATGACGATAGAAGTGAGTCAGTTAGAAGCTCATCATCGTGCTTTGCATAGTGAGTCAAATCAACTGCAGCATCAAATTGGCGATCGCCGCAATCAAAGAGATTGCCTCAATAGAGAATTAAGCACATTTGTCTTACAGAAGAAGCAATTAGAATCGGAAGTCATCCATCTACAGGAAGAACTGAAAAATATTGAAAAATCTCAAGAAGAAGCGAACAATTCATGTAATAATATTGCAGCAGAAAAGCGGCGTTTGGAGTTAAATTGTAGTGTATCCAAAGCTGAAATAACCCAGTTACATGGGAAAATAGGGGAACTTCTTCAGGAGAAACAAGAACTGGAAAATAATTTAACTTTACTCCATAGACTGAAACCGCAGTTAGAAGAGAAACTATATGATTTGCGAGTGCAGCTTCAAGAATTTGAAGGTGAAGAGAAAAAGCAAAAAGAAATATTATCTAGTAGGAATAAGGAGCAAGAAGAGTTAGAGAAAAATTTAAAGTTATTAGCAACCCAGAAAGCAGAAGAGAAAAAGGAATTAGAAAATTTAAAAGAGCAAATTTCATTACTTGAAGAAGAAAGAGACTTATTACAAAACCAAGTTTGGGAATTACTACAACAATTAGAAAACCAGAATCAGCAGCCATTAGTGATGGAAGCCCAAGAAGACACAGAAGCGTTTCCTTTTGCTGACTTGATGGAAACTGTTTCCATTGAGCGAACAGAAACAACGGAAAAGAAATCGGCAGAATTAGCTTCATATTGGACGGATTTACTGCAAAGCTTAACAAAACATGAAATTCAAGTATTAAAAGTTATCTTGGAACAAGATAATACTAATGCTGCCATTAAAAAGGTAGCTGAAGAAAATATTACAATGCCAAGTTTGTTAATTGATTCTATAAATGAACGTGCCCAAGATACTATTGGCGAATTAATAATTTCTACCAGTAACGATATTCCGGAAATTTATCAGGAGTATCAGCAGAATATCCAAAATTTGATTATGATGTCTGAAGAAATGGAACACAAACAGCTTTCTTCTAATTCTAATTAAAGAAAGTTAAAATTATTATAAATACTATTAATTACTCGATTTTTTTTTCTACAAATCATTGAGGAATGCTATATCATTAATAAGGTTTACTACAGGCTATGGGCGACATAGTACCTACCAGCATCAGGTGTAGCTATGACAAGGCATAAAATCTCTAAAAAAGTATCTACAGCTTTGATAAACTCTTTGGGTGCAGGAGTAGTACCTAGAGTAGGATTAGAACATATAGCAGTAGGTAGAGAAAAAGAACTCTTGAGCCTTTTACAAAATATCGAAGATGTTGCACAAGGTGTCGCAGCATTTCGATTTGTAATTGGTAATTATGGTTCCGGTAAAAGCTTTATGCTGCAACTAATTCGCAATCGAGCCATGGAATTGGGTTTTGTCGTTACTGATGCGGATTTATCTTTAGAAAGGCGATTAGCCGGAACTAATAATGAAGGTTTGGCTACTTATAGAGAATTAATGAGTCGTCTGGCAACAAAAACTCGTCCTGATGGTGGTGCTTTTGTTTCCATTTTGGAAGGATGGATCAATAAGATTCAACTCGAAGTCGTTAAAGAAAGTGGAATGCGCCCTTCAGATGAAGGTTTTGACGATGCAGTAGAAGCGAAAATTAGAGAAGTAGTTCAATATATAGAAGATTTAGTCCACGGCTTTGATTTTGGTAACGTCATTGTTGCTTATTGGCGCGGTTATCGTTTGGATGATGACGATTTAAAAAATGCAGCATTGCGGTGGTTGCGGGGAGAATTTAGTACGAAAACGGAAGCAAGGGCAGCTTTAGGAGTACGGATCATTATTGACGATGAAAGTTGGTATGACTACATTAAGTTGCTAGCTAAATTTGTAGCTGAAATTGGTTACAAAGGACTTTTAGTATTGTTAGATGAAGCGGTACATTTATATCAAATTTCCCCTACAGTAAGTCGGGAGAAGAATTATAACAGATTGTTGGGAATTTTCAACGATACAATGCAGTGTAAAGCCGAACATTTAGGTGTTATGATTGGCGGAACTGTAAAGTTTTTAGAAGATCCAAATCGGGGTTTATTTTCCGATTCAGCTTGGCGAAGACGCACCAAAGAAAGTCGTTTTGTAACAAAAGCAGGGGTGCAGGAATTTAATGGGCCTGTAATGAAATTGAATCCGTTGAGTGAATCTGAAATTTTGATGCTGTTAGAGAAATTAGCTGATATTCATGCTCTCAATTACAATTACAAAAAAAGTTTAACTAATAGTGATTTAGAAGAGTTTGTCAAAGAAATTATTAATCGTTTGGGTGCCGAAGCTTTACTTACTCCCGGCGAAATTGTTCGCGATTTTATCAGTGTATTGAATATCTTACATCAAAATCCCCAAATTACTTTGGGTGAGATAATTCATGATTCTGAATTTAAGCCTACTACTCTAAGTGTAAATACAGATGTAGATGAAGATGGTGTTGCTGAATTTACTTTGTAATCAATATATCACTTACGCAACTGGCACATTTTTTCTTGTAGGGGATGCCCATTAGGCGGTGTAGATGAACTTCGGGCATCCCAAAGCCGTTGTGTACTCCATGATTTAAAAGGAAAAATAAAGCGATTCGCTACGCACCAACATAGCCCGGAGTGACGATAAGCCGCTCATGCATGCGCTACGCGATCGCGTAAGTCCTCAAATATATCAATTATGCTTTTACAATTAACAACACTGATATTTTTTTTGTGAAATTATAAAGTTTAGGGAATTTCGTGGCGGTTTTCAGCTAATACAAGTAATTTCACCTAAGATTATATTGTTTCTAAAAATGCGCCTTATGCCCGTCCTTACAGACGGGCTTTGTTTGCGGTAGCCCCGGGTTTGGATAGAGTCAAGGGGTTTAGGATTATAGCGGTTTTGGCGTTAGTATACATTCTTGTGGTACATGCATCCCTGCCGGTAAGTATATACCTCATTCAGATGAAATTCGCTATATAAATTGGAATTGCTTTTTATTCAAAGTCAAAGAATTAATCAAGTTAAAAAATTAAGGCTCATCTGTACTTAGTATGCTATAAAAATAATCAAAAAAGGCAACTCTTAATTGGGAGTAGGGAAGAGGGAATAGAAAATAGTATTGACTATTAATATTATTTTATAAAGCTATTTTCCTTGATCTAGTAATATTTTTTTCAAGCTTTTGAGCAATAGTTTTATTATACTATTTACTAAAGAACAAAAATTAATGAAGTTAAAGAATTAATGAAGTTTAAAAAAAACATGATTTTAAAGAATTAATGAAGTTTAAAATAACTTACAAAAATGTAAAAATAAAAATCAAGATGAAGATGAACCTGAAAATCTTCATCTATTTTTGACATAAATAATCGTAAGATTACTGTAATAATTTAAAAATAGAAATCACAAGATAATTTTTGATAAAAAAATGAAACATAAATATTTATTTATTGCCAACCAAAAGTTTAAAAAAAGAATTTTTCATTTATTATTTTGCAGCATAGCAACATTTAGTATATTTCCTGAATTACCAGCAGTAGCTATAGATTTGACGATGGAGTCAGATGACCCTGTTCTCTTATGGAATGATGCTGCTTTAAAAGCGATTACCAACACAAATCCTGGTCCCACCCCTACCTCCCGTAGTCTTGGTATGTTACATACCAGTATTTATGATGCTTGGTCTGCTTACGATCCAGTGGCAATCAGCACTCAAGTGAAAAACAATTTTCAAGTTTCTTCAGATATGAATACCCTGGAGAATAAACGCGAATCAATCAGCTATGCAGCTTACAACACACTTGTAGATTTGTTTCCCACTCAGAAGTCTAGATTTAATAATCTGATGAATCGATTGGGTTACGATTACACAATTACATCTACTGATACAAATACAGCAGTAGGACTTGGTAATTTTGTAGCCCAAACATTGGTAAATTTCCGACATCAAGATAGCTTAAATCAATTAAATGGTTACGCTGATACTACTGGATATCAACCAGTAAACAGTTGGGATCGAGTTAAAGATCCAAATTATTGGCAGCCATTGAGTATAGACAATGGTGAAACCATTCAGCAATTTCTTACACCACATTGGGGCAAAGGCTCAGCTTTTGCATTGACATCTGGCAATCAGTTTTTACCACCAGCTCCAGCTGAGTTCGGGACTCAAAAATACGTAGAACAAGCGTTGCAAGTTATTGAGTACAGTGCTGAACTTACCGACGAACAAAAAGTAATTGCTGAATATTGGGCAGATGGTCCCCAAACCGTATTACCACCGGGACACTGGAATCTTTTTGGTCAATTTGTCTCACTCAGAGATGGGCTAACCCTTGATGAGAATGTCAAGTTGTTTTTTGCTTTGGGTAATGCCGTGTTTGATGCCGGGATTGCAGCTTGGGATGCTAAAGAATATTACGATTACGTTCGTCCGTTTACAGCTATCCGGTATTTAGCAAGTAATAACCTTCTGCCTACGGAGCATCCCTATGTGCGTACCAATTCAGAAACGGGAGTTCAGGAAATTTTTGCATGGGGTTCCCCTAACCAAGGCTCACAGTGGATAGATGGCTCCAACTGGCTACCTTACCAGAATATTACTTTTGTCACTCCTCCTTTTGCAGAATATGTATCCGGACACAGTGCCTTTAGCGCTGCTGCTGCTGAAGTTCTTAGACAATTCACAGGAAATGATTACTTTGGCGCATGTCATACCCAACCAGCAAATAGTTCTACCTTTGAAAGCAATACACCAGCAGAAATCGTAAAACTTTGTTGGGATACCTTTTCTGCTGCGGCTGATGAGGCTGGAATCTCAAGGCTTTATGGTGGTATTCATTTTCAGGATGGAGACCTAAATGGACGAACAATGGGACGCAAGGTGGGCGCTGCTGTGTGGAATAAAGCCCAATTCTACATCGACGGTGGCAAATCAGCCCAAGATATTCCTGAAGGGACTTCTTTATTAAGTTTGTTGGCCTTTGCTGGTTTGAGTGGTGCAAAACGAAGAATAAAGCCTTAGTTAACTTTGTTTAGTAAATTTGTTGTCTATGAATGTTAATTACTTTGGAAAATATGAACAATGCCTATAAAATACTACGAATATCTAATAATTGGTGCTGGTTCTGCTGGCTTACAGATGGCTTATTTTCTGCAACAAAGCAAAAGCAACTATATTGTCATTGAAAGAGCCGAAACTGCTGCATCATTCTTTAAAAAATTTCCACGTCGTCGAGAATTAATCTCCTTCAACAAAGTCAACTCAATATTTGACGATCCAGAAATTGTACTTCGGTGGGACTGGAATTCACTCTTGACTGATGACTACAGTTTTCCTTTTCGCAATTTTAGCAAGCGCCTTTATCCTCTTGCTGACGAACTAGTCAGTTATTTAGAGGCATTTGCAAATAGATATAATTTAAACATTTGTTACAACACAAACATTAATAGGGTTCGGCGCGCTAAAGATGGATTTTTTGAAGTTTGTGACTCTAATGGAATAATATACAGGTGTAAAGTATTAATAGTGGCAACAGGATTTAGTAAGCCTTACATTCCTGATATTCCTGGAATTGAACTGACCGAGAACTACGAAACAGTGTCACTTGATTGTAATACCTTTACAGGGCAACGTGTCCTGATTCTAGGAAAAGGAAACTCTGCCTTCGAGATCGCTGACATTGCGATCGAGACGGCAGCACAAGTCCATGTTGCTAGTCCCAGTTCACTAACACTGGCTTGGAAATCCCGCCATCCTGGACATGTAAGAGCAAATAATAACAGAATACTAGATACCTACCAACTAAAGCTTTTAAACGGCACTCTTGACTGTCATGTCAACAATATTATCCAGAATCCTGATGGGACTTTTGTCGTGACAATATCTTATGTCCACGCCGATGGAGAAGTTGAAGAGTTAGTCTACGATCGCGTAATCCGCTGTACTGGCTTCATGTTTGATAATAGTCTCTACGCACCAGAATGCCGACCTCACAGGATTTTAGGCGGAAAGCTTCCGGCGATAACGCCCTATTGGGAATCAACAAATGTTGCCGATTTATTCTTTGCGGGAACACTCATGCAAGGGCGAGATTTCAAGCGCTCTTCCTCAGCATTCATTGATGGTTTTCGCTATAACATTCGCACCTTGTATCGATATCTTAAGGAACGATATCAAGGAATCAAAAGAGAAGCCAGAAAACTACAAGCAACACCAGAGATTTTGAAGGAGGCTATCTTAGAAAGAGCCTGTCGAACCTCTGCTTTGTGGACTCAGTTTGGATATCTTTGTGATGTTTTTGTCCTTCACCCTACCGATGAAGTTAGTTGGTATGAGGAATTACCAATACAAGCCTTACAGGAAGGTGAATTTTCTTTAGAACCCCATTATTATTCCTTAACCTTTGAGTGGGGGGAATGGAAGGGAGATGTTATGGCTATTGAGCGACATCCTAGATCTTCTCAAGCCTATACTAATGTATTTTTACACCCAATACTGCGTAAATATAGTTATGGGGAATTACTCTCGGAACATCACATCTTGGAAGATTTATTTGGTATCTACGACTCGAATGGAGAGAGGGGTTCTGTTCTCAGACGTTCAGGACGAAGCATCAAACAATATCATCAAGAAGAACACGAAATTCCCCTGGAAAGATATCTTGAAAAACAGTTATCTTCAAAAGCAATCCCAGTTTAAAGAAATCTAATTATGATGTAACTTAGGAGAGGAAAAAATGAAAATTATCGACTTTCATGTCCACGCTGGAAAATTTGAGCTTTTGCGAGATGATATTCAAGAGCTACTAACCCGCAGACCGATGGAATCTAATGTCAATATAGCCGAAGTATTTTCTCAACCAGAAATCCTAGAAAATTATCTAACTAGCAATGGGATTCACCGTGCTGTATTACTAGCTGAATGTGGCCCTGGAACCAATTACACTATTGACAGCCAAATGATTGCTGAGTTTGTCCAAAATAAGGATATGTTTATTCCCTTTGGCAGCATCAATCCGAATTACCATGATACGAAAGATGAATTTTGGAAAAGTATCAAGTTAGGTATAAAAGGGTTTAAATTTTATCCAGCAGACCACAGCTTCAATGCTCTCAGAGAGGATATGCAATTCGTTTATAAAATGTGTGAATCTTTGGGGTTACCCGTAATGTTTCATACAGGTTTAACAGCCCAAAAAGACACGGAACAGCAATTTATTAACCCTCTCGATTTTCAGCCATTAGCAGAAACATATCCTGATTTAGTATTAATCTTAGCTCATGGAGGAAAACCTCACTGGTATGAAGAAGCTAGGACTATGGCTCTGAGTTTTCCTAACGTGTACATAGATACTGCTTTAATAGATCCGTTGTCTTTGGAACAAGCTTTTCCTGACCTAGAAAAATTATCTCAAAAAATTATTTTTGGATCGGACTGGCCTGTAGTCGGTAGCTATTCAAATTTGTTAGAGCAATATAGACAAGCCAACATTGCTGAATCGATTATCTGTGCTATTTTTTATCAAAATGCAGAAAGAATATTGAATGATGCCTTGAAAAAACAGCAGGATTCAGTTCCTCAAGCACTTATAGCTATGTCAGTCTAGTAAAACTAATAGCTTATATCTTTTCTTATTCCTAGTAGTCCACCAAGTCAACTTTGCCTGGTAATATTTTTACTACTCACTATTCTCGGAACTCCACCCGTCAATTTTGGCTTGTGAGAGTACTAGGCTAGATGAACAAGGGTAATGCCAATCCTATATGAGGCTGCGTTTAATCGCCCGCCCAAAGGCTGGGGGCTATCGTAACAAACGCTACCGTAAGGTGGTCCCCTAGCATGTTTATACAGAAAGGGTATAAATAGGCTGAAAACAAACTCAAAATATGCCTAAACATCTAAGCCTGTAGCTGAAAAATTACTGTTTAAACGCCAATTAAAAAATAGGAGAATTCAATGTACACAACTTTATACCCAATGACCTATTACTTCTATCCCTTGTTAGAAGATAAAATTACCGATGGCTTACATGGAAATAGATTTCGGCAAATTCTCAACAATCCGAAACCAGGAGTCAGCGAAAATTTACTTTACCTTCACATTCCTTACTGTCATGATATGTGTCGGTTCTGTCCCTTTCATGTCAGAGTTGATAAAGGCAGCGAAATTTACGACCACTATACAGAAGTTCTGTGTAAGGAAATGGAACTGGTAGGCAAGCTTCCTTATGTTTCAGATATGACATTCAAGGCAGTTTATTTTGGAGGCGGTTCTCCTTCGATTTTTTCGGTGAATAACTTACGAAAAATCTTTGAAAATCTGTTGAAACATTTTCAGATAGAGCCGGATGCTGAAATTTCTTTTGAAGGGGAACCAAAAACCCTTTCAGATCCAGCCAGGCTCGATTTACTTAAAGAATACAAAGTTAAAAGAATTAGCTTTGGACTGCAAACCTATGACGAAAAAATCCGAGAATTATTTAATATCGCTGCCACCCTCCAAGATGTAGATAATTGTACCAAAAATGCTCGCGAACGAGGATTTGAAGACATCAATGTCGATATGATGTATGATTTACCAGGTCAAAATATTACCACCCTTGAATATGATTTAGCTCATCTTAAAAACCACGACTTCGATAGTCTTGATTACTACAACCTCCACTACTTCGCCTTTGCAAAAAAATTCAAAATGGCGATGAAAGACGGTACTATTCCGTCTAAACCCAGTCAACAAATGCACTTTGCTCTTGGGCAACAACTGCGAACAACTCTCAAAGAAATGGGCTATTACGATGTTGCCGATCCCATCTTTGCTAAAAAACCTCAAGTATGTGAATATTTCCGATTGATTTGGGGTGGTGGAAAAGGAGATCATTCCGCCGAAATGATTGCCTTGGGTTCGTCAGCAAGAGGCTACATCAATGGTTATTGCTATATGAACTTAGGTAATACAGAGCAGTATCTTAAAACCGTTGAAGCGGGACAACTTCCCTTAGAAAAAATCTCTATTACCCTGAATACACCAGAAAATCGAGGAGCTGCTTTCTTTGCCAAGTTTTTTGAAATAGACAAAGCTCATGAAAAGGCGATTCAGTCAATTCCGCAAAATGTCTGGGATTTTTGGCAAGAAAATGGGTTAATTTACCAAACAGCCCAAAGCTGGAAATTAAGTGAAGTAGGCAAGCTATGGACAACTAACATGATGCTCGATACCTTTGAACCTCACCAACGGGAAGCTGCCATGACTTCCTTAGGATTTGTGGAAGAGCGCCCAGGGGTTAGAACTGGCAGTTTCTAAACTAAAATTGAGCGAAAATTGAGCGGGAGTTTGAGATGGAAAAAAGTCAGGTAAGAGTTGGCATTATTCATGCCTATCCCAATATTTATTTAATTAAGAGTTTGCAAAAAGTTGGTTGTAATCTGGTTCTATTTGTCCCCAAGCGACCTACTTTTGATTGTAGCGATTTAGAGGCAGTTGTGGAAGTTCCTCTACATCAGCCTTCTGTGGTAGTGGAAACAGTTGCGGATTATCATCAACAAAAACCACTTGATGCACTCCTACCAGTTTATGAAGGAGCAACAGCAATTACAGCGCAAGCGGCTGAAGTATTAGGATTGGGTGGGGTTAAATTTAGTGGCGCTCAAGCTAGTCGAAATAAATACCTTGCTTACCAAAAGTGGTCTGAACAAGGAATTCCTGTTCCTATAACTATTCCGATTCGAGAACCCCATCGGGGATGGCAGGAAATAGAAACCGATATTGGTTATCCTGCCATGATTAAATTGGCTGATTCCATGAATAGTCAAGGTGTTATTAAAGTCACATCTAGGCAGGAATATACTGCTGGAGTCGAGTCTCTTTTAGAGATGCTAGAAAGACCTGTAGATCTAAATTTACAAATAGATCGCAATCGATTAGCTTATGGAAATTCTCCAATCAAAATCATTGCTCAAGAATACTGTCCCGGAACTGAGGTTGCAGTTGATTGTCTTGTAACAAAGGATAAATATCAGATTTTGGGAATTTTTGAAAAAGCACCAGCTACTGGTCCCTATTTTGCAGAAAAGATGTCAATTTCTCCCACTTCTCTGAGCAAAAAACAGGTAGCACAAGTCAGTCAAATTGCTGTTGATGCAGTCTTAGCTTTAACCAATGGACAAACTAGTGCTGCTCATGTGGAAATTCGCTTCACCGCCAACGGACCTAAAGTATTAGAAGCGGGATTGCGTCCGGGTGGTGCTTACACAGTTGCAGCGGTGGAATACTTGAGTGGAATAAATCCCTATGTAGAGCTTTTAAACGTTTTGCTAGGCAAGGACTTGTGTGTTGTTTCTCCCTATGAAAAAGCTATTTTATACGGGGGAATAGTCATCCCTAAAAGTGGAATTTTGTCAAGTGTTCGGGGGTTAGACATATTCGACAGCATATCAGAGCTATTGGATGTTCAAATCTTGAATCAACCAGGTGAGCAAGTTTATTGTCTGCCAGAATCAGCCCAACCCCATTTTGCTTATTACCTAATTGGAGGTGCATCTAGAGAGGAAGTTTTAGACAAGCATCGTCTAATTCAGAAAAGTATTCATCTAGAAATTTCTCAACTGGTACCAGCAAATTAAACAACGGAGATGATTTTAATGACAACTGATAGTACAAACGAGCAAGTTGAGTCTTTTGTGGAAAATGGACACAAAATTCTCACATCCCTTGCAACAGCCTACAATCATCCAGAAAATTATTCAGTTTTATCAAGTTCCCTTGAATTAAAACAAAGATTGACTAATCCTAAAAACCTTCCCCAAGAAGGTTGTGATAGTTCAGAAATTATAGAAGAAGCCATTAAAACGATTTTTAGTGGTTATTGTAACGTCAGTCATCCTCAATACTACGGTTACATTTCTCCAAAACCGTTGTCTATAAGTGTGCTGGGAGATTTCTTAGCTGAGGGATTAAACCAAACACCAGGGGCGTGGCGTGCTGGCCCTGCAGCCACTGTGATTGAGACAGAAACATTATTGTGGCTCTCTGAGTTTATCGGCTATAAGCAAAATATGGGTAAAATTCCTAACGGGATATTTACCAGTGGTGGATCGATGGCAAATGCTAGCGCATTAAAACTTGCCCGCGATACTATTCTCGGTAGAGAAGTACAGGATAAGGGTTTAGTAGACACCAGATTCAAACCCACTGTTTATGTATCACAAGAAGGTCACTTTTCAATTTGGAAAGCTCTAGATTTTTTGGGATTGGGAAGAAATTGTTTGCGTCGCATTCAAGTTGGAGAAGACGCACGCATCGATCTCAATAAGTTAGAAGAGCAAATTCAAAAAGATCGGCAAAAGGGCTATAAACCGATTTGTTTAGTGGGTACGGGTGGCACAAGTGCTACGGGTGCAGTAGATCCCCTTGATTCTCTGGCTCAGCTAGCGTCATATTATCAGATGTGGTTCCATGTTGATGCTGCCGCAGGGGGAGTATTTGCGAATATTCCCGAAACTCGCCAACACTTCCAAGGGATGAATCTGGCTGATTCAGTTACTCTCGATCCTTGTAAGTGGTTATTTGTCCCCTTTGGTATTGGTTGTTTACTGACAAAAAATGGTTCAGAATTACTAAAAAGTTTTCAAGCTAGTAGTCACTATTGGGAAGATCTTTCCGAGCCAGATTTGTTTCAGATGGGAATGTCAGGAACACGACAGTGGCGCTCTTTAGGGCTTTGGATGGCTTTTAAACATCTCGGTTATAACGGTTATAGCAAGCTGCTGAAAAATCTGCTTTCTGTTACTTTCCATCTTGCCGAAGTTGTTAAACAACACAGTGGTTTAGAACTTTTACAAGAACCAACTTTACCTGTCTGCTGTTTTCGCATCGGCAACTCAGGGCGATTGTTGCCACTGGATAAACTTAATCATCTCGTACAAAGTTTAGTGGTAGAAAAAGGCGAGCATTATTTCACTATTCTAGATTGGCAAGATCGAACCTTCTTTCGGGTTTCTCTTAATAATTTCCAAACCGAAAAGCATCACCTTGATAGCTTAATCGAGGCGATATCGGAGCAACTTAATCACTTAGAGAATCATCAATCAAACTAAAAGGTGTAACACGGATGATACCTATTGAAATCAAACAAGCCATGTATGGCTTTATGATGAGTCAGACACTTTTTGTGGGAGACGAAATTGGTATATTTGATTATATCAGTCAAGGAAAAGCTAATAACCTTTCTGACCTAGCAAAATTAGCAGATGTAAATCCTGATGCTTTAAAACGTTTAATTTTAGCAGCAGTTTCAATTGGTTTAATTGAATTCAAAGATGGGGAGTATAAAATCCCCGATCATTTACAGCCATTTTTAGCGAGAAATTCTTCTCAATACTGCGGGGATTCTTTTTCTCATTTTAGAGAAGTATCAGTTCGTACTTTTCTCAATTTTAAAGAAGCCCTCAAAGAAAATAAACCCCAATGGCAATCAATTTTTGCACAGACTCAAGAGGAATCGCCTTTTGGACAATTGTATAACAACCCAAAACATCTGGAAAATTTTCTAGATAGTATGTGGGGTTTGGGTTATGCTCCAGCTCAAGAACTAGTTAAAAAGTGTGCTTTACATCAACATAATGTTTTAGTAGATGTTGGAGGGGGAAGTGGTTCATTTGCCATTGCAGCCCTGGAAAATCATCCTAATCTAAAGGCTATTGTTTTTGATTTACCCAAAGTTAGGCCATATTTGGAAAGAAAATTTAGCCAACATCAAATAGCAGAAAGAATTAATTTTATAGGTGGTGATTTTTTCAAAGATGAATTGCCTCCAGGAGATGTGTACGTCCTAGGGTATATTCTTTCTGATTGGAATCGAGAAAACGGAACCCAATTATTAAATAAAATCTACAATTCCTTACCCAAAGGGGGCTTAGTACTAATTGTAGAAAAGCTTTTTAATGAAGATAAAAATGGACCTCTAGAAACTGC
The DNA here is from genome assembly GCA_002361335.1 of Richelia sp. UBA3308. Taxonomy (GTDB): domain Bacteria; phylum Cyanobacteriota; class Cyanobacteriia; order Cyanobacteriales; family Nostocaceae; genus Rivularia. The sequence goes on from DESS01000193.1 coordinate 41,180, forward strand.
CATGATGAATATTGCCATGCTATTAGAAACTTGGGGCCAACATTATTCTGGTTCTGAATATATTCAATGGCTACAAGAAATAGGGTTTCAAAATTGTAAAATAATTCGTTCAAATGGCGAAAAACATATGGTCATGGGAATTAAATAATTAAGGAGAAAAAAATGTTCACAATCAAAACAATCTCATCTTTATTTGTATTATTAATTAGCGCCGTTTCCCCGTTCATTAATACTCAAAAAGCTAAAGCAGCTAGTTTTTCATCCAATTCATTTAATATTGAAACCATCGCGAGTGGACTTGCCACTCCCTATGCTGTCGCTTTTGATAGTAATAATCAACTAATTGTGACAGTTGATGGTGCATTGATTAAAATCGATCGGTCTGGAAATATCTCGACAGTAACATCTTTAGATCCTGGTGTTCCCTCTGATGCCATTGTCTTTGGTTCCGATTATGTCGTTATAGAACCAGCCGATCCTCCTGCACCTACTTCTCTACTACAAGTTACACCAACTGGAGATGTTCGCGAACTTACGGAAATTGCCAGCGATCCAATGGGATTTGGCGATCCCATTGGTTTAGCGATCCAAAATCAAGATTTAATTATTGCTGATTTTAATCGTGTAAATAACGATCCTTTTATTGGCGATGGTCGTTTACTTAGATATTCTAACCAAACTAAAAACATATCAGTAATTGCCTCATCAAATCTTGGTGGTGCAGCAGAAGTTTTTGTAGATGGTGAAAATTTCTGGGTCACAGATTTTACTTTTGGACGTTTGCTCTTTGTGACTGCTAATGGTGATGTCACAGAAGTTGCCACTGGGTTAGGACAACCTCTAGATATTGAATTTGATGGTCAAGATTTCTTAATTACTGACTTTGCTAATGGCTTCGAGACTCCAAAAAATGGACGAATTTTAAGAGTATCCAAAACGGGGCAAGTAGAAACATTATTAAGTGATATTGGCAACCCATCAGGACTGGCGATTGATGGAGACGATCTTGTATTTACCGATATTGTTGATGGGAGAGTAGCAAGAATTCAAGGAATTTTAGCACCACAAAGTGTTCCTGAATCTTCTTCTATTTGGGCAATTGTAATCATAGGAACTTTGGGATTAACTGTCATAATTAATCGACAATTTAAAGTTTAAATTTAGGACTTACGCAACTGGCACATTTTTACTATAGGGTGCGTACTCGGTAATTTGAAGCTGTTAATAAGACAAGTTTTCGTGTATTATGACAATTGCGTAAGTCCTCAGTTAAAAATCAATATAAACATTAATAGTCTTGTTTGAATAAAAGTTAGTTGTTAATGAAAAAACTCAATTTTAAATATCATCAAATAGCCCCAATTACTGCAATTTATAGTGCCTGGATAACCTATATGACATCTACCAATCAGTGGTATTTATTCATAGACAATTGGTTCATGTCAGTAACTATGATTTTTGCTTCTTTTATTGCTGGAGCTACAGCTGAAGGAGGTGGGGCTGTCGCTTTTCCCATCATGACTATAATTTTTAATATCCAACCAGATGTAGCGCGCAATTTTAGTTTTGCAATTCAAAGCATTGGCATGACATCGGCGGCGTATTTCATTTTTACCAGAAAAATTCCTATTGAAAAAGTTTATCTGTCATTTTGTAGCTTAGGAGGATTTTTTGGATTAATTTTTGGTACTTATTTAATTGCTCCTATAGTTTCCCCTGCCTACACAAAAATGTTCTTTGTATCTCTATGGTTGAGTTTTGGAATCGCTCTCTTTTATTTAAATATGAATAAATATCGCCAAGTTATAGCGAGTCTTCCTTCTCTTAATTTAATCGAGAAATTGTTTTTAGTTTTTTGTGGATTTCTAGGAGGAATTGTAGTTTCAGTTGTGGGTAGTGGAATTGATATTCTGACATTTTCTGTTTTAACTATTCGGTATCGGCTGTCAGAAAAAGTGGCTACCTCCACCAGCGTGTGTCTGATGGCAGGAAATAGCGTAATCGGTTTTTTTATTCATGCTTTTTGGATTAAAGATTTTGGTATTTATGAATTTGAGTACTGGCTAGTTTGCATTCCTATAGTTCTGTTTGGTGCACCTTTAGGTGCTTATTTCATTAGCAATTGCTCTCGCAATTTCATTGCTAATTTACTCTACTTTATTTTGTGTTCTCAATTTATTGGAGCATTTTTAGTTATTAAACCAACTGGTTTACTGGTTTGGTTTTCTTTTAGTATTTTTGTCAGTGGATTAATCTTATTTTTTAGCTTAGCCCGGATTCCTTACAAAGCCAAAAAAAAATAGAGCGGCAAAGCTAGCTACAGCAAAAACATAACCTAGATTACGTACTTCGATCTGTAGCATATAAGTAATGCACAATCAAAACTAAAATTAAAACTTTAATATCATGCCGTCACAGGTATTTCACTTTGATGCACATGAGAGAGGTTTGGTTTTGGGCTTAATATCAGCTTATAAGGGTATTGTATCCAACTAAAAACTGCTATATAAGTAACCAAGAGTATCTGATATTCCTTGAAATTTGAAAGTATTTTATTTAACAATAATATCTAATGAATTTGTTCGTAATAAACTTTATTTCAAATTATGGCAAGATACCATTTTTTTTGTGTAACTAAATAATGTAACTAAATAAACTTATATTAAATAACTCAAATATTTTTCGCGATCGCAAAATATTGAATCCTGAGAGGGTAATTATTTTGATTACTAACCTTTTGTAGTGGCTAAAGGTATTAGAAAAATCTTTGTAAAATAGGTTGGCGCAATAAAAGCTATGGGGGTGTAAACTTTGACTGGGAAAAAAGGAGGTCAAAGGTTGAAGGTTAAAGGTTAAAAGTTAAAAGTTAAAAATTCCTAACTCCTAACTCCTAATGGCGATAGTACCTATATATTTTATAAGTGATAATCTCTATGCAACTTGTTCACGGCTTACATTTTAGGAACCTGCGGGGAGATTTGTTTGGCGGTTTGACTGCTGCCATCGTCGCTTTACCCTTAGCTCTAGCGTTTGGGGTTTCAGTTTCATCGCAAGATGGGGCGATTATGGGGCTGTACGGTGCTGTTTTTATTGGATTTTTTGCAGCATTGTTTGGCGGAACTCCATCGCAAATTTCTGGTCCCACTGGTCCGATGACGGTAGTAATGGCGACAGTATTTGATACATTAATGAGTAAAAATCCGGAAACGGGTTTGGCGATGGCTTTTTCGGTGGTGATACTAGGAGGATTATTTCAAATCCTGTTTGGAGTATTGCGCCTAGGTAAATATATTACTTTGATACCTTATACTGTAATTTCCGGTTTTATGTCGGGAATTGGGTTTATTATTTTACTGTTACAAATCGGACCGTTTTTTGGACATAAAGCTTCAGCAAATGTCGTCGAATCGCTGCAAAACTTTTCTGAGTTTGTCGTTAACGCCAATCCCATCGCCACAGGTTTAGGTATTTTAACGCTGATTATAGTATTCGGTTCTCCTCCACAACTGAATCGGATTATTCCCTCACCTTTATTAGCGTTGGTAGTTTGTACGTCAATTTCGGTTTTTGTATTTCCCGATAGCGGTATTCCCATCATCGGAAATATTCCCACTGGTTTACCCAAGCTGCATTTACCGCAATTTGAATTAGATCAAATGCGGGACATGGTAGGCTATGGTTTGATGTTGGCAACTTTAGGCTCTATCGACTCTTTATTAACTTCCTTAGTTGCTGATAATATTACTCGTACAATTCATGATTCCGATAAAGAATTAATTGGACAAGGAATCGGTAATTTAGTCGCTGGTTTATTCGGGGGATTACCGGGTGCGGGTGCAACAATGCGAACCGTTGTTAATGTCCGTGCCGGAGGAAAAACTCCGATTTCGGGAATGGTTCACGCCTTAGTTTTGTTGGTAATTGTTTTAGGTGCGGGAAAATTAACTGAAAACATTCCCAATGCAGTTTTAGCGGGGATTCTCATCAAAGTTGGTATAGATATCATCGATTGGAGTTTTATCAAACGCGCCCATAATATATCAATGCGAGCCACTGGATTGATGTATGGAGTATTATTTCTCACAGTTTTTGTAGATTTAATTACTGCAGTAGCGGCGGGAGTATTCTTTGCTAATTTATTAACTCTCAAGCGTTTATCGGATTTACAAGCCAAAGAAGTTCAAGCAGTAACAGATCCTAAGGATAATAATCATAAACTGCGTTTGAGTGTGGAAGAACAAGATATTTTAAATCAAGCTAAAGGTCGTATTCTATTATTTCATCTTGGGGGGCCAATGAGCTTTGGTGCAGCAAAAGCAATTTCACAACAAATGTCGATTGTAGAAGATTACGATGTTTTGATTTTGGAATTAAGCGAAGTACCTTATGTTGGTGTTACTGCTACATTAGCTATAGAAAATATGGTCAAAGAAGCTTACGAAAAAAGACGAATTGTATATCTTGTCGGTGCTAGCGGTATAGTAGAAAATAGATTGCGAAAATTAAAAATATTACGGCGAGTTCTAGAACAAAATCCAGTAAATACGCGTTTAGAAGCTTTAGAAGAAGGAATGCTTGTTGTTAGTGAGCGTCACGTCAATTTGAGCGAGTTGTAATTAGTATAACCCCTCCCCGCAAGCAAGGAGGGGAATTGTGTAGAGATATTGCAAACCTGTTTATTAATTTGAATTTTATTAATTTGAATTTTAGATCTGTTCAATTCACTAAAGCCATGTAGGAATTGTTAAAAACCGAATAATATTCGATTCAATTACAGTCAATTTCGCATATAGTCTTTATTAATAGCAGCATTTTCTATCTGGTTACGAAATATATCAAGCATGGCAATAACTTCCACGTGTAACTCGATATACTCTTCTTTATCAAAAACTGAATATTCACCATGTGCAATTTCGTTTCTTGTTTTCAAAAGCTTAAAATCTATCAACATGGATTTTGTAGAGTAGGGTGAAAAGTCAATTCCCAGAATATGAGTTATTTCTTTCAAAATTTCAGAAGAGAGATTTGATGCAGTTGAAATGACATCTTCCGGTAGCTTACATCTTTGATTTAATTCGTCTTAAAAAAAATCACAAATAGGTATATATAATGAAGGTTTATTTGTCTCTTTTGCCTCTTTTAGTTTATCCTTCATAGCCAAAGCCAAAAAATTATTAGCAAGCTTTTCGTAGCTAAGTTTTTGCATTCTAACGTGTTCTAGATATGAGTTTGCTGCTAATTTCACAAAACCTTCCCAATGAGCGTAAAGAAGACATATTCCGCTGCGAATTAATGCTTTATGCTTTGAAAGAGAAAATGATTTAGTTTCTACCAAGGATTTAACTTCTGAAAGCTCTTTTTTGCGCCAAGCAAGCTCATTCGATAGTCTATCACTTAATTGTTCGGTAGTTCTGAGCTTCATTGCGGAGAAAATGAGGAAGAAGATGGCGTAAACGTCTTGCAGCATTTTTTCCTGCTCCCGACGATTCTTGATAAGTTTGATTTGACCAAATATTTTTAACCTGAGAAGATATTTGGTTTATTTGAGGTGGATTCAGATAATGATATCCTATTCCTAGTGCTATTACTTCATATGCTGATAATAAAAAGCCTCCAAGAAATCGATCTTGCTCGGGCTTGTATCTCTTGAAACTTTCTTCACCTAAAGCAGAATCAAGAATATCGAATGTTTTCTTAAATGCTTCTTCTATATGGCTATAATCTAATTCTTTATTAAGAGCCATTTCACGTATTCCATCTGTAAGAAAAACACTAACATCTCCCCTCAAATTTTTCAGGCTTTCCTCATTTTTATCAAAGAGAAGAATAAAACGTAGTACTAATTCCATATCATATTGTTCTTCATAAAGTTTATCGCTTAGAGCAATACAACTTATAAATGATTTATAATTAGCGAGTGAACGCATCAATTCATATAATTTTTTATTTAACATCAAAAGAACACAATTTCTTACTTCTTGATCTGTGGCAATTGCTCCTCCTGTATTTAGTCGTTGAAATAGTTCATATTTAACCATTTCATCACTTTCTTTCTCAACAATATTAACTGCAATTTTTGCCCTCTTAATTAATAAACGTTGTGCTTGGGTAAAAGAATTATCTTTATAATTTGGGTCGTCCCACTTTTTGCCTTCTAAAGAAGGTAAGTAGGTAGTTTTTTGCAATGTTACAATTGATTTTGGCTCTTCATTATCTTCTCTTTTTAAAATACCTACAAATTCATATATAGTTGATAATCTTTGAACACCATCAACAACATCCCAAACACCGTCATCTCTTTGACTGACAAAAATTGGTGGGATTGGTATTCCTAAAAGAATTGACTCGATGAAAGTTGATTTTTGATGATCGGACCAACGAAAAAACCTTTGAAAATCTGGATGAATATCAATTTCATTATTTTGATAAAGGCTAATCCACTCACCAATAGACATTGAATATCCATCTGTACGAATTTCTTGCCTTGTTTTGTCAATTTCTTCTTGCAAGGACATAATCTAAATTATTCTAAAATGCTGTTTGTATAACTACTTTTTGTTGATAGCGATACTTGACTATTCTATCCCTAACGAAAGAAATTTTAACTGCTAATTGCCTTTAATACTTCTATCCCACCAAAAATACACGGCATTAAATCCACAGGTATCGCAGCAACCAAAATTGTTGGGACATTTCAGCACTCACTACTCACGACTCACCAAGGTAAACGGCTACCATCCCAAGAGAAAAACTCGCCGCTATCTTCAGGTTTCAAGTTAGCAATCACATCAAGTAATTGCTTAACAGTACGTTCGACAGGGAATAACTTTTCTGGAGGTACATTGCGTTGAAAAGGTTGGGAAAGGTTGGTATCTGTAGTACCTGGATGTAATGTAACAACAATAGTTTTGGGGCATCTTCGACTATATTCGATCGCCGTAGTTCGCATAAACATATTTAGGGCTGCTTTCGATGCTCGATAACCGTACCAACCACCTAAACGGTTATCGCCGATACTGCCAATTTTGGCAGAAATACAGGCAAAAATATTTTTTTCTTTATGCTTAAATAAAGGTTGTAAATGTTTGGCTAATAGCACTCCCCCAATACTATTTACTTGGAAATAGCGGATTAAATTTTCTGAATTAATTTGTCGCAGGCTTTTTTCCGGTTGCAATTCGCCTTCATGTAAAATTCCCACGCAGTTAATTACTAAATGCAATTTGTCAACTTCTGTGCTTATCTTTTCCACAGTTGCGGATATTTCTGACTCTTGGGTAATATCCATCGGTAGACAAACTAATTTTTGAGAATATTCACTTTGAAGAGAAATTAATTCAGTAGCAGCATTGGCATTGCGATAAGTCGCGTAAATTTTAGCTAAATTATTCTCTTGCAATAAACTTTTGACAAAACCCAAACCAATTCCTTGACTAGCACCGACAATTAAAGCGTTGGCGTTGTTAATTTCTTCTATTACCGACATTATATTTATTTAATTACAAATTACCGATGAAAAAAGATGTTCATCCCACAAAAGTTTATACTATTGTCCCCATTTTTCCATGGATTTATTGACAATCCCAGCAACGCACGCAAAAAGAGAAAACAGATACTATTCCGATAACTTCAATTAATACTTTAAAAGGTGTGGGGCTTAAAGCAAAAGCCCAAATTGTAATTAAACTTCCGACGATCGCGATGGATATACCAAGAACTTCTTCTTTGATTTTTATCGCTAACCAAATAATTCCTAAGCCGATTGTCAAGGGTAATAAGTAAGTCATAATTTGATCGTAAAAGGCGAAATTGAGTCACGAAATGCTAATATTTGGGATTTATAATCATAATGGCAAACTATATCTAAAATTAAGTCTATTCCCGATTATTAAGAAACCCGATTTTTTGAAAAAACCAGGTTTATCAACAGTTCAAACTCTTATACAATTTCTTTATAAAGATGAGCTAAATGCCAGCCCGTGCAGACGGGCTTTGTTTGATTAGCCACAGCCTTATAGGCTGTGAGCGATTTGGCGCAGCCTCATACAGAATTGGTATTACAAATCATATAAGATTGCGATATAAATCTAAACCATAACAGCTTGCTTTCGCAAACTTTGAACTGTGGAAATAAAATGTTCTGCCACCCTGTTGATTTCCTCAAGTGTATTAAATCTTCCTATACCAAACCGTACTGAGGCATAAGCTAATTTTTCTGAATCACCTAATGCCGTTAAAACGTGGGAAGGTGAAGAACTCGCCGATGAACAAGCAGCACCAGAGGAAACTGCCATTACTGGTTGCAATCCTAACAGCAATGCCGCACCATCTACTCCCTCAATGCTAACATTAAGGTTTCCTGGTAATCTTTGAGTAGGATGTCCATTGAGATGAATTCCTTCTACTTGAGAAAGCCTTTCCCACAAACTTTCCCTAAGTTGAGTAATAAATGTGTTTTCTGTGGCTTGGGTTTGTAGTGCGATTTCTACAGCTTTACCAAATCCTACGATTTGTGGAGTATACAATGTACCAGAACGTATTCCTCGTTCTTGTCCGCCGCCATGTAGCTGTGAAGCCAATGTAACTCTGGGATTGCGACGACGCACGTACAATGCACCAATTCCTTTAGGACCGTAGACTTTATGTGCTGTTAGTGACATCAAATCAATATTCATCCCTTGTACGTCTAAGGGTATTTTGCCAATTGCTTGGGCACTATCTGAATGAAAAATGATATCATGTTCAGTTTTGCTGCTCCATTCGCGACACATTGCACCAATTTCTGCTAGCGGTTGCAAAACGCCGATTTCGTTATTAGCCGCCATAACTGAAACTAGAATTGTATCATCACGAAAGGCTTTTTCTAAATCTTTGAGATTAATAATTCCATCTTTTTGTACGGGAAGAAATGTAATTTCAAAGCCAAGAGTTTTGAGATAATTACAAGGGTCAATTACTGCATTATGTTCTGTTGCTATAGTAATAATATGTTGACCTTTAGAAAAATAAGCTTCTGCAACACCTTTAATAGCTAAATTATTCGCTTCCGTGGCACCACTTGTAAAAATGATTTCTTCGGGAGTTGCGTTGATAGCTGCTGCAATAGTTTCTCGTGCTTTTTTAACAGCAGCTTCGGCTTCCCAACCGTAAATATGACTCTTACTTGAAGGATTACCAAAGTGTTCGGTGAAATAAGGTAGCATTGCATTTACTACTCTTTGATCCACGGGTGTTGTAGAGTGGCAATCGAAATAGATGGGACGTTGAGACATGGTTATAAAGGTAACTTTAACTGATTAACGGCAGATGGGAGGATGGGGAGACAAGGAAGGAGACAAGGGGACAAGGAGATAAGGGGACAAGGAGATAAGAAAAATATTCATAACTCCTCACTCTTAACTCCCGCCCTCTTAACTCTTAATTCTTGACTATTGAACTACTAAAACATCTATTCTACCTCGGACAATTTCATTATCTTTTACAGCAAATTCTTTCTTATTTTTCAGTTGCTAAATAAAACGAATTGCTATAGAAACCGACTAAATCTAATAAAGGAGATAAAAATTTTCTCAAAATGATGGCTGCATAAGCAGATGTCAAAAGTTCCCTTTGACTCTCTCCAAAAATTGTTTTGATAAATCAGTTTTTGACGATAATTTTTGCAATCATTCGGGGAAAAAGCTTTGATTTTCAGATTGTTGTAATTGAATTTTTTCTAGGTAAGCAAGATTAATATTTTGAGCAGGGATCATTTGAACGATAGTTCATTAAAACAAGCAATATTAATCATAATACAATACGGTTGACTTCTTAATTATGATTTATAAATTACGAATTATGAATTATAAATTACGAATTATGAATTATCGATTACGAATTATGAATTATCAATTATGAATAACTCTAGTTTTAGCTAATGTATCGTCAACAATCTGTTTGTTTGAAATAAACAGAATCGTAATTGAAGTCAATTGAGTCGAATATCTAATATTAGCTTCGGAATTAAATCTTTAACCTTTGCCCTTAAACCTTTAACCACTGATATCCTTGTTGAAGCTTTTTCTTGCCTTGGTTTTCGATAATACTACCATGAGCCATAATTACTCTTTCAAAATTCCATTCAAGCAATTTTTGAATTGATTTTCTGACTTTTTCTTTTTCTCGGATAGCTAATTTTTCTAATATTGAAGGTTCGAGTTTTTTATAGCCTCCAATTAACCTCATAGTTAATTGAGTTTTCAAGGAATAACTTTCATCAAAATGAAAAGCTGTATCAGTTAAGATTAAAGTTTGACTTGTTTTATGAAAAAAAACAATTTCATTTAATGGTGATAGTCCTTTTAAATCTAGAATTTGAAACCCTGCAAACAAAAAATATTCAATTTCATCTTGACTGCCAATTTTACCTTGATTGAGGGTTCTATCAATTTTGATATCTTGTCGCTTAGATTGTAAACCAGGAGCGGCAAAAATTTTTGCATCGTCATAAATTGATTTAAAATTAGAAATATAAAGATGATGGTAAAGGTTGGGAGCGATTATAGTATTAACTTTACCAATCTCGTTAATTTGATTAATAGTTAGTTCATCAACCTTGATTGGAGAAATAACAACAACCTCACCATTTTCAAGGCGAATAACAGTCATTCTCGTACCAACTTCTAATCCCCAATATTTTAATTCTTGTTGGGCAACCCAGATGTTTTGATCGACTTGTTTTAACATAATTTATAAACGATAAGAGAACAAGGGGACAAGGAAGGGGACAAGGGGACAAGGAGACGAGGGGACAAGGGAAACTAAATCCAGATTACGGGGTTCTTGTTGCGATGGAATACCCTTAAAGGTAAAGCTTTACCCAAGATATTCACATTGTATCAGTGCTTAGAGGATATTTAAAAAGTATCCTTTGTAAGGAAAAGGCTTTATCCCCCCTATCCCGCGTTGTTTAAGGGGAGGTTAAAGTCCCCCTTTTTAAGGGGGATAATGGCGGATCTAAAAGTTTTGGATTAATTGTAAAGATTATTACGTAATTATTAGTTATAAATACTACTATTATTAATAAAAGCGAGTGTAAATGAATATGAGAAATAAGCCTAAAAACCTGATTTATAAATATTTCAAACTATTGAAAGTAGCAGCGATCGTTTTGATGCTTGTATTTAGTTTGCAGCTAGAAGGGGTGATGGCACAAACTCGATTTGCTCCTGTAGCGATCGATGGTAGACGAATTTTTCGAGTTAGTAATACCAAAGACAGGCCAGCCAAAGAAAGGGCAGAGTATATTAACGGCATTCTGAAAACAGTAGTAGAATTAGAAAAAGTTCCGAATATCAAGGTTGAAAAAGGCGAGAATATTGCACAAATAAAAATTGATGAAATTGCTCAATTTACTGTCACAAAAAATGATGTAGAACCTGGTGAAAATCCTAACGAAAAAGCTGAGATTTGGGCTAAGGAAATTATACAAAGAATTAATCAAGCCCGAAAAGAAAGGAGTACGGAATTTATTCGCAATACATTAATAGTAAGTTTTCTTCTTATCCTTCTAACTATTGCAGTTCATTGGGTTTTAGGGAAAGTCAGGAGAATATTGCAGGGTTATGTTTCTTCACTGGTAACTTCGGAGAATTCTTCCGATCAAAATCAACAGCAAAATAGTTTAAACTTACTTTTAAAAGCTAGCTTATTTTTATCGAGAACAGCACTTTGGGTAGTAGTAAGCCTTTATATTACTAACCTATTTCCCCTAACGCGGCAATGGAGTTTTAATATTGCCCGCAGTATACAATTTAGTCTGACTTCACCAATTTTTAAAGAGTTCTCAATTAGCAATATTTTAGTATTAATTGGCTTATTTTTGGGCTTAATGATAATTTCCGGTGGGGTTACTAATATATTGCGATCGCGAATTTTGGAAGTGCTGCGAATTAGTCGGGGAGCGCAGGAGGTAATCGCAATTATTTTTAAATATACCCTAATTGCGATAGGTTCAATTGTTCTTCTACAAAGTTTCGGAGTTGATTTAAGTTCTTTAGCAATTTTGGCAAGTGCCTTGGGTGTTGGTATCGGTTTTGGTTTTCAAGATATCGCGAAGAACTTTGGTAGCGGACTTGTATTATTATTTGAAAGACCAATTCAAGTAGGTGATTTTATTGAAGTTGGAAAATATATGGGAAATGTGGAGCGTATTGGTGCCCGTAGTGTGGTTATTCGTACTTTAGACCGAGTTTCTATCATAGTACCAAATTCGCGTTTTTTAGAAGATGAAGTGATTAATTGGAGTCACCGCAACCCAATTTCTCGGATTCATATACCAGTAGGAGTTTCTTATAGCTCTGATGTAAATGCTGTCAAAAAAGCACTTTTAGAAGCAGGAAAAAATCATCCTGAAGTGCTTTCAGTTCCCCAACCTAATGTATTTTTTACCGGGTTTGGTGATAGTTCTTTAGATTTTGAATTATTAGTATGGATTGACACACCTAGCCATCAAGTTTCAATTAAAAGTGATATATGTTTCCGAATTGAAGCAACCCTGAAAAAATATGAAATCGAAATTCCCTTTCCTCAAAGAGACTTACATGTACGTAGCGGAGATTTGCCTCTTACACTTTCACCCGAATTGCAACAAACTTTATTAAAACAACAACAAAATGGAAAAAATAGCCCATAGGAAATAATGCCCCATGCCCAATGCCCAATGCCCAATGCCCCATGCCCAATGCCCAATCCTAAATTGTCATTGGCGCTTCAATATAAATATTGGATTCTTGCATTTTAAATTTAATTCCAAAATTATTCAATTCCTGAGAAACCTTCTGATTTGCTATATTTAGCAATTGTTTTCTCAACTCAAAAGAATTTTGATTTGCACCTAAAATAAAGAAAGTAATTCTAGCCCTAGTATGCTGTGGTTGTGAATCTTTGCTCGTAGTAAAAATAGTTTTTGAAGGATCAACTTTTTCCGATGTATCAGCTTTGGAATTATCATCGATAATTTTATTATTGTTTGAGTCTAAGGTTTCAAAAATAACTTTTGTACTATCAGGTTGTACCCCAAAAAGCGATTCCATAGTTTGTTCAACAACTTGTCTTACCAAAGCTTGTCCTTTATCAAGTAACTTCTGATTCAAGAAGTCGAGATAAAGCAACACCATGACTTTTTTCCCACGGGTTACATTTTCAACTTGTAGATTGGCTAATATTGAGTTAGGTATAATTATCAAAGTATTTTTACCAGCAGAACGAATTTTTGTAGAACGAAATCCAATAGATTCAACTCGTCCGTAAATTGCATTACCAAACGTATCCGATTGCGCTAAATAAATATATTCACCTGTTACAAAAGGTCGGTCTAAATATATAACAATAGTACCAAAAAATTGCTCCAAAGTTTTTTGTGCTGCAAAAGCAATTGCGAATCCACCAATTCCGAAACCTGCAAATAAACCAAATAAATCGAATCTTCCATTAGCAAAAATTAAAAATGCGAAAAAGCCTATCAATACATTGAATATAGTTTCAAGAATTAATAGTAAATCATCTGCCTGATAACCTAATTTGCTAATAAAATCAGCACCATAGGTTCTAACCAGTTGTCGAGAAACACCTGAAACTAATAAAGAAAGACTGAATATGACTGATAATTCTAGTATGTCGTGTAAGAATGAATAGAACCATTTATCAGAGATTAAGTTTAAAGATAATAAAATTAGGATTAAAGTTCCAGCCCATTTCAATGACTTACGATTTGCATAGATAAATTTTTCATAGATATCGATTACTTGTGTGGGGAAGAAACGTTCAATAGCTTTTTTGAGTAATAAAGGAGTATATCTTCCAATAAAGAAAGAAGCTATAACACATAAGATAAATTGGATATCTTTTCGTCCTATAAATTCAATTATAGGATTTAAAAATTCATAGATTTTTTGATATATTTCAGGTTGAATAGTTCCTAAAAATACCAATATAAGGATTGAAGTAATAGCCCATTGAAATCTCTGACGATATGAATTGATGAATTTTTCATAGGTATCGATTACTTCTGTCGGAAATAAACGCTTAATAACTAGTATGAGTAATGATGGAGCATATCTTCCAATAAAGAAAGAAGCGATCGCGCATAAGATAAATAGGATCTCTTTTCGTCCTAGAAACTGAACTATTTGAGCAAAAATATTCATACTTTCCTCTAGATTGTAATAGGCGCATCTACGTAGATAGTCGGTTCTTCCATTTTGAAATCTATGCCATAGCCTTTCAGCTTTTTACTAATTTCCTCTGTAGCCATATCAAGTAATTGACGACGCAATTCCATCGATACTTTGCCACTACCTAAAATAAATAAACTGATTTGAGCTTGGCTTTTTTGTTTATTATTTTGATTTATGAAATCAATACGAGTACTACGTGAATCAAGTCCAAAAATATCTTTTGTACTTGTTAATACTACTTGTTCTATTAATGCTCGCTCTCTTGGTTCAACTTTACGATCAAAATTCAAATAAAGAATTGATATTACCTTTTTACCACCAGAAAAATTCTCAATATTTATATCAGTCAGAGCATTATTAGGAATTATCATTACCGTTCCTTTACCCGAAGTACGGATTTTTGTCGAACGCCAACCTATAGATTCTACTCGCCCAAAAGTACCATCTGGCAAGCCAATATAATCATCAACATAAAAGGGATGATCCACAGATAATACAATAGTCGCAATAATTTGCTCTAAAAATTTTTGAACCGCAAAAGCTACAGCGACACCAAGAATTCCTAAACTAGCTAAAATACTTATAATATTTATTTTGTGAATTTTAGTAAAGAAGAGTATTCCAAAAAGAAAAACTATAAGGTAAGCCAAAAACTTTACTAAACTGAATAGTTCACTATTAGCTTTACGACCTTTTTTTAAAGCAGATTCTACAATAGATTCATCTATATATTTTACAGAAATTCTAGACAATAACCAGCAAGCCTCTAGGATTAAAATAAAACTAATAAAAATTTCAATCGCAGGATAATCATCAAATACAGGAATTAGTAAAGTAATAATCTCTAAAAAACCCAATCCGAAAGCAATTCCAATAAAATATTTGTAAGGTTGTAATAATTTTTTTGTTTTCTCTGCAGTTTCAAAAGAAACAAATTTATTCAATAAAAAATTAATTATCATAGGAAAAAAAAATCCCGTATAAAATGCCATGACAGTCAGTGCTTCCACCACAAATGTCAATTGTATTTTGCCACTTAAAAAAATATTCTTTGATAACAATTCAATCATCAAAAATCTCCTGTATAGTAGTGCTATTTATTTCCTTTTACTTTTTACTTTTAAGTACCACGAATTATTTAAATCATTGATTGTTTCTCTACAAAATTGCTAAATCACTGATTTTGTTGTTTTATTTGACTCTATTTAATAATTGAACGACTTTAATATCATAGTCTTTATTAATACTTTGAATAATTTATTACTACAAAAATCATCAGCATTTTATGTATTATGTAATACATATATTTAATATTGTCTGGCTTAACAATAACTCACTGTGAAGTATCTTCCACATAAAAAGCTTTTTTGTCTGCTAACTATATTACTTATAATTATAAATACTCAAAATATAGATGTTTTGTTTATTAACTTATACATTTATCTATTGACAATCAACACTCTAATAAATGCTTTGATTCATGTCTTCTACCTATAGACAATAAAAGTGTGGCAAGAAATACATTTAAGTAAATCAGTAGAAATAGACCTAACTATGTAACAGATTGTAAATAGTTCTTAAAACTTTGCTAAGCTGCTACGCATTCTGCGTTGTATATTTAGGAATATTATTTAAAAGCTAAAACTGTTATCCCTTTTGCCTGTTGCCTCTTCCCTCTTGCCTAGCTGTTGTGCATTTTTAATGCACAACAGCTAGTCAAGAGGGAAAAGGCAAGAGGCAAAAGGGATAAGAGTTTTAGCTTTTAAATAAAATTTCTAAATA
>DESS01000293.1:0-14915 GCA_002361335.1 Richelia sp. UBA3308
GTGGCGTGGTTTCCCCCATGAGCGACTGCGGAGCATCCCTGCCCGTCCAAATGTACCGAATAAAGATGGAATATGCTGTAAGTATTCATCAGTAGTAGAATACGCGCCATCTTTTCAATCGGGTTATATAGTAAGTAATTTGCCGGACATCATATTACACATCAATTTTAATACTCATCAATTTTAATGAAAAAGACTACTGGTGCATTTCATAAATTCTGAGTGGTTGGGTTTTCCCAGAAATTGTGTCCCAGACGTTATATATAACGTCTCTACATTGCGTCGGTAGAAAAACAAAACCGTCAAAACTAATGAAAAAGACTACTAGTCCTTTGCATTAGTTTTGATGGGAATGATTTTATCTCCCCATCTCCCCATCTCCCCAGCCCCTCAGCCCCTGTTGGTGTGGTGAACTACTACATGGGTTGCTCAGCCCGAACCAAAATTACAGTACAATCAACACCGGATACAATTGCTTCTGGAATATTGCCTTTTATCGCTTGCTGCAACATACCTTCCCGAGTAGCGCCTAAAACCACTAAATCAAAACCTGCGGTTTTTACTAACTTAATTACACCTTCAGCCACAGAATTAGCGTTAATTGGCATGGCATTTATATTATTAGATAACTTATTAGATAACTTATTAGATAACTTATAGCGCGCGGCAAGGTGACGCATAGCTGCTCGCAAAAGTTTCATATCCGGTTTCGTCACCGATATTGGAAAAACTTGTGTCAGACGAATTTCTAATTTATGATTTGAAGCAACTAAAGCAGGTAATAATTTCAACGCTATTCTGGAATTTGGACCACCAGCCATTGGTACCAAACAGCGTTTAAAATTAATCTGGGTAAAAGAACTATTATCTATTTTCTGATTAATATTTTTCCCTAGTTTTACCAACAGTACTTCACAGGTAGCTTGACGAATTATAGTATCTACAACGTTACCAAAAATACGACCTGGAGTATCCGTACTACCTTTCCACCCCATTAAAATAGTATCTATATGTTGTTCTTTTATAGTTTCAAATGTTGCATTGGCAATATCATGAGCAACTTTAATTTGCGTATGTATGGGAATTTTCCATTTTTTACCCATAACTTCCGCTAATAATAACAACCGCCGACTGTCTGTAGTTTTGACAGGGGTTTCTGCTGGATTGCTATGACGAGAAATAATAATTACTTGTAAACATTCAACTTCGTAGCGATTATACTTAGCTAAAATTGCTGCTATCTGTAATAACTTTTCTGCCGTTTCGGGGTTACCAACTAAAACTAATAATCTTCCTTGCCCAATACTTGGCGATCGCGTTTGATAAACTGTATAAGAAGGTTTGATTTTCGGTTGATTGGGAGCGCTTATACAATTAAGATAATTAGCTTCGGCTCGAATAATATCTCCCCGACTAATCATTCCTACAACTCTTCGTCCCTCTAAAACTGGCAAACGACTAATTTGATGTCTGTCTAACAAATATAATACATTACTTAAATTATGCTTGGGCGTTATCGTTATCGGATGAGGTGTCATAATTTCCTTTACAGGTGCATCTCTAGATAACTTTGCTTCTCGTATTCTCATTAAATCGCTTTGGGTGACAATTCCGACTAACTTACTGTTTTCTAAAATGGGAAAACCACTTTGAGTCGAATGAGAAAATGCCTGTATAGCTTCATCTACAGTCATTTGAGCTTGTAAAGTTTCCACCCGACGCTGCATGACTTCTTCTGCAGTTAATTGAGTAAATCTGGTATCAATAGAAGTTTGTGCATCAATATCAATACCATTTAATTGTAAAAGTTTGGCATAAAGCGAACCGGGTATCAATTTATCGGCAATCAGATAAGATGTTACACAACCAATCATCAAAGGTAATACCAGATTGAAATCAGTAGTGATCTCAAAGATAATCATAATTGCCGTGATTGGTACTTTAGAAACAGCACTGAAAAAAGCTCCCATTCCTACCAAAGCGTAAGTATTAGGGGAACTTATCCCTAAAATTCCATGTTCAAAAGCGCCAATTAAGTATCCTAAACAAGAACCCAAAATAAGACTAGGAGCAAATAATCCTCCTGGAGCTCCCGAGCCAAATGCTACTAATGTAAGAATAAATTGAGCGACAAATACTAGCGCTACCCTATAAACACTCGGCTCGCCGTGAATCATGAATTCTCGCAAGCCACTATTATTGCGAAATAGTTCCGGTAGGGTAGCGATAACAATACCAGAAATCAAGCCAGCTAAAGCTAATCTTAAAGGTAATCCTACAGATAATCGGCGGTACAATTTGAGACTTTTAATTAAACCTTGTCTGAATAATGCAGCCAGCAAACCTGCTAAAACACCTAAAATCAGGTAAAAAGGAAGTTCTGTAATTGTAAAACTGGTTTTTGACTCGATTAATTCCAGATTCAGGTTTAAACTTCCACCACCCAAGAGTCGCGAAAGTACTCCACCAATAAATGAAGCGATAATAGCTGTTCCCAGAGTAATTCCGGACAAATCTTGGAGTAATTCTTCAACAACGAATAATATACCGGTAATAGGAGCATTGAAAGCCGCTGCTAATCCCGCACCAGCACCTGCAGCGATCATTTGTCGGCGATGATCTGGAGAAGTTGGGAAAACGCGACTCATTCCTGCCGCTAAAGCTGCACCAACATGAACAGTAGGTCCTTGTCTTCCCAAAGTCATTCCTGAACCTAGGGTGAGAATAGCGCTAACCAATTTTACCACCCCCACCCGCCAATTTAATCTGATGGGGATATTAGCCAAAGAAGCTTTCACTTGAGGAATCCCGCTACCAGAAGCCTCTGGTGCAAACCTGTCTACCAAAAAACCAGCCAAAAAACCAAAGCTAGCACCGATTGATGGTAAAACTAAAAGCGCCGGTATGGCATAGGAAGTACTGACTCGAAAAGTTCCCAACCATCCCGAACTAAATCTGAGAAATATAGCGGATAAAGCAGCAACTATTCCGATGGCAGAAGCTTCTGCAATTGCTAAACCTTTTCTTGGCTGCCAAAAATCACGAAAGTACTGATTAAAAAAACGAAGCGACATAATTGATTATAGTTTGGGCATGGGGAATTAAGAATTAAGAATTAAGAATTGGGCCGAAGGGCCGAAAGGGCATTGGACATTTTTATCAAATATGTTTTTTCTGGTAAAATAGCTATTTATACTTGATTTTTGCTTATTAAAAGCTGAAAATACTCAAATTTTGTTGATGATAATTTATGATCAATATCAATGATTCTGCAATCAGAATATGTTGGTTTAATCAAAGCACAATTTAAAATAGCATTTAGCAAATTTAATCACAATAATTTCAAACAAAATTTTGAATCAAAAGTTTCAATCAAAATTCTTTTATTTTGTAAATAAAAAAATAGTTGACAAATGATAAAATAACAATCAATTGCAACTTTTACTTACTTGTATCCTTATTGTCAGCTAGGTATATTAACGATCGCCTTTACATATAAAAATGCGATTCGGGCAGTACAAAGCATAAAGATATAGGAATCAGCTTTGATTTTTGGAAGGCGCAGCTCGCTCCTGCATAATTATTTGTGTGGGTAGGCTGTCTTGCTGTCATGCTGTCTTGCAAAAGGGTTTCAGAATATTAAGGTGTACTGAATATTTTTCAATTTTCAATTAGGATTCCTATATATCAATTAGGGATTACGTAGCTATGATGTAAGTGATGCAACATATTATATTTACTCCTAAACATAGAAATAATTAGGAATTATTTTTCCCAGTCACAGATAATCCATCAACTATCAAAGATGGAGTATAACAAGAGCCATTCCAATCAGCATCTCCACCGAGTTTAATTAACTGTTTTAAAGCTGTATAAATATTTCCCGATACCATCGTATCTTTAATACGTCCGATGACTTGACCATTTTCGACGCGATAGCCTAAATCGATGTTAATAGAAAAATCACCAGAAATACCGCCACCTCCGCCGAGCATCTGATCTACAATCAAACCGTTATCCATATTTTTGATTAATTCTTGAAGGCTTTCAGTTCCTGGTTGTATCAGAAAATTGAACAAACCAGGAGTCGGATAACTACTTAAACTAGGGCGAAAACCATTACCAGTAGTTTCCCTTCCCAACTGTTTACCAGTAACGCGATCGCAATAAAAATCTTGCAAAATACCGTCTTGAATAAAAATTAAATACGTCGTGGGGGTACCTTCATCATCAAAAGGACAACTAAATGGCCCTTCAAATGGTTCTTGGTAAAGTGTAAGTAAAGGTGAAACGACAGATTTACCCATACGCTCCCCCCAAGGAGAAGCCCCTTCTAACACTTGTTTACCATTGAGTGCAGCTTGCAAAGTACCCCAAAGCATATCAGCAGCTTTAGAAGTAAATAAAACCGGAATGCGATTGTTAGGAACTTCTACATTTGATTGCGCCCAATCCAACCGCTGTATAATTTCTTTAGCTAATGTATCCGGGTTGAGTTTTCCCCGTTCAGTTTGTCCATCTGCAACACTTAAAAAATCATCACCCCTTACCCATTCAGCAGAAATATAACAACTAAGGGTAGTATCAGTATAGTGAGAATCCAAACCTTGAGTATTCACCAATCTAGTGGTTTCAACATCGCATTCCCAATCACCATTACAAATAACATCCGGATAGACATCGCGAATTAAACTAATAGTGTGCTTACCCCACTCCAACAATATCGACGGTGGTACATCTTCACCCAAATTCGGATAAACAACTTGAGAACCACTAGTTAACTCTAATTCTTCCGGCTGATTTAACTTACTTAGAGCAATAGCACGTTCAACCATCCTCTCTGGTTCCACAGCCCCATTTGCCACAGTAAGTCCCGGACGATTATCATACCATAACCGTAATGCAGTTCCTTCAGATTGATTGCTTTCAAGTTGTTTGAGACGGTTTGCTTCAAAAAACACCGGCTTAGAAAGCGATCGCGATTGATACACCTCAGCTTCAGTTGCACCAGCTTTTGTGGCGACTTCCAACAGCTGCTCCGCCAAATCATTAGTCATTATTTCTTAGTTGTTGGTTGTTAGTTGTTAGTTGTTAGTTGTTGGTTATTAGTTGTTGGTTGTTGGTTGTTAGCCAAAAGGAAGTGTAATTCTTAATCGGAAAAAGATCAAAGGATAAGAGTGAGAATTCTCCCCTTGTCCCCTTATCCCCTTGTCCCCTTATCCCCTTGTCCCCTTGTCCCCTTATCCCCTTGTCCCCTTATCCCCCATCTTCCTCAAACTTCCCGCAGTAACCAAAACCCAGCAAAGGATTCTGAATTGGGATCTGACTGTATGCCGATAAAGTGTACGCCGTTGGCTTTTTGTTTGGCTTGTTCAAAATTCACAGCTTCTGTTCGCATTTGAGGATTTTTGATATTCGCCAAAATCCAACTTTCAGTTGCCCCAGTTTCTAGAAGCAATCTTCCTTGCTTAGAATTATCAAACTTCAACCAAGCTAACTCTAAACCAGACATCCAAGCAGCTATAGGTAATGCTCTGCGATCGAAAACTAAAACCCCGGGAATATTTGTGTTAGGTTCTATACCCGCCAACTCTAAAGGAAAAGCTTCACCAAAATCAATATTCCACTCTGGCATATCCGCAAAATCATCAGCCTTCAAAGTAACAAATCCTAACTGTTGTCCTTCCAAAGCATCAGGTAAACGTTGAGGTAAAGGAGCATCCAATCGCACAGAAACATTAGAACCTCCTTGAAACCCAACTTCAAGGGGATACACTTGTTCCATCCGCTGTTCTAACCATTGGTTAAGGGCTAACGTCTTACGACTCGGTTGAGCGGGAATTCCAATGTTTTCACAAGCTTTAGTAATCATATTATTCATTTGCCGACGGAAAAAGCGGATTTTCACCGGCGCTTTTTCTGCCTTATCCATTGCTTCTTGCAATGCTGTTTGCAACCATACGGAGTTTACCGTTGAACTGGGACAGTATTTAGCGTAGCGAAACAAGGAATCAGTTTTAGTAGAGATACCCAAAGGAGTTTCACAAATCAAGACTTCCCAAACCTTTTTTTTATTTTCATCCAAAATTGGACGCGAGTAATAATCGAGTTCCCAAATACTGCCCATTTTATGCTCTAATCCTAAAGGCTACTATATATAGTTCTATGATACGGGTCTATTGGGAACTGTTGAACAGGCGTTGCTCCTAAATGATACCAGTTTTCAGCCTTTCTACAATACCCCTCTTATGGTACAGGCATCCCTGCTCGTCCTAACTTAACAACAAACTTTTCATAATTGGTTGTTGGTGCCGTACTCTCATTGTCTTATTACTAGGTTCAGATTTGTTCTAAACTACACATCCTACAAGAAAATTGTGTCAGTTGCGTAAGAGGATGTTCCATAAGTATTTTTTTTGACTAATATCTGGGACTATCCCCCCTCTCCCCCCTATCCCCCTTCTTTTAGGGGGATAATGGGGGATCTGAAAGTCTGCGAGTTTTATTTATAACTTTTCAAACATCCTCTAAGTTCTAAAGCAAAGAAACTTTGTATTAAAATCAACCCAAAACTGTAATAATTGCAAATTACTCGAATATTTTAAATTACTCAAAATTTTTTAAATCAGTACTTTAGGAATTAGGAATGGCCGCAACTGGCATATTTTTTTAGTGGTGCTTGTACACTGATTGATTGTTAACCCAATAAACAGCTTGTAGTACGGCACCAACCAACCTCTTGTGACAATTGCGTAAGTTCTGGGAATAAATATTATTCAATAGCGAAATCTAAAAAATTTAGTTCTAAATACTTAGACCAATACAATAAATCAATTCATGAATTAATTCAATTATTCAAAAAAATGTTAAATAAAAATTAAAAATATATTATATGAGTTATTACTTTTGTTTTGACATCTAATATAAACTCAATATCCGTAAAAATACTGAAAAGTTGTAGCAAATAAACTTCATCTTCAATAGGAAAAAAAATATATAATTATTTAAAGCCCCATGAACCCGCATTTTATTTAACTAAAAACCAGGTTTAGGGGAAACTACTGTCTGAATGTCCGTCGAACATATATAAATCTAACTAGATTACTATAAGTAGCATGAAATTCCGATTGAACAATCCTTCAATTTTATCCCAGATAAAAGTACGCCATTGGTGGCTCGGCGTACTGCTGTGGATGTTTTTGATTGTCCCAGCACAAGCATCGGTAATTATGCGCGTGGCAATCAAGCGAGATGTGAAACAAGTCAAAGTAGGTAGTTCCACAGGTGCGATTGTCAAAGATGGTAGCGGACGTTCTTTAGGGCAGTTACCAGGAAGACAAGCTTACTACGCTCAAGCGGTTTCCGGTGGAGTCGCTTTAGATAAGTGGAAATCTCCTTTATTCTGGATTGAACCCAAAGGCAAGGGATTTGTTTATATTGGCGATCGCTGGTATCGGGGTAGAACTTTAGTTATCCCCACAGAAAAAGGATTAACCGCCGTTAACTGGGTTGATTTAGAAGAATATCTCTACAGCGTTTTAGGTGGTGAAATGGATGCTAGATGGCATCCCGAAGCCCTAAAAGCTCAAGCCATAGCTGCTCGTAGTTACGCCCTTTACAGAAGACAGAGACAGCAAACTAATCCTCTTTATGATGTCGGAAATACCCCCGATAAGTGGCAAATTTATAAAGGCGTAATTGCAGAACATCCGAAAATTTACGCTGCAGTAGATGCTACAGCAGGACAAGTATTAACTCATAACAATCAGATCATTGAATCAGTATTCCATGCTTGTTCTGGTGGACATACTGAAAACGTAGAAGATGTATGGGGTAACAGTTTACCTTACCTACGTGCAGTTCCCGACTTCGACTTAAACACGCCCAATCTTGCTAAAATTGCCCCTAGATGTAAATGGCAGAAAAGTTTTTCATCCACAGAAATTAGTAAAAAGTTTCCTGAAGTCGGTAATGTCAAGGAAATTAAACCTGTAGAGTTATCACCTTTTAACAGCGTTAAAAAATTGCAGATTGTTGGTGAAAAAGGCATCAAAGAGCTTAAAGGAGAACAAGTTCGTACTTCACTTAGGCTTAATAGTACCCGTTTCACCGTTAGAAAACAAGAAAATAATACTTTTGTACTAAACGGACTTGGTTGGGGACATGGTTTAGGTATGAGTCAATACGGCGCTAGTTATTTAGCGAATCAAGGCTACAACCATCTACAAATTTTGAATCATTACTACAAAAATGTAGCCCTAGCACCGATTCAAGTTAAGTGATTGTTAGTTGTTAGTTTTTAAGGTAACAGAATTTCAAGCAAAGCCCACCCTTTTTAGGGATGGGCAAAAGCACATTTATGTAGCGTTAAATTGGAGCATCATCATACTATTTACAAATAGACTATCATGTGTTATTGATGCTCCAAACATTGATTTTGTAAGGAATCAGCTGCCATTCTTCCATTTAGATCCTTTAAGTGCATAAGTTGATAAGCCTAACACCTATAAAGAAAATAGGAATATAAGATTTTTAAGCTTAATTTCCTTTTCGTACATAGATGTAACTTAGTTTACATAATTGGACTTTTGTCAATGCGTAAGTCCAAACATGTGTAACAACTTACCGTATTAGGTGCCAAAAGACTAATGAAAAAGCTGTTGTTGACAATTTCGACATTAACAATTACCTTCACTAGTACAATTATTGGCGAAATACTTATGCCGAAAAAAGTTTCTGCATACTGTGTTTATAACAGGTCAAATACTACCATTACAGCAGTTCAACTTCCATTAAGCGAAGGTTCTTTTAAGGCAGTAATTCAGCCCGGGAATAAAAGCCCTGATGGATGTTGTCCTTGGGATGAACCTACTTGTGTTGCTGGCGGGAAATTAGATAAAGAAGCAAAAACCCCCTTTCTAATTTACAAGGGAGATATAGATGAATATATTCGTTCCTTACGAGTTAATGATGCTGTTACAGGGAGGCGTTTGATTAAAAAAATTAATTCTGATTTAGAACCTTCCATTCAAAACATTTTGTCTACGCCAGGTATACCAACGATAAAATCTGAGATAGCAGAAAATATTTACTCATTATTAGGTAAATATAATATTCCTAAAGAGCAAGCTTTGGGAGTAGTCCAAACTTATAATGGTGGGATTGTTTTTTATAATGGAAGTGTACCACTAGGATGTTGGATTGGTCCATGTAAGGGGCAAGATATTAACAGAAATGGTACAAGAGGAATATTACGCTGAAATCTAAATTTAGACGCTGATAAACAAGTAGTGATTTTACGATTATAATTGCTTGCTACGAAGTGGTTGAATCATTACTTGTTTATCGTTATCTCAATTATTGGCGTTGCTGATTCTGAGTATAAAATAGCTTTTGTAAGCGATAATTTTTGACAAAAAAACACGAAGTTATATCGTTATTGAGCAAATCAAAATTTTTAGTTTTACGAAAATTTTTGCATTAATTTAGTCGTGGAAATGTTGCAGTTTTGGAATGAATAACTTTTATACATCAATCCATTTACACCACCTAAATTACATCAGGAAAAATAAAATTATGGACTATTCTGGTAAAAATCTTCAAGGATGTTCTTTTAAAGGTAAAAACCTTGAGGGTAAAAAATTTATTAATGCCAATATCAAAGGTGCTGATTTCACTGGTGCCAATATCAGAGGTGCTGATTTCAGAGGTACTCAAGCAGGGATTCCAAATAATTGGGTAATTCTGTTGCTAATCACCTCATTACTGATACTAGGAATATCAGTCAGTCTTTCTGGATTGAGTGCAATTTTTAACATCAATGTCATTCTTACAGACGGTTTTGTTGATATTGCTAGATTGTTGTTTTTGTATGTAGTCTTATTTCTTGTCGCTATTTACCTCAATTTATTAACCGGTTTAGCAATGATCGGAATACCCGCAGTCGCCAGCATTATCCTTGCTGCAATCACAATCTTGTATTTTAGTATCGACAGAGGTAATTCTTCTTTAACTAAATTCAGTTATGCCAACCTTGACTTTATCATTACCTTTGGTGCGAGCGCAGCTGTTACCTTGGGTGCAATAATTTTTGCAGCCATTGCATTTGCCATTAACATAGCAGTAGTTGCTGGTAAGAAGAAATATATTGTCGTTTCCGTATTTGGAATTGTAGCTACTACCTTTGTCTTTCTCCAAGCTATTATTCCTGTTGGACAGCAAATCCTTAATATCGAGGGAGCTGAATCCAAAACTGAAGAATTGAACTTTGTTATCATTGCTACTTTAGCTGTAATAATCCTTGGTGCTTATCTGGGATGGCGTGTTTTG
This sequence comes from Richelia sp. UBA3308, assembly GCA_002361335.1. Taxonomy (GTDB): domain Bacteria; phylum Cyanobacteriota; class Cyanobacteriia; order Cyanobacteriales; family Nostocaceae; genus Rivularia. The sequence continues at coordinate 10,330 of DESS01000293.1, forward strand.
AAAGGAGATAAAAAAAACCCTTGGATACGCTCACTTGCCATCGCTTTTGCCAGCACAAAAGGCACCAGTTTTCGAGAGGCTAACTTAGCCGATGCAAATTTTACTGGAGCTACTCTCAAAAGTACTGATTTTAGAAAAGCTATTCTAACTCGTACCAACTTTAATAATGCCAATCAAATCTACCTAGCTCGTTCTGGAACCACTTATCTCCAAAATTTACAAGTACGGCAATTAATAATCACTGGTGAAGGACAAAATAAAAACTTTGATCGTTTAGATTTACGAGGCGTTAATTTGCAGGGAGCAAATCTAGAAAATGCCAGTTTTATCGATGCAGATTTTTACCAAGCAAATTTACAAAAAGCTAATTTATCCAGAACTATATTAGTACGAGCTAACTTTGAAAGGGCAGATTTAAGAGGTGCTAACTTAACTGGAAGTTGTATCCAAGATTGGGTTATTACCGAAAGTACTAAGCTGAATGAAATTTCTTGTGATTACGTCTATTTAAGATGGATTGATGGAGATAAGCGTGACCAAATGCCACCTAGAGGTCAATTTAAAGAAAATGGCTTTGTAACTTTTTTGAGGTACATCCTAGAAACAGTTGACCTTTATCACGAGAAAGATATTAATCCTAAATTAGCCCTAACTGTTTTGCAAAAAATGTCTAGGGATTATGATGAACCTCTGAATATTGTAGCTCTTGGAAAGATAGGAGAAAGAGTTTTTATTCAAGTTAAAGTTTCTGAAAATATTGTTCGGGAAGATTTCAAAGAAGATTACTATTCACAGTACGATAATGGCTTGAAATTGTGGTCAGGAAATATCCATAATTTACCACCTACTGTAGATAGTTTTATTGAGAAAAGAATTAACGAAATTGCTTCAGAAAAAACAGATGATTTTGTTTTTGTAGATACTACATACGTAGAAGGAAATTTCACCCAAACCTATCAAGGAGAAGTCAATATGAGTGGCGATCGCAATATTCAGCTAGGTAGCGGTAATTACAACGAACGCATTCAAGGTGATTACAACCAAAATAGTGGAATTACTCAAAATCTGAGCGGTGGAACAATGTACGGTGGAATGCAAGCTCCACAGGGCGATGGTAATAACCAAACTATGGATAACAATGTAGTTTCATCCGAGCACAAACAAATTCTCAGCGAAGCCGCAGCCGAAATTCAACAGTTACTTGAACAGTTAGAAAAGTCCTATGCCACTGACACAATCAACGGTAAAATGGCATTAGCTACTGAAGCGATCGCGCAAATTGAAAATAACCCCATTTTAACAGCCCGTATATTCAGCCCATTGAAAGTAGGCAGCGTTAAATCTTTCGAGCAATTTCTCAGCCACCCTGCTGCTAGTTTTGTAATTAAGGCACTGGAAGATTGGGAGAAAACTAAGGGGAGTTAAGTCTTGGATTCGGGCGAAAAGCTGTGTTTACAAAATCGAAAATATCTAGACTGATAAAAAATATCATTACCGTAGCAATAGTATTACTACTTACAAATACGTTTCAAACTACTATGGCTCAGTCAAATGCAGGGTATTCAGACGCTCCCAGCATTGACTATAAAAACCCCAATTGGATGAGTGAATTATCAGGAACTCTTCGCCTCAGTGATTTGTCGTTACCTGGGACACACGATTCATTGTCACTTCACGGTGGACAATGGGTAGAGACTCAATCCATATCACTAAAAAATCAATTGGAATCCGGAGTTCGGGTTTTTGATATTCGTGCTCGTCACATTAATGATAATTTTACCATCCATCATGGCCCTGTTTATCAAAAGAAAAATTTTGACGATGTGATGGTATCGATGACTGAATTTTTGGAGAATCATCCAAGGGAAACAATTCTCATGCGCGTGAAGGAAGAATACAAAGCCAAGAATATCACACGCAGTTTTGAGGACACCTTTGAGTGGTATGAAAATAAGTATGAAAGTTATATCTGGAAGCCAACGAGCGAGAATCCTACCTTAAATGAGGTGAGAGGAAATATTGTGATTCTGCAAAATTTTGCGACAAATCCACCATCAAAATTTGGTTTGGACTACGGAAAATTTGATATACAAGATAATTGGTCATTAGATTGTTTAAAGAGCATTAACCAAAATTTATCTGAAAAATGGACTAATATAAAAAATCATATTGAAAAGACCAAAAATGGAAATAGAAATAATATTTATATTAACTACTTGAGTGCCGTAGGAAATGGAATTTGCATTATCTCAATCACCCCTTCCTATGTCGGAAAAATAACAAATGAACAAACACTTGTATATATTCAGAATCAAAAAATAAATTTTACCGGGATTATCATAGCGGACTTTCCTGGAGCGGATTTAATTAATGAAATAATCAAATTAAATAAGCATTAAGCCCACGGGATGTGAAATTTCAAGCTGCTCCAGGAAAAACCCCTTCCTCAAAATATCCCTCACTCCTCAAGCCGTTTCTGCCATTCTGCGTCAATTTCGGCTGAACCTTCGACTTCTTGTTCGATTAAGTCGGTTTCGGTGGAGTATACTAAATTTTCTTTGTCGATAACTGTGTTTGCTGCAAATTTATGGGCGTAATCGATTTTTTGCTGTAACTTTTCGTCTGCGCTTTCTATCAGTTTTGCTCTTGCTTGACGCTGACGATTGCGATCGCTAATTTTTTGATTACGCCACTGTATCCAAAAGTATCGTATTAGGGGTATTACTAAAAAGCCTACGCCGTAAGCTAACAGCAAAGTGTGGATTCCTTCGGCAAAAGCAACAAGCCCTCCTATTTCTCTAGCGATGGTACCATCTCGTAAAAATCCTCCCAACATCAAAGCACCAATAAGGTTTGCTGCACCCAATCCAGTACTTAACATTACTTGTGAGGAAGTTCCTTTACTAAAACGCCAGGAAAATTCTCTGAGAAAAGCTGGAATTAACTGGGGATTATTTTCTGTAGCCGTTACCTGTAATTCTGGAAAATAATATACAATTTCACCTTCGGGACTTACTGCCGGTTTGCCGTTAAACTTTGTCAGAACCGGCAGCATATAATCTTCATATTGTTGTTGATATGTCTCGCCAAGATTATCTAAATAAGGGATAATTTGTTCGGCAACAACCGCACCATTGTTGTTACGAATTACAGCAGCAATATCTTTCCAGCGGCGCTTTTCTAAATTCGCATTAGGATTTCCATCACCAAACAAAAACGAAAATACAGCTTCCAAGAAATTTAAATCGCTCTTTTCTTGTTTTCGTCGCGATCGACGTTCATATCCAGTATTATAATTTGGACTAAAAAACCAAAATAAATCTGGGAAAAAGAAAAATCTTAGACCACCACCGAAATTACCACCTCTATCATTATCGCGGTCAGAAGAATAAGTAATAATCAAAAAAATTGAGATATAAATTAAGGCAATAGAAAGAATTAAGACAATACCAAAAGAAATTCTAATTAAATAAAATAGAACCTTCCAAACCTTTTTCCACCATTCCTGTAACTGTAATTTTAAATATTTATTTCGTAATATATCACGGAAATTTCGGGGTAATAAGTAAACAATATCACCAGTGTCTGCAACTTGTAAATGTCCTCCAGCATCAGTAGCAAGTGCTAACAAACCTTGATTTGCCATTTCGATATTTAATCCAGCCTGGGTAGCCACATCACCAACAGTTACCCGATAATTCAATTTTTCCACAGCCTGCATAATGGCGGGATTGGGAGTCATTTTTCGACCCTCCTATTGAAACTCTTCTAGTTTAAGTATAAAGTTTTCGGGCAGGGAGAAGGAAGGGGACAAGGAGACAAGGAAGGGGACAAGGAAGGGGATGGGGAGAAACAATTTTAAACTAATCACGACGGGAGCAACTGGCTTTTCTCAATGGCGGGGGGAGCGCACCAAGTACCTAGAAAACTAAACAAAAGATATAACAATATCTGGAAGTTTTAATTGTTCAATTAAATTAGGAATAGCCGCAACTGACACATTTTTCTTGTAGGGTGCGTGACACAGAAGATAAATTTTCAACGTAATAATAAGGCAAGCGGTTAACCACACCAGTTTTATAAGCCAGATTTTTGAGTCGAAGCCAAACTAAAATAGCGCCAGCAATATGATTTCTTTGAATAGAACTTGTGCGGCATTAGCTTCAGTTATACATATAGTAATAATTCTTAATATTTGAATCAATTTACGGCGAACTGTAATTATTCTTAATGAAGAATTACTATGTTTAGAAATATTAATTTCTATCAGATTATCGAAATATTACTATACATTACATAATTTTACATTAACTACTTGTATTTCAGCTTGATTATTGATATACGTATAAAAAGTGGTCTGTTTTACAAAACAGAACGGGCGACGTATCAAAAAAAACAACTATTACATTAGGCAAAATACCATGTCTAAAAACACAACTCAAGAAGTAAAAGCGGTACCATTCTTTGCCCGCTTCTTAGAAGAGCAATCCAATCAAAACTCAGATAACGCTCCTTTTCCCATGACTCTAAAGTTTCCTTCTGATTGGGAAGACTAATTAATTAGAGTCAGCTTGATCTGAAAAAGG
>DESS01000293.1:14977-15265 GCA_002361335.1 Richelia sp. UBA3308
CTGAAGGCTACTCCCTAAACCAAACATTTTCGAGAGAAATACCATGTCTAAAAATACCCAAGAAGTAAAAGCGGTACCATTCTTTGTCCGCTTCTTAGAAGAGCAATCCAATCAAAACTCAGATAACGCTCCTTTTCCCATGACTCTAAAGTTTCCTTCTGATTTTGAAGAGTAATTAATTCGAGTCAGCTTGATCTGAAAAAGGCTGGAGTAGTTTTGAGTGATCACACAACTGAAGGCTACTCCCTAAACCAAGAATTTTTGAGAGAAATACCATGTCTAAAAACA
>DESS01000294.1 GCA_002361335.1 Richelia sp. UBA3308
GTGAGAACGAGCCGCACTGATATTACTACTCACTCCTCACTGTTTCAATTACAGCGGCAGCATCGGCAGGAATTTCTGTAACTAAACGAAATGGAAATTCCTCGGTAGAAGCAAATTGAGCGTAATCTGGTGTGAGAAACACTTGATATTTACTAGCTTCTGGAGTCAGTTGAGCAGCAAAGGCTAAAACGATCGCTTTCACAAATTTACGAATATCAGCAGCTTGTTTTCCGATTACTTCACCACCACCTAAAGGAGTATTAGGTTTTCCTTCTTGATTCATGGTGACGCTGGGATCTTTTACGCTTAAATGGGTACCTCCAACTACACCAACTAGCCATTTAGGAGATGGAATTTTGCCGAAGCCTATTATTTGTTCGGTTAATGCGGGGGTGGTTTTATCGGCGGAGCTTGCTAAAACTAAAGTCGGAACCTCTACTGATTCTAAACCTGTTTCACCAAACATTAAAGAACTTGTAGGATTTAAAGCTACTATACTTTTTACTCTGCGATCGCGCAATTGATAGCTGTTTTCTGGCAACTCCTGGGCTACGCATTGGATACCTTCTCCAAAGCTTAAAGTCGCTAAGTTCTGTTTACAGCGTTGTTTGAGACTTCCTGGTTGCAACTGTGCCCCAGCTATTAATAAAGCCGTACCACCACCAAATGAATACCCCACCACCATCACTTTATTAGTTGCCAGTTTTCCTTGTAGAGGATTATCTACTGTTTTATTCAGCTTTTCTAATTCATCTATCACAAAACTTATATCTTGAGGACGATGCAAAAATTCCTGCGGTTGTAAAAGCCTATTTTTTCCTGCAATTGCAGCATTGCTATTCGCTTCGTTACTACCGGGATGTTCGACGGCAGCGACTATAAAACCATAAGATGCCAGGTGTTTTGCTAAGTAACGCAATTCTGTGCTAACTGAACCCAAACCGTGACTAAATACGATAACTGGCTTTTCATTACTTGCAATATTTGACCAATATATATCAACAGACAGATTTCGATTTCGCTTTTGGTCAAATAAGCTTAATTTATGTTCTTCAACTTTACCGCCAGACGGTTGAGTCGCATCAAAAGGTAATGAAAGTTCAGCTTCTCTACTCGCAAGTTGAGGTGCGATAGCACTCATAAACTGTTGAGTTTGCCAAAATGCTGTATTTAAATTTTTCAATACTCTAAATGCTTGAGATAAATTAATTTCTAAACTTTTGCTCGGATAAGCTGCAATCGCACAAAGCAGCGAAAATCCTTTGGGTTTGATCGCCCCTAATATTAAACTGGCTCTAAGTGCTTTTGCTCCCGCGTCGTCTTCTCGATGTATTATCCTAGCTAAATCTTCCAGAATTGTCCTACCGATTTGAGTGTTAAGTAAATTACTCATACTCACTATATTAATCGGAATTCTCGCTCTCAAGGCTCCCACAATCAAACTACGCTGCTGTTCTGATAATCGATTAGTGTAAGATTTTAAACTATCACCGAACCTACCTGTTTCTGCTATTTTTTCTAATTCACAAATCGATATAGACTCCGCAAAGCAACCGTAACGCACTACAACTTTTTCCAAGGTTTGTAAGGGTTTTGTTTTTATCTGTCCTATCATCAACATGTCCCTATCAAGTTATAACTATCTTCAAACTTCTCCAACTATATTTCATTTATATGTGTATTTTTCATGAAAGTATGTGCGCGAAAATACTGAAAAGGATGAAGTCATATCTAGTTAGAGTTTAGTTTTAACTTATTCACTCTATGTGTGATAATAATTCACAAAGCCTCTATTCCAAGAATCAACAATAGATAAAATCTTCTTCCATCACTACAAACCAGGATTCAGGAAAAAATTCATATTTCTCATTGAGATTTAAGCAAATAGTTAAAACGAAGGAAAAGCCGAAGTGCCGAAGTTGGTTGGAATTGGGATGGGGTATAATGCCCAACCCATTCACGCAGTGAAAAGAATAAGTAAAAATCTCCCAGGAAGCTTACCCGCTTGATGGAAGATTTTCAATCAAACGCACTGATCAAATTATCCTAACTACTAGAGTTTCCTGTTGGGCAAATCTCCCTACAATCCTTCTTAGCACCAAATTGTTGTAAATCTACTAAAATATCTTCTAAACGAGCGGTAGATGTTTTAACAATTCCTTTCTCTGTTAGATTCTTAGCAGCTCTTACTAATTTCATTCCTTCAAGTACGACTTTTTGTGAAGGGTAATTTTGTAATATCTCTAACATGGAAATTTTGTTGTCACCAGCCGCTGATAATATTAAAGCAGAACGTAATGCTTGAATATTCGCTGTATTCTTGGAGGTATAGATTACTTGACCGACCTGAAATAAAATGTATTCACCGATAAGATTGTTGAGAATACCGTCGAGAAATTTCATTTCCATTTTTGCTTCAGTTGTCAGCAAACCACGAAATTCTTCAGGATCTAATTTGAGAAGTTTAAAGTATGTATTCCACTTTATCTGAATTAACAGAAATTCTATTTCCTTTTGATTCAAATCTACATCAGTTTCTGGAATTGCACCGTTAAGTAAAACTGGTGCTGATTTTGTATCCAAAGGAATGCTATCCAAAAAGTCCTTTAATTTACCTTTTGCGGTGCCAGTTTTGGCAAATTTTTGCAGTTGTTTAAAAGGTATTGTAATGCGATTATTTTCGTATTCTACAATGACATTCTTAGCAGCGTATGCCGATTGCATGGGAGCGAAAACTAAAAAAATATTTTTCTATAGGGGTGTAATTGTGCTTATTTTAACTAGCTTTTATGTAACTTTTATCGATTCTTATGGGTTTGACTAAGGTTTAAGTATAATTAATATACATATTCGCGTAAATAATACGCGAATTAGCTATCTTTATATATATTAATATGTCAAATAAAAAATCTATTAATCAAGAAGATATAATTATACGCGCGGACTTTCTTGCAGCGTTAATGTCAAACTTAGAGCGTACCTTAACAAATAATTGAATCTGGTTCTGTTGCTCCTAAAGATTCTTGGATTTTACGTTACCAAGTTAAAGGTAAATACGGTATTTACTAGTACTATAAGTTGCAGGTAGCGAAGGTAAATTTGAAAAAAGTGGTTAAACTGCAACAGGAAGAAGCGAAGAGAAAAGCCGAACAAGAAGCTAATAAGAAGAAAGAGGAGAGGGGGAATAGGGGGAAGAGGGGGTAGAGAGGGAAGTGTGGGGAGATGGAGAGACAAGGAGAAAATAATTCTTTACTCGCTACTTGCGACTCGCTACTCGCTACTTGCCACTTGCTACTTGCTACTTGCGACTTGCTACTCCAATTCCCCATTCCCTTCAGATTTTGCAATCAATTCATCCAAGCAATCCGGAAAAGTCCCTCTTTCAACCATTTTTGTAAATATTTGGTAGCAATCATTCTTTGCTCCCTCCTTGCGAGGAAAACCCAACCATAGAATCACAATAGCCTTTAGTTCTGGAGTATCAAAAGCCCGGAAAAACAATCGATACCTTTGAGGTAAACCCATCTTCTTCACTCTTCCATAGCGTTTTAAGGCTCCTGTCAAAGCGAAATAGCTTGCAAAAGGGTCATTTGGTATTTTAGTTTCAATTGCAATGGTAATTGCTGCAAATAGCTTCACAGTCCCATGGATTTTAAACTCAGCTTCCGATAACTTCTCCCGTAAATTTGCAACCCGATTTAATAATTCTTCATACTGAACTCCAAATAACTGGGGGTGAAAATAAATTTCCCAATCATTACTGATAAATTTAACCATCTTCCTCGGAATCTTCCTCTAATTCCACACCCTCAATCAATTCGCAAGCAGTTTCCGACATTTCGGTAGTATAAGGCTGTAGCGTATTATTTTTCAAAGCTTCTGTCATCGCAAAATCAAGAAACAACCGCATCATCAGCGAATCTTCTTCCTCTTCTTCATCATCAGATTCAGGAATAATTCTCACTATCGCAGTATCCTCAGACAATACCTCTATCCAACCCGAAGCATTATTAAATTGGGGATGTTCCCGGTAAAAATCCGCTGGTAGCCGAAATCCTGCACTATTTCCTATTTTGGTGCTGCGAATCCTGTAGGAGTTACTCATATTAATGTATGTACGTTATGTACTTACATGATAGAACATATATCTAAAGTAGCAAGTAGCAAGTAGCAAGTAAGAAGAAATATGGTTTTATCATCTGAAGAGTTAAGCTGATGTGCGGCAGACATTTTATAATCGAAAAAATTAAAGGAATTAGGGAATAATCTTTTGTAGGGTGCGTGACGCTATGAAAAAATTTGAACGTAGTTATAAGTTTTGTATGCATCACGCACCAATGAGTAATTGTAAAACAGGGGAGAGTGTGGGGTTCACGTAACTATAGAC
>DESS01000166.1 GCA_002361335.1 Richelia sp. UBA3308
TTAATACTATTGCGTTGACACAGTAGTAGTATTTTAACTTGATATTAAACTGTTGAAATCAACTATTGCGTTGACAGAACAGTAAAATTTTGACTTGATATTTAACGCCTATTAATACTATTGCGTTGACACAATAGTAAAATTTGGACTTGATATTTAACGTTTTGAAATGGCTGACGGTGTTACGCTGAAAAATACTAAAAATAAAAAAGATGCAGATAATGTTTGATATCTATTTGGCAGATTAAAAATCGTATATTTTCTATAATAATGACTGATATTCATGGCTATTTTTAATTTCTGGAAAATTTTTTGGTGAAGCACAAAAGATAGTTTTTACCTATTCGTTCGTTGCTATATTTGAGTAAATTATTCTTCTACTAATGGTTACTTCTATGAAACGTTTATTCGGGCTATCTGCTATTGTTTCTAGTATTGTGATTACAGTATTGTTGGTTGGAATTCAGCGATTTGGAGTCTTTCAAACATTTGAGTTGAGAATTTTCGATCAGATGATGCAAATGCGTGGAGATTCTCAACCAGACTCTCGTTTGTTGATTGTTGCTGTAACTGAAGAAGATATCAGAAAATATGGTCATCCTTTATCTGGTCAAGTTCTCGATAGTTTGTTGGCTAAACTTATAGAATATGAACCTAGAGCTATTGGTTTAGATATTTATCGCGATTTACCTGTGGAACCAGGACACAATCAACTATTAGAACGTTTACAATTGGACGATTTAATAGTTCCTATTTGCGAACATTCGGAATCGGGAAAGCCTGCAATTCCACCACCTACAGGAATTGAACCTGAAAGAGTGGGATTTAATGATGTTGTAGAAGATCCAGACGGAACAATTCGTCGTAATTTATTATTCCTCGATCCAGCTAAAAATGACCCTTGTCAGGCTGATTTTTCTTTTAGTTTGCAACTCGCTCTTAAATATCTCGCTGTGGGAGATATCCAACCGGAATTTAATTCTGTGGGAGATTTACAACTTCGTGACGTTGTATTTAAACCTCTTGAAAGTAACTTTGGTGCTTACCAAAATATCGATGCGGGAGGTTACCAAATCTTACTTAACTATGGTTCAAAGCAGATTGCTCAACAAGTTACAGTTACAGATGTGCTGACAAATCAAGTTAGTCAAGATCAAGTTGGCGATCGCATTGTTTTGATTGGTTCAACAGCGCCGAGTTTGAAGGATATTCAACAAACGCCTTATAGTAGTGGAAAATCGGACAACTCTGGAGATATGGCGGGAGTTGTGATTCATGCTAATAGTGTGAGTCAAATTCTTAGTACTGTTCTGAATGGAAAACCACTGTTTTGGTCTTTGCCTGAATGGAGTGAAGTTGGTTGGATATTAATCTGGAGTTTGGCTGGAGGAATTATTGCCTTGCGTTTCGGGCATCCAGTATTGTTGGCAATTGCAGGAGTTGGAAGTCTTGCGGTTTTATTTGGCGGTAACTTTGTAATGTTTATTTTAGGAGGTTGGATTCCTGTTGTAACTCCAGCTTTGGGATTAATATTAGCGGGGGGAAGTGTTACTGCTTATATTGGTTATCAAAACAAGCTAGAAAAAGAGAGAATAGAACAACATCTTAAGGAAAGAGACGATGCTATTGCACAACTCCAAAATTCGTTAAAGGCTACAAAAAGCCCCTCAAATGAAGAAACAGATATAATTTATCCTATTGGAGAAGTACTTCCTGATGGTACAGTACTGGACAATCGCTACAAAATAACTAAAAATCTTAGTTCTGGTGGATTTGGTCGTACTTATTTAGCGGAAGATACCAGACGTCCGGGGTTTCCCACATGTGTAGTTAAACAATTTAAGCCACCTCAACAAGATGAAAAACTTCTAAAACTCCTCAAACGGGCATTTGATACTGAGGCAAAGGTTTTAGAGGATTTAGGTAAAGAACACAATCAGATTCCCCAATTGCTGGCTTATTTTGAGGAAAAAGGACAATTTTATCTAGTGCAAGAATATATTAAAGGGCAACCTCTGGATAAAGAAATTTTTCCTGGTAAGAGGTTGGAAGAATCTCAAGTTGTGCAATTACTTAAAGAAGTGTTACCGATACTTGTTTTTATTCATGAACGTAATATAATTCATGCCGATATTAAGCCAAGTAATTTAATTCGGCGAGAATCAGATGGAAAGATTGTTTTAATTGACTTTGGTGCGGTAAAAGTAATTCAATCATTCCAGACAGAAAATCTAAGTTTTGAATCCCAAGAAGGTCAGGAGTTAAGATTTATTACTCGTGGATATGCACCTCCGGAACAATGTCAAGGAAATCTACAATTTTGCAGTGATATTTATGCATTAGGAATAGTCGCGATTCAAGCTTTAACTGGGGTAGATCCGAAAAACGTCCGCCCAGGTCAAAATAATGCCATCGAGATTAAAAAGTCCCAACCAAATGAAAGTTTACAGAATTGGCGCAATGTAGTTCAAGTTAACGAAAAATTAGCTGTGGTACTAGAAAAAATGGTAGACATTGATTTCACTCTAAGGTATCAGTCAGCTAAGGAAGTTCTTGATGGTTTGAAAGGTTTATAGAATTTAAATATAGGGAATTTCACTTGAGTTGAATACAGGTAACTACCCCCATCTCCTCTCCTAACTAAGGATACTGCTGATCATTCAGGGGTATTACCCTTTATCAAAGGATTTTGGGTTATGCCGGTAAATGTAGAGACGTTATATATAACGTCTCTACAAGCCAATTTCTAGGTAAACAAGGGGTCATACCTACCATTTATGAGATTTCAATTTTGTTTCTCATTAGAAGTAGAATCGTACATAATATTTTCTGGAGCGATATCCATTCCGGTGTTATAATCTTCTATTGCTTTGTGTCTGTCGCCCAATTCTAAGTAAGTTTGACTGCGACAAAAGTAAAATAAAGGATTATTGGGATTAATATCAATTGCTTGATTATAATCAGAAATTGCTCCTTCTTTATCTCCTAATTTATTTTTACGAAAATAAGCTCTTTCACTGTAAATTTTGGCATTATTGGGTTGAGTGCGAATGGCATCGTTGAAATTTTTCAATGCTCCTTCAATATCTCCTTGTTCAAATTTATTGTAAGCTTTTTGAACGTATAACATATATGGGGAGTTATTTTTGTTTTCAGCAGAAGTTTCGATGGATGTTTCTATAATACTTTCTGAGGTTTTTTTCTCTTTGAGTTTTTTATCTGTTGTTTTATTAGCACGACGGAAAGGAAAAAATGGCCATTTGAATCCAAAGCTGAATCCAACTCCAGCTATCAAAAACATTGCCAAGAGATTATTATTATTATTTGCTGAGTTGGGAATAATTCTTGTTGTTTGATTCACATTGCTTTCGCTGATAAAGTTAGCCTCAACAGACTGGATATTGCTTAGATTCACTAATAATACTGTTAAGACAAATAGTTCTGCGTGCAGATGTTTTAGTTTCATATGTTACCTATAGTTAGAAATGCGAAGATGGGGGAGCTGAGGAGATGGGGAGAAAAAATCATTTTTTATTCACCCATCAGAATTAATGGGACAAACCACTAGTACAACACGGCGTAAAT
>DESS01000010.1:0-11519 GCA_002361335.1 Richelia sp. UBA3308
AAAAACTTAGAACTAACAATAAGAGGAAAAAATGAAAATTTGTTACTTGATTATGAGTCATAAAAACCCAGAACAAATTTATCGTCTAATCCGCACTATCAAACAATTTAACCCAAACTCTCATATTTTATTAAGTCACGATCCGAGAAATTGTAGTTTGGATGTATCTATGTTACAAAAATTTTATGGAGTTTATGTCCAGTTTGCAACAGCAGAAAGAGGGGATTTTTCTCTAGTTGACAATTATTTATCAGGTATTAACTGGTTATTGAATAATAATATAGATTTTGATTGGTTGATAAAGCTTTCTGGTCAGGATTATCCAGTTCAGCCTCTTTCAGAAATCGAATATTTGCTATCTACAACGAAATACGATGGTTTTTTAGAATTTTTTAAAGTTTTTTCTCCAGAAAGTTGTTGGGGTATGAGAGAGGGTTCTAATAGATATTTATATCAATATAAAAAAATTCCTATCTCTCTACCTAAGTGGATAATATCAATGCTTAAAATTACCAAAATTATCAATTATTTGCAAAATTGGTTCTTGATTAATTTTGAATTTGGTTTAAGATTTGGCATTAAGGCAAAACCGATATTTGATGATGATTTCCATTGCTATGGAGGTTTATTTTTTACTATTTTATCTAAAAAATGTCTTGAGTATTTGGATGATTTTTCCAAAATAAATAGCCATGTTATTGAATATTATCAAAATGTTTTATTACCTGAAGAAAGTTTTATTCAAACTGTTTTAGTTAATAGCAATAGATTTAATTTATACAATCAATGTAAGCACTATGTTGATTTTTCTAATAGTACTCATGGTCATCCTGCAATATTAACAGTAAAAGATTATGATGCTATGACACAAAAAAAATATTATTTCGCACGAAAATTCGATATTAATGTGGATAGCAAAATTTTAGATATGTTAGACCAAAAAATTTCTGAACAATCTAACGACAATGTTCCTTCTACAAATTCTTTGAGTGATGCTATATAGGAAATACAATGAAACAAGTAAATTTACTTAATTTAGGTATCGATAATATCACAATGCAGGAGCTTTTAAAAGAGCTTCAATTTGGTGGTGTTGTATATACTCCAAATGTAGACCATTTGATGAAGTTACAAAAAAATCAGGAGTTTTATCTTGCCTATCAAAAAGCTGATTATCTAGTTTGTGATAGCAAAATATTGATATACGCATCTAAATTTCTTGGTATTCCTATTGAGGAGAAAATTTCTGGTTCTGACTTATTTCCAGCTTTTTACAATTATTACAAAGATGATGAGAATATGAAAATCTTTTTATTAGGGGGTTGGGAAGAAACGGCAAAAATTGCTCAACAGAAAATCAATTCCAAGGTTGGTAGAGATATGGTAGTGGCAACTTATTCACCTCCGTTTGGTTTTGAAAAAAATGAGGAAGAATGCCAAAAAATTGTTGGATTGATTAACAATTCAGGAGCAACTGTATTAGGTATTGGTGTTGGTGCGCCAAAACAAGAATTGTGGCTGGAGAAGTTTAAACATCAATTAGAAAATGTCAAAGTTTTCTTAGCAATTGGGGCAACCATTAACTTTGAAGCAGGCAATATGAAGCGTGCCCCCCAATGGATGAGCGAAATTGGTTTGGAATGGTTCTACAGACTTTTATCTGAACCAAACCGTCTTTGGAAAAGATATTTACTCGATGATTTACCATTCTTCTTGTTAGTTTTGAAACAAAAATTTCGACTTTACAAGAATCCTTGGTTGCAAGTTGGTCAAGATAAGATTAGGGTGAATTCAAGGCAACTTAAAAATAGTGAGGCTAATTTCTTGCAATTTAAGAATAAAACACTAGAGAAATAAATCAAAGACTAAAAATACTACTAAATTGATTAGTCTTTTTTTAGGCAATTCTAATATAATGATATTAATTAATATCTCTACTTTCCTCTATCTTTTTGTCTTTTTCCTTATCTACCTCTCCCATTTGCTATAAGAGGATGTTTGGAAAGTATTAAATAAGTCAATAAAGCAAGTCTTCTGTGCATTAGCCGAATCATTGCAACTTGGACAAATGTTTCATGAGTCTGTGGTAAAATTTCGTAGAATGCCACTTAATCTACGACAGCAATTAACCCAACCAAAACTACGTTTAACGAGCCAACGTCTTGGCAGCAGAACAGAGCCTTTAGCATTAGTTGGACGACATAAAGCATATGATTTTATGGCACTTAAAAGTGCCTTTTCCAATTTCATCACACGTTCGCGTAGCGTGCCCGGAGGGCATATAAAAACAGTGGGCTTTCATTGTCATCAATTCTGTAATTACTTTTGAATATTCCTGACAATATAGTAAGCTGTATCCATTAAGAGGACTGGGGTTCCGGTTTCACCATGTCGGGCTTTAGCAAAAATCAATTCTAAAATCCCTTTATGAACTCTTTCCCGGTGATAATAAGTAGGTATGCAATTTTATATGTGTCCGATAGGACATTGAACCCTTCACTTCGTTTCGCTAGCAACGACAAATGTACAATTGATTTTGCCTAAGTACTTACAATACGGTTCAGTTATGAAAAAATCAGATTTGTTGCGATCCTCAAAGGTTTATTTTTATATTCAGTGATTGAGAATAATGTCAATTGTAAACCTTATCTGAACCGTATTCATGTACAAACAGCGAAAAAAACAAATGTATAGTAACAAACATTACGTAAAGTATAGACATTATTGATACATTTTATACTAAATATACATTTTAAATACCAAATCTTTATATAAAAAAGGATTTGACTTGTTGTATTATGAATAAAAGTTTTACAGAGCCTAAAGGGAAAAATCATTCCTGGGAATCTGATTTTTTCAGCTAGACAAGACGTTGTCTAGTAGGGCAATGTGTGTAGGTTTCAGTGATTTTTAGCTTGTCAATCTCTTTCCCTTGTATTACTTGGGTTGGAGGTGGTTTTCAGCGTCAAAAATATTCGAGTCTCACTATTTATTAATATTAGAACCAAAAATCTAGGAAATTCCAACATGACCATTAACTTTAATCTAGTTGGCTCTTTTCAAGGTGTCCAAGGAGAACCCCAAATTCTTAATAATCCTACCTCGATTCAATTTGGTGCCGATGGTAGATTATATGTTGCTGAGCAAAATGGTACTATTAACGCTTTTACAATCGAACTTCAAAATGGCGAATATGTAGCTACCGCTAACGAGGAACTAGTCTCATCTAATGGAACAGAAGTTGTCAAATCAATTCAAAACCACAACGATGATGGTTCCCTTAGTGACCAGCAGAATCGTCAAGTTACAGGGCTTGTGGTTACAGGTACTGCAACTAATCCCGTCCTTTATGTATCTTCAAGCGATCCACGTATTGCCACCTTTAACGATCCCAACCTCGATACAAACTCCGGAGTCGTTACTCGTGTGACTTGGAATGGAACTGAATGGGAAGCTGTAGATATCATTCGTGGTTTACCTCGTTCCGAAGAAAATCATTCTGTTAATGGTATGGTTTTAAGTGAAGATGGCACTAAGCTTTTCCTCACAGTAGGTGGTAATACCAACAATGGTGCACCATCAGATTTCTTTGCCTACACAGGGGAATATGCTCTTTCAGGAACAATTCTTGAAATCGATCTAGTAGATATCGAAAGCCGACCAATTTTAACGGATCCTAATGGTGGACAAAATGGTACTTCTCGCCAATATATCTACGATTTGCCTACCCTTGACGATCCGACCGTTAGCAATATCAGTAATGGTGTGGGAGAGGATATATCTGGTTTAGACGAAGATGGACCTTGGGGCGGCAATGATGGTTTTAATATGGCAATCTTGCCTGCTGACGCACCGATGCGGATTTTTGCCGATGGTCTACGTAATCAATATGATTTGGCACTAACCCAGAATGGTCAGCTTTATACTGTGGATAATGGTTCTAATGCTGGTTTTGGGGGTAATCCTGTAGATGCCAACGGTAATCCTACCGACCAACCAGGAGCGGGAGAAGCTACCAACGATCCTAATGATGGGGGAACTGGCGACCCAGAACCGTTATTTTTACTTGAAGACGGGGGCTATTACGGTCATCCTGCCCCTGCTCGTGCTAATCAAGATTTGCCTTGGACGGTTTTTAATGACCAGGGCAATCCCGATACCTCTTTGTCTCCCAATAGTGTGCCTAATTTAGCCGACCTCGTTCCTGATAGTGTAGACATTGCAGAAGGCTTTCTTATCGATCCGAGTAAGTTTACTGACAACCCCGCACGGTTAACGGAAAGTGGAATTCGTGTCGAACGGGACAGCCCAGATAGTAATGCGATAATTACTGTGGGCTCATCTAGTAATGGTTTGGTTGAGTATACTGATGATGCATTTGGTGGTGCCTTGCAGGGCAGTCTAATTGTCACTCAGTTTAATGGCAACGTAACTTTACTCAACCTGAGCGATGATGGGACATCCATTGAACCACTGGTGGATCCTACCGCAGGTAATGAAGTAATGGATGATGATGGTATCTTTCCACTGGTTACAGGTCAGTCACTTCCCTTAGATGTCACTACTGGTGTTGACGGCACGATCTGGGTAGCAGAATTTGGTAACAATAGTATTAATGTCTTTGCACCAGATGAAAATGATGTACCACCACCAAACGGCCCAGATGACGATGACGGTGATGGAATTAACAATATCAACGATCCCTTCATTCTAGATGCAAACAATGGCAATTCGGTTTTAGTATCCCCAAGTCAAACTTTGCTTTGGGATTTTGATGCTAACCAAGATAACAATTTGCCTGGAGCAAATGGCTATGGGGGTGGTTTGACTGGTGTGATGATTAACAACACCACAGATTTTCAGGCGTTCTTTCAAGAACCTTCGACCATAGAAGGACAGATTATCAAGTTAGATAACGTCAAGTTCAATACCGCTGCTGGTGGTGGGACAACAGTTATCGAGTCAGTTTCTAATGGCGATCCTTTTGAAACTCCTAATAATGGTGAGTATTTATTCCATACAGGAGTAACTCTTGCGCCAACTGTAGAAACTTTTACTATCAAATGGAGTGTATTCAATCCTGGGACACAATTTACTGGTTCTTTTCAGCAGATAGGTGGTTATATTGGTACGGGAGATCAAAGTAACTATCTTAAGATAGTAGCCATTGATGGATCTGATGATGAAATTCAGATTTTATTGGAAGATAATGATGTAGTTCAATCCATATCCTTTATTTCCGCAGATGGCTTATTTGATTTGCCAACCAACCAGCAAATCTTTTTCGAGTTGGAAATTGACCCTGTTGCAGGAACTGCGATCCCTGTAGTTAGTTACGAAACTGGCGACGAGAATATTACTACCGTCACAGGTGAAGCTGTAGATCTTAATGGCACTACAGTTTTAGATGCTATCCAAGGAAATTACACCGTTGAAGGTCAAAATAGCGGTTTAGCCGTGGGTTTATTTTCTTCTAACGTAGGCGAACCCACAGCCAATACTTTTCAGGCAACTTTTAATGAGATTGAAATTACTGCCACAGGTGACACTTCCCAAACAATACTTTATCGAGTCAATGCTGGAGGTCCAGAAGTTACTGCGATTGACGGAGGTATTGCTTGGTCAGCCGATACGACGAGCAATAATAGTCCCTTCCTTGTCGATGCTGGCAGTAACGATAGTGCTTCATTCCCAGCAGTAGAACCAGGAGATACCGTTCCTGTTACTGTTCCTGGGGCTATCTTTGATACCGAGCGTTGGGACCAGCCTGGTGGTTCGCAAATGGAGTGGGCTTTTGATGTTCCCGAATCAGGTATGTACGAAGTTCGACTTTACGTGGGTAATGGCTTTAGTGGAACTAACGACCCAGGGGAACGGGTATTTAATGTAGCGATTGAAGGTGAGATTCCTCCTAACCTCGATAACATCGATCTTTCCAGTCAATTTGGTAATGAAGTTGGCGGAGTAATTACCAATATGGTAACAGTAACTGATGGCACACTCAATCTAGAGTTTATCCACAGTGTTGAAAATCCGCTAATTAATGGTATCGAGATTGTTCAGCTTGGGGGTGGTGATACAGATCCTTTGCCTACAGTTTCGATTGTCAACGACCCAGCCAATGTAGCCGATGAAAATCAAGGTCAAATCCAAATTTCCCTATTAAGTGATGTTACTGTCCCCAGTAATGAAACAGTTAATGTTACCTTTGAAATTGTTCCTGGCACTGCCACCGCTTTAGAAGATTACCAGTATTTATCCACTAGTGCCACTTTTGATGAGGATACTGGTGTTTATACTGATACAGTAGCGATCGCTGGTGGGTCTTCGGATGTTACATTCTTCGTGGATATCTTGGCCGACGCTCTTATAGAAAGCGAAGAAACCTTTACCGTTAATATTACTGATGTTAGCCCCAATGCACAAATAGGACTAGTGGATACTACAACAGTAACTATTGAAGATAATAGTTCTACTGAATTTGGGGAAGCGACGCTAAGTATAACAGCGGATGGGGATAGTGACAATGTACAAGCATCTAATTTTGACAGCAATTCTTTTCAAATTGCCAATTCGGGAGACAAAAAAATTGTTGCGGTCAATATTGATGTAACTAATGCTCTTTATCCCGATACAGTTTTCGATCCTTTTGGGCTGGCAGGAGATACATTAGGCAAACAACTGACTATAGACACTAACGGTGATACTGGTGTGGTGATTGCACCAGAGGATTATTATATTGGTGCTGGAGGAACGGCTGGTTTTGAAGCTATCCAGCTAGAATTTGATGAAAATGTGGATGGTGGATTTGAACCAGGAGAAACTCTTGGTTTCTCAGTTGATATGGACCCCAATTCCATTGCAGGGGCACAGAAAGCTCCTCTAGATGCAGGTTCTAATCCTTCTTGGGATATTGGCGGTGTATCTGGGGCAGAATTAATTGGCTCAACATTTACTGTTACTTTTGATGATGGTACTACCGCAACTGGTCAACTTCAGGGGACAAACGACCAAGGAGGTTCCCAAGCTTTAGCTTCCCAAAATTCCACTGATGTTCCTGTCACTTTGACAGTTAATAATTTAAGTCAAGGTGGTGTAGGAACTTATAATGATGAAAATAATCCTGTGGTTATAATTAATGGAACAGCAGGACAAACAGCAAGGGTGGTTTTAACCAAAGGCTTTATTCAACCCGTTAGTTTGGATGCTTTTACCAATGGTACCCCAGAGCAACAGGAATTTGCACCAGTTTTACAATCTCAGTTGGACGATTTGGCTGCATCAGATTTTCCTGCCAATAATGCCGTTGAGTTCCAAACTGTAGATGTGGTGTTAACTGGTGAAGACCAAGATATTAGTGATTTATTTGATTTTTCTGGTGTCGCAGCCTTCGACTTTGATGGCGAAGAACAGTTACCTCTAGGGTTTGTTGCTAGTGCGATTGATTCCAACGGCAATAATGAACCCATTGGTTCGGTAACTGAGCCGATATACTTGCAATTTTCTGATTCTGAAGATACTATACTTTATCGAGTCAATGCTGGAGGAAGCGAAGTTGCAGCCCTTGATGGTGATATTGTTTGGTCGGCGGATACAGTAGATAATAATAGTCCCTTCCTAAGCAATCCTGGTAGCAACAATAGTGCTTCTTTCCCAATTGTTGGTCCCGGGGCGAATGTACCTGAAAATATTCCAGATGCTATCTTTAATACTGAGCGTTGGGATCAGCCTGGTGGTTCCGAAATGGAGTGGGCTTTTGATGTTCCCGAATCAGGTCTGTATGAAGTTCGACTTTACATGGGTAATGGCTTTAGTGGAACTAACGATCCAGGGGAACGGATATTTGATGTAGCGATTGAAGGTAGCGTTCCTGCGAACCTGGATAACCTCGATCTTGTCAGTGAATTTGGTAATGAAGTCGGAGGAGTAATTAGTAATACGGTAACGGTGACTGATGGTACTCTCAATATAGAATTTATCCACGGTGTCGAAAATCCCCTAATCAACGGTATAGAAATTGTGCAACTTGGGGTATAAATTCATTACAATGCCCGAATTTTGATTGATTAAAAAGCGATCGCTCTACTGAAAATTATTGGTAGATGGCGATCGCTTTTGGTTTGGATCTATATTTTATGACCAAAAAATAAACAGGATACAAGCCATCGATAATCCGTGGAAAGAAAAAAAATTTTCCACAATTAATGCCCCTCGATTCCCAAGTGTGAGTACTTGATAACTGATAACTAATAACTGAAATGACATCTAAGACATTATCGCCTCACTTCTTCTACCTGAGGAATTTCAATAATCAAGGTGTAGTTTGCCTTCATCTTTTTGTTAATAAAGTCCTCTAAAAGTCCTACCTGTTTTGGTGTTAGACGCTTTTTGCTGCGAACGGTTAAACGAATTTCTGGAGGATTAGTTAACAAATTAGTCTCAGTTTTTTCTAACTTTACTTCTTTAAAGGTTAAAGTTTCACTGATAAATGCCCTTCTGATATTGGCTTGTAAACGAGTTTGCTCAACTAAAGATATAAAACTTAAAGTCAGGGGAATTACTAAAACACCTGTCATAAATAACACCCATTCTATGCCTTTACGTGCTTTGTGGACAGGGGTATAACCTTTGATAAAAAAACCGATCATACATGAGAGGGTAATTCCCAATAAGTTGGTGAGATAAAGTAAACCTGCACCTAAACTGAGATACCAATCAGCATGTGCTAAACCCAGCCCAATTACACATAACGGCGGCATTAAAGCCACGGATATCGCCGTACCTGCTAAACTATTTTCAATTTTGGGTTCTACTTTTCCGTAGCCGCTGATAAATCCGGCGACTATGGCAATTCCTAAATCTAATAAATTTGGTTGAGAACGAGTTAATATTTCACTTTCATAGGAGGAAATTCCTGACAATAAGCCGATTAGCCAGGCTAAAACAATGGCGATCGCACTTCCCATACCTACTGCAAAAGAAGCTGTACGAAACAGATATGCATTTCCTTCTGAAGCACCGAATGCCAAGCCTCGTATCGGTAACATTAAAGGTGCTATAATCATTGCTCCGATAATAACGGCCGCACTATTACTCAATAAACCAAAACTGGCAATGGCGCAGGAAGCAAAAATTAAAATCAGATAGCTAGAATCAACCCTTGATTCTCGCTGTAAATTCTCATGTAATTCGCTTGCTTCATAGGGGTGGACATTATTGCTAACCAAAATACATAGCAACTGGTTGATTTTTTTGTGTATATATTTTGCCAGACTCCGCATAAAATAAATTGTTGCAACCTCAAATGTTTGCCCTTGATTCTGATAATTCAGACTCAAAGCCAAACATAAACTGATGCTTAACGAAAGTTCAACATCGAGTTGCGACAAATGCAAAAAAATCTATAATGAAGGGCTATGGCAATTGAAACTGCGGTGGGTGAAGCCGCGATCGAAGATAATCTTAAGCAATTTCTCTTAGTATTGTCTGTATCTCTAAGTGTGGCGACTTTACCGCAAATTTTTAGCTGGTTTCGTCAAATTCCTTACACTTTACTATTAGTAATTGCTGGTTTAGGTTTAGCGTTTGTTGATGTACGATTAGTAAATCTTTCTCCGGAATTAATCCTGGCGATTTTCCTGCCTCCTTTACTATTTGAAGCGGCATGGAATTTAAAGTGGTCGAATTTAAAACGAGATTTCTTTCCTATTATTCTTTACGCTGTCATAGGAGTAGTAATTTCTATTATTGGCATAGCACTAGGTTTAAATCAATTTGCCCAATTACCTTTAACCACAGCTTTACTAGTTGGTGCAAGTCTTTCTGCTACCGATCCGGTTTCCGTCACTGCTTTGTTTCGGGAATTAGGGGTTGACAAACGCCTGACTACTTTAATGGAAGGTGAAAGTTTGTTCAACGATGGTATGGCGGTTGTCGCTTTTAGTTTCTTGGTAGCGCTTCCTTTGGGAACTGCAAAACTAGGTGTACAAGAAGTTATCCTAGAATTTATTACCGTTGTTGGAATCGGGTTGGCAGTAGGTGGTTTAATTGGCTTTGGTATCTCTTACCTAACTCAAAGATTCGATTTACCATTAGTAGAACAATCATTGACATTGGTGTCAGCTTATGGTACCTACATAATTGCCGAAGAATTTGGCGGTTCCGGTGTAATTGCTGTTGTGATCGTCGGCTTAATTTTAGGTAACTTTGGTTCCCGAATTGGTATGAATGCCCGTACAAGGGTAATAGTCAGCGAATTTTGGGAATTTGTCGCTTTCTTTGTCAATTCAATTGTTTTCTTACTAATTGGCGATCAAATACAATTCGCCAACCTTGCAGATAACTTATCAATTATCGGCATAACTATCGCCGGGATGGTTGTATCAAGATTCATCTCCGTCTACGCTTTAGGTTTCTTCAGCAATAGCGTAGCTAATTCCAATATTAGTTTACCGCAACAAACTATACTTTGGTGGGGAGGTCTACGAGGTTCTGTCTCTATCGCCCTGGCTTTAAGTGTTCCAACTATATTAGGTAACCAAAGAGAAAGCCTGATTTCTACAGTATTCGGTGTAGTTTTATTTACTTTATTAGTCCAAGGATTAACTACTAAACCTTTACTACAAAAACTGGATCTTCTCGGCGATCAACCTCAACGTCAGGCTTATATGCAGTTAGTGGCACGTCAACAAGCACTGCAAAAAGTTCTAAAATATCTAGATGAAGTAGATGACGAACGTCCGGGACTTGATTTAGAATTTTGTCGCTATCAAAAAGAATTAGTTGAAGGAGAGCTAAAGAATATAGAAGACAGAATTGATAAATTACAGGACGAATATCCGAACCTAAAGGAATTTGCTAACGAACAATTACGCAACGAATTACTCGCAGTAGAAGCGGATACTTATGCCGAATTTGTCCGTAATCGTAGATTGAATCAAGAACTTCCACCTTTGTTGGAAAATGTGTTGGAAGAAAGTTCATTAACTTCAAATCTTGAAGCTTAAAGCTTAAATATTGTAGGGTGGGACAAGCGCCGCTGACTCCATTGACGGTTTAGACGGGAATGACACTATTCAAGGGTTAGGCGGTAATGATAGTTTAGTCGGTGGAGCACTTAGCGATTCTCTCCAAGGGCGAGCCGGAGCGGACGACTTACGCGGTAATGGTGGCAGTGATACCTTGCTTGGTGGTGGTGCTGCTGACGAACTACGTGGTGGCGGCGGTGCTGATGTTCTACAAGCTGATGGAGGTGCTGGACTACTTATTGGTGGGGGTGGTAATAACACCCTAACTGGTGGTAATGGAGGCGATACATTTAGAATTGGTTAAAGGTTGAAGAAATTTAGACAATCTGTGTAGTAGTGCAAAATACTAAACTGTAATCAAGAAGCTCCAGTGATTTTCTGGGGCTTTTTTTTGACGCTGCCTGGATAAAATGACCTAACTCATGTGGAATATTATTGTAAATGCGCCTAACCGAACCTACAAACTAATCCAATGCCCCATGCCCCATTCGG
>DESS01000010.1:11615-14179 GCA_002361335.1 Richelia sp. UBA3308
TTCGGCCATTCCCCATCCCCAATAATTAATAATTATTCAGAAACTTTCACAGTATTAATATCAACAGTTAAATCATCAAGTTGTTTCTTTACTTCAGGTGAAACAGATTCTTGATAGCGCCCTTGAAGATGTTGTGCAAAAAACTTTTCTAAAGCTGCTGCAACAGCTAATCTGTTAGTTTCTTTCCTAAAACCATGGCCTTCATCTGGTGCTAAAAGGTATTGTACATCTATTTCTTTATTTCGTAAGGCTGCTACAATTTGGTCTGATTCAGCCTGTTTGACGCGAGGATCGTTAGCTCCTTGAATCACCATTAGAGGTGCTTTCATTTTATCCGCTGAAAACAAGGGAGATTGTTGTTTTAATTGTTCTCTTCCTTCAGGAGTTTCTGGATTTCCCATCCTTAATTCTAATTCGGCTTTGAAACTTTCCCAATAAGGAGGAATAGATTGAAATAAAGTTATAAGATTGGATGGACCTACATATGAAACACCAACAGCATAAAGTTCTGGAGTGAAGGCTAACCCAGCTAAAGTCGCATAACCTCCATAGGAAACACCAAAAATACCAACTCGCGATTGATCGGCAATGCCCTCTTTTATGAGATAATTAACTCCATCGGTGATATCATGTTGCATTGCTCCGGTACCCCATTGTTTGTTTCCAGCATTGAGGAACTTTTTTCCGAAACCTGTAGATGCTCTAAAATTGGGCTGAAACACTGCATAACCGCGATTGGCTAAAAATTGTGTAAAAGGATCGTAACCCCAAATATCTCTTGCCCAAGGACCGCCGTGAGGCATTACAATTACTGGTAGATTGCGGCCTGGTTTGCCCACTGGCAAAGTCAAATATGCTGGTATTTCTAAACCGTCTCTAGCAGTATAACGAATGGGAGTCGTCCCCGCTAAATTTTCTCGTTTTAATTCTGGAAGTATCTGGTAGAGTAATGTAAGTTTTTTTGATTGTCTGTCAAATACATAAGCGGAACCGGGATCGATATCGCTACTAATAGTCACGATCATTTTTTGTCCGTCTTCCGTCATCGAACTCAGCCCTAATTCTCCATCGGGCAAGTTTTCTTTAAAATATGCTAAATCAGCAGCAAATTGTTGATTTTTAGGATAAATTCTTTGTCGATCGCCTATATATACTGTTGCGATTAACTCTTCTGTTTCTTTAGAGAAAACAGGTGCGCCAAAATCTACTTTTTGTTCTGGATCGGAATCAACAACTTCAAGGTTTTGTGTCTGGGGATTAAATAAAACTAAGCGAGTTAAATCAACTTGATCACCTTTGTTTGTCACCATGTAAACTCGCTTTCCATCTTTATGAAATCGAATCGGCGAGCAAGTTTCTCCAAATTTACATCTATATATTTCTACAAGTTTATCACCTTCGATGCGATTTATTTGAGTGCCCCCATCTGGTAAATTAATTACTGCCAAACGCAAATTCCCTTCTAAATCCGCTACCCAACTAGCAACATTGACATCGTTTTTATAGAGTAATTTTCTTTCTCCTGTAGCGATATTAACACTGTAAACATCGTGAAACCTTTGATCGCGATCGTTCAATCCTACAATAATAATATTGGGATTGTTTTCTGGTACAGCGTAAATCCTGGCAGTCACTTTTTCATAGGGTGTTAAATCTTTCGCTTCTGGTACTGTTTGTCCTTGTGCTACTTTGGCTGTGGGTGATACGGCATAAATGCGGAAGTTTTCATTACCCCCTTTATCTTGGATGAATAATATATTTTTACTATCCTGACTCCAAAAATAAGCGAGAATAGGGCTGTTTTTATCTTCAGTTACCGCACGAGCTGCACTCATGGGTTCATCTATTCCTTTAACCCAGATATTGATTATGCCATTTAGGGGTTTGCGAAAAGCAAGGAATTTTCCATCGGGAGAAAGTTGTGCACCGGAAATTTCTGGATCTCCGAAAAATAATTTGCGATCGATTAATGGGGGCTGTTGTTTTGAGTTATTTTCGTTTTGAACTTGTTTCATTTTTTCTGTTTCCAGAGCTAGTTTTGTTTCTGTTGAACTGGATTGCAATAAGTCTTGCGATCGCGCTTTATTTGAAACAATAGAACTCATAGCAACTACTGCTAATAAAATGCAAATGATTTTCGGTTTCATTTTTTACTTTTTTGACGATTTTTGATTTACCGTTATATTTTATTGATTTTTTTTATTCCTGTGGTACTGATAATTTTGTTTACATTTATATTTACAATTTTCTCAGATTTTTTTGGTTGTAGTAGTAAAAAGTTTAATTTAATACAAAACTATGGTATTTGATATAGGGAATTTCAGTTGAATAGAATACAGGAAACTACTCCCTATCCTCTCTGGGATGCTTTGGAGAGAGGTGCAGCTTATACCAATTCTGTATGAGGCTGCGCGGGCAGCGCCCTCCAAAAGGCTATGGTGGCGCTACCCAAACAAAACCCACCATTAGGTGGGTTAAATTGGGCGCATCTTTATAAAGCAGAACTTACGCAAGCCCCCCAATTCATCGGGGGGTTGGGGAGATCTAGAATGTCTGAAACACTA
>DESS01000059.1:0-2366 GCA_002361335.1 Richelia sp. UBA3308
TCTTATGAAGTATAAATAATTGTTCTTGTGGTATAGGCATCCCTGCCCGTACAATCATTATTTATAAATCCATTAATTTCCCAGTTGAAACAACAAAAAAACAATTTCCAAAAACTAATCAAACTCCCTCCTTACTATTCAACAAATTATGGCTCAGCTTATCTGGGTGATAGCTCAGAATTAATCAAAATTATCCCAGAAAATAGCATAAATTTAATCATTACATCTCCACCATTCGCGCTTACTCGTAAGAAAGAATATGGCAACGAAAGTGCAGAAAAATATATCGAATGGTTTTTACCTTTCGCTTATGAATTTAAAAGAATAATTACAGAAAATGGTTCTTTTGTATTAGATTTAGGCGGCGCTTATCTTCCGGGTAATCCGATTCGCAGTATTTACCAATACGAGCTTTTAGTCAGACTTTGCAAAGAAGTCGGCTTTTACCTTGCTCAAGAATTTTATCATTACAATCCTTCAAGATTGCCTACCCCTGCCGAATGGGTAACTATTAGACGCATACGAGTAAAAGATTCGGTAAATGTAGTTTGGTGGTTATCAAAAACCCCATTACCTAAAGCTGATAACAGAAAAGTTTTAAAGCCTTATAGTCAGAGTATGAAACAATTACTGAAAAAAGGCTATAAAGCAAAATTACGTCCCAGCGGACATGATATTTCTGATAAATTTCAAAAAGATAATAAAGGTGCAATTCCTCCAAACTTATTAGAAATTGCCAACACCGAATCAAACAGTGCTTATATGCGACGCTGTAAACAAGCCGGAATCAAACCTCATCCAGCGCGTTTTCCCCGTGGTTTTGCGGAGTTTTTCATCAAATTTCTTACAGATGAAGGTGATACAGTATTAGATCCCTTCGCGGGATCTAATACAACAGGTTTTGTTGCAGAAACTTTACAACGTCATTGGATGTCATTTGAAATTAATGAAAATTATCTTCGAGGCAGTCAGTATAGATTTGAAGATTAGTTGTAATTTTTAATTGTTAATTGTTAGTAAATTAGACTACAAACCAATAATCTTGAAATTTTCTATATATTAGCAGTAGCAATTACTTCCACCACAATTTTAAAACTTCATCAAGTCTCCAAATATACTGAAAATTCTTTGTAGAGAATTTAAGTATTATAGCTTAATGTGACTTTACATCGCCATAAGATGTATTTAAAAATAATAAAAACTATAATTTAGCCGAAGCTAATTCAGGTTGAAATTAGTCGTAATTTGACTAAGTAGGGAGGAAACAACAAAAAAGATGAGAGACTTGTATTTTCTGGCAACAAGCTTGTTAATCGGATTGACGATACCAACATCGGTTTTACCACAGCTAGGAGCACTCAAACCACAAAATTATCAGCTTTTATTAAACCCCGAAGATGGTTGGCAAGCGAATATTGTACAGAATACAGTTTCAGATGTGGAAATGTCTTTATCCGACTTTATTACTCAAAGGCTTTCACCACCAGAAAAATCTTCTTTTAATCCTTCTCAACCTGTAAGAAAAAGATTAATATCCGGATATCAACTTTATCATAAAAGGTTAGCTGCTTTGAAAGCTGGTTATATTTATACTCGCTTAGCTAATGAAAAGTTGCCATCGCTGTTAATTTCTCAAAAAAAGCGTAAATTAACTTATCAAGATTGGAAAATACTGTTAGCCTTAGAAGCCAAAGCAATGGCTAAAGGACAAGGTAACAATCGTTTGAGTATTATGTTGGGGGATTCCTTGAGTCTGTGGTTTCCCACACAAGGGCTTCCCAGTGGAAAATTATGGTTAAATCAAGGCATATCAGGTGACACTTCTACTGGAATTTTAAGAAGATTATCTGCCTTTTCTTCTACAAAACCAGAAGTTATTTATATTATGGCTGGAATTAACGATTTAAGAAAAGGTACCTCAGATAAAGTTATTTTAAGCAATCATCGTCAAATGGTTCGTCGGTTAAAACTGACTCATCCAAATAGTTATATAATTATTCAGTCAATCTTACCAACTCGTCTACCAAAAATTCCTAATAGTCGTATTCGCAGTATCAACACACAATTAGCACGCATCGCTAAGGAAGAAGGAGTTAATTACGTAAATATCCATAAATGGTTTACTGATTTTCAAGGAGATTTACGACAAGATTTAACTACCGATGGTTTACACTTAAGTTTAAATGGGTATGATGTTTGGCAAGCTGCAATACAACAAATTGAAAAAAAGTTGGCTATTCCCAAAGCTTTAGGAAGTGGGAAGTAAGAAGTAAGAAGTAAGAAGTAACAACTAACGAGTAACGAGTAACGAGTAACGAGTAACGAGTAACGATTAACGAGTAACGAGTAATGAGTAATGAGTAATG
>DESS01000059.1:2441-30268 GCA_002361335.1 Richelia sp. UBA3308
AGTAACGAGTAACGAGTAATGAGTAACAACTAACAACTAACAAATAACAACTAACAAATAACTCCTAACAACTAACAACTAACAACTAATCGGTTTTAGTCTGTTGAGTTGGTACTACCACTGCTTGGGGTACTAAGGGTTTTGATTGTTTTGCTGGTTTAACTGGTACTACTACAGCTTTACTAGGTTTTTTCGCAGGTTTAAGTTTTACGCTACTTTTAGAAGATGAACGATTATTACGAGTATCTCTTATTTTTCTAAGTCTTTCTACCAAGGATGGTGAAGGAGCTACTTTTTTCGGTGAATTTGAAGCTGCTCTCGGTTTGGTGGTGGTAATCCGTCTTTGGGAAGGGACTACTTTTTTGGGTGGATTTGAAGCTGCTCTCGGTTTGCTTGTGGTGCTACGTCGTTTTCGGTATGTAGCTGAAGAATTATTTTTTCTCCAATTGCGTTTTGCGGATTGGGAACTAGATTGTCTCGTTGTAGATTTTGTTGGAGAATTTCTAGTTGAAGCAGTATTTCTCACTCTGCGTCTACGTCGTCTGGAAGTATTAGTTGTTGTAGATCTAACTCTAGTTCTAGTTTTGCTTCTAATTTTTCTTGGGGTTGTGCTTACAGTACTTGAAGGCGTTTTTACACTTGATACTGCTTCAGTTCCTCCTGATGAAGGTGAAGCCGGAGGTGAAGATAAAGGTGAAAGTTCTACTTCAGGTATTTCTGCCGAGGCTTCATTTATTGATTGTTCTATTTTTGGAGCAACTTTCTGCTGTCTTTGGGTAGTAGAAGCAATCCTAGTAAGACCAAAACCTAATGTAACACCAAAAATTGCTACACCCGTACTAATAATAACTCTAGGTGAGGATAGTTTCTTAAACCAAGGCTTTTTTACCTCAGTATTTACTTTTTTTGAACTTAATCGCGTGGATGGTACATCAGGATTAACTTGGGCTACACTCGAAGCTAAAGTTTGTTCGTAATCCTGGGTTGATAAATCAATAGTTGGTACTGCATGAGTCGGTACTGCTTGAATTACAGTTTTCCTTCCCATTCCAGGTAGCAACTCTAACCATTCTGCTACCGTTTGGGGACGAAAACGCGCTTCTACTGCCATACCCCGCATTACCGCTTGATTAACCGCTGCACTCAAATGTGGTTGCAACTCCCGAGGAGAAGGCATTTTTTCCCTATCCCGCAATAATACCGGCATTGGTACTTGTGCCGTTAGTAATGAATACAGCGTAGATGCCAAACCATATACATCCGTAGCTGGCGATCGCGATGCGTTTGTCAGGTATTGTTCAATTGGAGAATAGCCTTCGGATACCATTCCTGTATGAGTTTGTCTCACCCCAGTATTAAATTCCCGTGCAATACCAAAATCAATTAAAATAACTTCGTTGGTATTTTGGCGAAGCATAATATTATCTGGCTTCACATCCCGGTGCAGTAAACCCTTTTGATGTACTACCCCCAACGCCGCACCAATTTGACAGATGTAATGAATTGCTGTTTCCTCTGGTAAAGCTATTCCCGGCATCACAAATGCTTCGCCCAAGGTTTCACCAGGAATATATTCCATTACCATATAAGGCAAGTTCGCTTCCACGAAAAAGTCGCTGACTCGAACAATGTTGGGATGCACGCAACTTGCCAATCTTCTAGCTTCATCTCGAAATTGACTTTCAAATTTAGCGAAATCCGGATGCTTTTGGAGTTTATGGTTGAGGGTTTTAATCACCACTTCCTGTTTCAGAAAGTGATGGGTTGCTTTATAAGTAACTCCAAAACCACCCCTTCCAATCTCCTGGTTGATAGTATATTTACCACCCTGTAAGGTTTTACCAGTTAGCATAGTGATTTTACTCTGGGATTTAACAATTGGGCGCGGGCTATTTTATTTTAAACTAGGACTAGTTTCTTACCTAGATATTTGGAAAACCAAAACCTTAATTCAGTAGCAAATCATACTTGAATTTAGTTTTTTTTTAATTATTGCTTTTTCTAATTACATATCAATTATTAATATTTCCTTAACCGGTAAGTATAAATAACCGTAAGTCGAAGATACATTAAAAATATAATAGATATCATTTTACAGAATTAAATTACTTGTAATAAATTTTTCATTAGTTGTTGATCTACAAAGATACTCAGTAGTTTAAATCCTAAATAAAATCCTAAATAAATTTAGATGAAGATTATACCATGCTTGGGTGAATCTGTCTAATTTTTTCCGCCTCACGATCTTAAAAAAATGAACTGCACAACCCAGGAAAACCCTGAGAATAGAGTGAGAGGTTTTTAAGATAAACATCGATAATAGCAGTTTTTGACCAAAAAAAATCGGATACAAGCCATCGATAATCCGTGGAATAAAAAAATTATTTCCCAAATGGCCGGCCCTCGATTTATCCTGTGGGTAGTTGATAACTGATAACTGAAATGACCCAATCCGCTAAACTTGGAGACATTGCGTTTAACTAGGTAACCCATGCCAGGATTGTCCCCATAAATGAATTTAATTGCTCGCCAAACCGGTGGTAATTTAATCCCCCCATTGCGGAACACCTTTCGAGGCAACTGTTCACCTTTATGTGCGGTTTACCCGTAGCTTGCCCGCTTGAGCATCATGGTGAAGAGAATGGCAACCATTATCTAAAATATAAAATTTTTTCGGTCAAAACTATTCACAACTCACAAGTGAGAATTATTTTTAATTAGGAATGGCCACAACTGGCACATCTTTTCTTGTAGAGTGTATACTCGACTCGGTAATTTAAAACGAAAAATAACACTGCGGAGTCTACGACACCAACATAGCCCCAAATGCGGATCCCATAAGTCCTGTTAATAAACAAGAATAAAAATTAAATTATAAAAACATAAAAAATTATTAATTTAATGCCCAAACATAAGTATCAGTATAAAGAAGTACTATTTAGCACTAACTACTGGAAATTTTGTATTAACTGACATTAACTCTCTTTTTAATTTATTTTACCCCGAGCTCGGACTCCCTATCCATCCCCACCGTCTTTTACGGTGGGGAATTCCGCGAGATTTGTTAAATTTACTTTTGTGCTACATAACTAAAATAATGCTCAATAATCCACGGTTGAATCCTTGCTACTCTATTGAAACTATAGATACTGATAAAGTATTTTTCTTGTCTGAGAGAGAAGAAGCGATTGTGAGCGATCGCCTTTCTTGTAGTTTGGCTGCTTTAATTGATGGCGATCGCAATAATGACGAAATTATTGACGCACTTCAACTATTCCTATTGTCAGATGAAAAAATGTTTAAAAAAAGTAAAACGTTTTTTAAAGAAGTTCTTAATGTAAGTGTCCAAGCCCAATATGCTTTACTACAAATGGAGCAAAAGGGCTATCTTGTGCAACAAGATAATTCTCTCTCATCAGAGTTAGAAATATTCTGCCATCACCTCAATATTAATCCCACCCTAGCCCATGAACGATTGGGATCAACTAAAGTAGCGGTAAAAACATTCGGTT
The DNA here is from genome assembly GCA_002361335.1 of Richelia sp. UBA3308. Lineage (GTDB taxonomy): Bacteria > Cyanobacteriota > Cyanobacteriia > Cyanobacteriales > Nostocaceae > Rivularia. The sequence goes on from DESS01000059.1 coordinate 5,954, forward strand.
CGGTTTCTGGATCGGAGTTGATTTCGATGCTTGAATCTATGGAAATTCAAGTAGCAGAGGTTGGCGATCTAACAGTAGTTTTAACTGATGATTACCTCAATCCTGAATTAGCGGAGTTTAATCAACAAGCTCTTAAGGTACAATCTCCTTGGATGCTGGTAAAACCATTGGGAAGCATCCTTTGGATTGGGCCTTTATTCGATCCCAAGAAAACTGGTTGTTGGGATTGTTTAGCCAAGCGTTTGCGAGATAATAGACCAATTGAAGGATTTATTCAGAGAAACAAGGATATTTCCACCAATTTGACTCCTCCTTTGGGATTTTTGCCATCTACGGTACAAACTGCATTAGGAATGGTAGCCACGGAGGTATTTAAATGGATTGTTCTAGGGGAAAATAAACGATTAGAAAATAATCTAATTACTTATGATGCGATTGCCTCCGGCACCAGCGAAGCTGATCGCACTGGAAACGCAAAATCATCGAGTTACTAAACGTCCTCAATGTTCTATCTGTGGACAGATGACAGGTGTATTTTCTCATGGTTTGACAAAAAATCCTCTACCCGTTGTTTTAGGAAAGTGCAAAAAAACCTTTACAGTGGATGGAGGACACCGTTCTTGTTCGCCACAAGAAACTCTGAGGAAATACAAACATCATATAAGTCCGATTACTGGTGTTGTCCGAGAATTAAATAAAATTCCTGGGAATGGATTAACTCATAACTATATAGCGAAACATCATTTTCTCAGTCTGTTTGACGATTTGGCTAGTTTGCGTCAAAATTTGGGAGGGAGAAGCGCCGGTAAAGGTAGAACTGATTCTCAAGCTATGGCTAGCGGTTTCTGCGAAGCGATCGAGCGATATTCTGGGGTGTTTCAAGGGGATGAAATTAGGGAAAAAGGCAGTTACCAACAAATGGGAGACAAAGCAATTCACCCCAATGCTTGCATGAACTTTAGTCAAAAGCAATATGAGAATCGAGAGCAATGGAATGTTGAATGTCAAGGCTGGTTTCAAAAAGTCCCCGAACCTTTTGATGAAAATAGAGTTATTGAATGGACTCCCATTTGGAGTTTAACTCACCAGGAATTTAAATATCTACCAACGGCTTATTGTTATTATGGCTATGAACCCTCTTATAAAGCTGATTGTTGGGCTGACTCCAATGGATGTGCAGCGGGAAATACCATTGAAGAAGCTATTCTGCAAGGGTTTATGGAATTAGTAGAGCGGGATGCCGTTGCTTTGTGGTGGTACAATCGCCTGCAAAAGCCCCAAGTTGATTTAGATAGTTTTGATCAACCTTATTTTCAAAAATTGAAGCAATATTATCAAACAATTAATCGGGAAATTTGGGTTTTAGATATTACCAGCGATTTGAATATTCCAGTTTTTGCTGCTATTAGTAAAAGGAGCGATCGCTCTGTAGAAGATATTGTTTTGGGTTATGGCGCTCCCAAGCGATGCCAAGATTGCTATTAGTCGAGCCTTGACGGAAGTTAACCAAATTTTACCCAATGTTTTATTCGCAACAGAGTCGGGAAGTACGAACTATCCCCCATCTGCTGATATCTTAGCTGTAGACTGGTGGAAAACTGCTACTGTAGCGGAGCAAGTTTATTTAGTTCCAGATGAGGGAATTCCTGTTAAAGTCAGTGGCGATTATCCACAGATAGCTAATACCGATTTACTCGATGATGTCAAGTTCTGTCAACAAATCGTTGAAAAAAATGGCATGGAAATGCTGGTGTTGGATCAGACTCGTGCCGATATTGGGTTAAGAGTTGTTAAGGTAATTGTTCCCGGAATGCGTCATATGTGGAAGAGATTAGCACCTGGAAGGCTTTATGAGGTTCCGGTGAAAATGGGTTGGTTGGAATCAGCCCTTGCACAAGAGCAGCTTAATTCTTTTCCTATGTGGATGTGATCGTAAATTCTGTTCACAAAGGTTACTTTTGTATCGCGCTTCAAATCTTCAAATCCTGAGATACTTTACAGCATTTTTTTATGGGGTAAACCACATTAACAGGACTATTGCGTAAGTCATGTTAATTTATCTGAAAATTGCTGTATATTGTCTGTTTGCACTTATTTGCGCTAATTGTACCAATTTAATAAGTCAAAAAAAAATATTTCTTACACTAACTCCTACAATAAAAAATGTGCCAATGGAATTAGTAAGGGTTGGACTGGGATTTTTGTGATTTTCATCCCCTAAGTGCATAAGTAGATAAAAGCTGAACCTATTAATAACACAGGAATATTGGCCATTTATTGTTCAATATTTTCAGAACTTACGCAATTGTCACAATACTCGGATGGTGCCGTACTACAAGCTGGTGTATTTTTCGTTTACAATCAAGCAATCAGTGTACAAGCACCCTACTAGAAAAGGCGGCCAGTTGCGGCCATTCCTAATTTTAATAAGATCAGTGGAAACTTGGTAAATTCAGAAGAAACAGAAGTTGTAATTTGCTTTGTTGTTGGGGAAGGAATGGGAATGAATTACCAGGATTTTCAGATATTTGTTGATAAAAATAACAATATTCGGGCTTCTTCAGAACAAGGGGAGGTTTTAAGTAAATTACGCTGGGATAATAACCAAATACAACTGAGTTTACAATTAATTGAATCTGGAGCAACAAATAGCGAATTATTCAAAGCGTTAGGAAGTCAACTTTACCAAGCACTTTTTCCCGATAAAATAAATGCTCGATTCGAGGCTGCCATCGCGGCAGCACAAGGGAGTCAAAAAAAGTGTCCGTTTACGTTTAATATTTGAATCTCCTGAATTAGCAGCTTTACCATGGGAATTTCTCTATGACGAAGATACCAATACCTTTTTAGGAAACAATAGCGAAACAGTTTTGTCTCGTTATATTGATGTTCCTTTACAAAAGCGCGATATTAAAGCTGCCAGTTTACCGCTTAAGGTATTGTTAGTGATCTCAACTCCTACTGATTTAGGGAAATTGGATGTTGCTGGTGAAGAGAAATTAATTCGGGAAGCACTAGGGAAGCGTATAGAAGCTGGTGAAATTGAGTTAGATGTATTGGAATCAGCGACTATCGGCAATATTAATCAAAAGTTACGGGAAATGCCTTATAATATCTTCCACTTTATCGGACATGGTGTGTTTGAGAATAATAAAGGCTTTATTGTTCTTGTAGATAACTTTGGTAAATCCAGATTATTAGATGATGAGAGTTTCGCGAATTTCTTTTTGGGCGATCGCAACATTGATTTAGTTATTTTAAATTCTTGTAAAGGAGCAAAAGTCTCTTCAAATCAAGCGTTTGCGGGTACAGCACCAAATTTAGTGCGTCGTGCGGAAAAGAGAAATTTGGTGTTGAGTAAGGCGAATCGGAAAGCGAAGCAGCGGATTCGGAATGGGAGTGTTGTTTTAGGATTGGCTTTATTAGGGACAATAGTTTCAGTAACAATTGCTAGTAAGGAAGTTTTAGAAGCGCAAAATAAACTTGAAAAAGTATACATATATCTTGTACGTCCCCAAAACTAAGAGAATTGGCGGCAAAATTACCCCAGGAGTCAGAACAAGCTATTGAGATATCTAAAAAAGCAGATATTAAAATCAAAGATGAACCTCACATTGAACAAGCGTACCTCTATGCCACTAAATCATTAGCTCATCAATACCTCAATGATTGGAAGTCAGCAGAAAAATCCATGAAACAGAGTATGAAGTTTTTAAACGGATTGGAGTATAAAAAAGAGGAAAAACTTCAAGCTAAGGAAATAAGCAGTGAATTTTGGAAGACAAAAATATACTCAAGCAACAGAACATAGATATAAAGTACTGCAGTACTATTGTTACCCAATCTTGTGGTACGGGCATCCTTGCCCGTCTCTTTAAAAATCAATTTAACGTAATACCATTTCTTTATAAAGATGCGCCAAATTTAGCCCCTAGGGGCTTTGTTTGAGTAGCCCCACCATAGCCTTTTGGAGGGCGATTAAGGGTAGCCTCATAGAGAATTGGTATAACTAAACAGAAAATAAAAAAAACTTCGCAATGCGAAGTTTATACATCATTTTCCGCTATATTGTACGAAAATTAATTAAAAATTAATATTTAATTAACCTCTATTCAACGTCGTTAAAAAGATGTTCTTCTAATAATGGTTGAAATTGCCGAAATTCTTCAGGTGAAAGTAATTCTGGTTTACCTTCTTCAGATATACGCGCAAAAAATAACAATGGATCTAAAGGCGTATAAATGGCGTATTCTTGTTCATCCGAATAGAAACTTGCTAATAACTGTAATTGCTCTGGTTCTAAATCTGCCTCGTCGTCTTCAATTTCTAAAGTAAAAATGTCTGACTCTTCTATTGCAGGTAAATCACCGGCAGCTGTTAAAGCATAGGCTGTGTTTTTTAACACTAAATTTTGCTCGGATAAAACAGCTTGGGCGGTACTGAAAATCTTTTCGATTGTAGCGTCATCTTCTACAAGAACAGCTTCTTCTCCGTCACCATCGGTTTGCCAAGCAAAAACTTCTACGGGTGAGTCAACAGGAAGTAATAAAAGGTACTCTTGCTCATCTACTTCAAGCGAATGTTCTATATAACATTCAAGTGACTTTCCAGTTTCATCACTTAAGGTGATAGAACCATTGTCGGAGCGCTCGTTTTCTTCAGGAAATTGAGATGGATACATAGCCGAGTAAAAGAACAAAAATTAATACCAGCTTGAAAAATAGATTACTAAGTCGTAAGCACAAAAAACTCTTTTCTACCACCATACCGACGATAGAAAAATGCTGACTCTTGTTTTCAAGAATATCATGTCAAAAGCTATCAAAATTAAGCGTTTTTTTCCCTATCCAATTTTTGGCCTTGTCGTTTGATGTCTAACCATTGTTGTAGAATTAATGCTGCTGCTTTTCTATCTATTAATCCTTTATTCCGGGATGGCGAACGATTTTCCGCAATCAGCATTTGTTCTGCTTGATAGGATGTTAAACGCTCGTCTACATATTCTACAGGTAGTTTTAATACTGCTGTGAGTCTTTTGGTAAATTTCTGTACCTGACGCGCTTGAAATCCTAAGGAACCGTCCATAGATAATGGTAGTCCAACTACTAATATTTCTACCTCTCTTTCTTGGACTATTTGCTTAATTTCTAAGACATCTCGCTCAAAAGATGTCCGGTGTAATGTTGTAATTCCGCTGGCTATCAAACCAGTGCGATCGCACCCTGCTATTCCAATTCTTTTGCGCCCTACATCTAATCCTAAAGCGGATATTTGGCAAGAGTTTCTCTTGCTATTGGTTGGGATTTGAGAGCATAAATTTTGTGGGCTTGTTTTATCTTCTCTTCCCTGTGACTCCACTACCTTACGACTCCTGGCTGGTATCGGTGAGTGCGGATTGCGAACTCCCTTCTAGGTTATCTTTTTTGCAACGTAAAGCAATGTTATCTTTCGTTGATTGATTTAACTTATTTAACTTGTTTAACTTATTTAATTTATTTAACTGATTTAACTTTGCTCTCTCTAGTATTTGCTGCTTCTTTTCCTGATTCCACAACATTCCACCAGGTATGGGTTTACGTGCGGGTTGCAATCCTTGCAGCATTTCTGGTAGCTGTATTCCTTCTAAGGAAACCAATTTCGATTCCCGTACTTTATGCCATACGGAGCGAGACATGATTAGTGTGTGTTCGATACGACTGGCTCCTATTTGCTCTAAATATTCTTCGCCTTCTGGCTGATAGTCTGCTGAAGATACCTTTAAGGAAGATGATGGAAAATCTTGGGTAATCCGAGCCATTTGAGAAAGTAGCTCTGGATATAACCAAGTATATGCCGGATGAACGCTTAAGTTGGCAAGGTGTGGTGTTTCTCCTTTACGATCTATTTTCAGTTGAAAATAACCAATGGCTGCTTTTCTTTGGGGTTCAAATACGTAACCGCTAACTACTTCTGATTTTGTTAACCACTGTTTAATCGCATCAGCTAAAGCCCCGAATAAGCCGGTTTTAAAATCATGAGTCTGGCGATCGAATACTTGACGTACTAAAGGCGGCATTGATGCTGTATCAAGTTGATACAATAACTGAGCATCTGCATTACTTACCGGTAAAAGATTGGGTAAATCTGGCTCGGCTTGGGCTAATGATGCTAATAATTCTGCTTCTATTTCCCAGTATGTCATTTCTGCCAAACGCTGAAATCCATTTTGGCGATAAAGAGCTAAAGCTTCTTTATCATTCACATTTGCTTCCAAAATCCAGGTACGAGCTTCTAAAATTGACTCAAAGCAGTAACGTAAAAGTTGAGAACCAATTGTTTGCTTGTTAAGGCATTTCTCCAGCATGACTCTATCTACCCGCCAAGTACTCCGCGTTTTATTAAATGGCGATACTTGGATCATTCCCAGCATAGTACGTCCTTGTTCTGCTACATAAGCACAAAGACGATGCTGTAAGGGATTAGGAAACCAACTTAAAAATTTCAATAATCCAAAATTACCACGCAGCCTTTGTATTTGCTGCGTAGCAAAATATTCTGACGACGGGTTTTCGGCTACGAATGACTCTTGGTAGAGACGTTCGATATCATCCAAGTCCCGATATTGGACTGGTCTAATAACGATGTTAATATTTTGGGAAAGTAATGATGTCATTTTCATTCGTGCCAACCTTAAGCATTAAATATAATCTGGGTATTACCCAAGTGCTGCAATCATATTAACGGCTTTGTGTTCCTAGCCGTTGCGCCAAAAGAGTGATTTTGAGCGGTAACTTATAATAAAAACCAGTTCTGATGAGAATAGCATGCAAATATTCTCAACAAGAACTGTTTTCATTGTATTTTAATTTAATTAAGTTTTGTATAACTTTAGATTAGTTGTCGAGAAATCAGCTTCTCAAAGTCAGCCTGTGTTTGATGAAGTAGTTCTCCTCGGCTGTCTTGGGATTGTTGCTTTAGGCTTGGAACCAGATTGCGAGCTTGTAGAGTCATATGAAACTGTAAATGAGCTACGTATTCGCTAAACTCTTCACCTGCCCGATTATTGCCTCTAACGGCATTGGATTCCATTGCCACAGTATTCTCCTTTTTGATTACGATGTAACTCGTAGCATATCAGACCAAGGTATTTTCTTTTAGCAAAGATATTTGTTTTGCAATGAACTTTAACGGTTTATGGGCAATTTATCAATAAATGTAAACAAAAATCACATCAGCCCCAGTTTTTTCTTTAAGGCTTGTGGAAGATTTATTGCCTTTTCTAAACCGCGAACTTTCTCCCATTCTAAATTTTCATTGCATATGATATTTTCTAAGTTAGCTTTGCTTAGATCGGCATTGTCAAGAATTACATCACTGAGGTTTGTGTGGCTTAGGTCGGCACCTGTTAAAATAGCTGAACTCAGATTACTACCGCTGAGGTTAGCATTATGTAAATTTGCATGACTCAAGTCAGTACCGTGCAAAACTGTTTCTCTAAGGTCTGCACTGTTTAAATTCGCTTCATGAAGGCTTACTCGACTTAAATTTACCCCTCCTAGATCTACACCTAACATCGTTACTTCCCTTAAATTTGCACCCCCTAGGTTTGCACCGTTGAGTTTAGCATAGCTAAGGTCTGCTGCATGTAAGATCGCTTCTGTGAGGTTAGTACTAAATAAAATCGAGTCGCTAAGATTTGTACCTTTTAGTGTGGAACCTCTAAGATTAGAACCGCTTAGATCTGCACGACAAAGGTCAGCATAACTGATTTCTGTGCCTATTAACTTACTATCGCTCAAATTTGCCCCAAATAAAATGGCATTTTTCAAGTTAGCACCATCTAATGTTGCATCTCGAAGATTTGCACTGGTTAAATTAGCACCAGCTAAATTAGCGCCACTCAAGTTAGCACCACTGAGATTGGCATCCCCTAAATCGGCACTTGTTAAATTCGCACCGCTTAAATCCGCACCGCTTAAATTACAATGAGTCAGGTCGCAATTAGTAAAATTCCCCTCTTTGAGTTCCGCACCACTTAGATTCGCATCACCAAGGTTCGCATGTTTCAGGTTGACTTTTTTTGCTTGTATCCCTATAAGATTAGCATCCCCTAAATAAGCACCACTAAGATTGGCATCGCTAAAATTCGCATGACTTAGATTTGCATCCCCTAAGTAAACACTATTCAATTGAGCTCCTTGAAGAAATGCCCCAACTACATTACTAAAATTACCAATTTCTATGGAATCACTATAATTTATTACCCGCAGCAACCTAGATGTAAAAAAGTTACTATAGGAAGGCTTTTCACATGGATAAAAACTAATTTCTGCTTCCTGATTATGATTTTCCTTTTCAAGGAGTCGATGTAATTCTAAGAGCAAAATCATTACATTCAATCCCGTATTTATATCTATTTGTCGCACTCCAATCGCAATGTCTTGTGCTTGTAACTGCAACATTTGTTTTTGTGGCAAGTTATTATCTGGTGCAGCATCAATAAATTCACCATTACACCAACGACGATAAAAATCTTCTAACTTTCTAAAAATAATTACTGGGTTTGTATTTTCACTCTCGCTTAGCCCGATAATCACTGATTTTACAATTTCTGGTTTTAATGCAATATTACCTAAGTTGGCATAAATATGTTCGTAAAACTCTCGCTCATCTATATTAGTAGATGTCAAATTACTGCTTGTTTGCCCCCAATTTATTAAACTTGCTTGCAGTTTTTCTTCAAAACTCAAGGAGTGCAAATCATTTTTAGAACAATCAACTTGTTTGTTTTGCTTCTTATTTTTCTTTGCTTCCATCTTAATTATTTTAGTTTCTGCCGATGCTCTATGAATAACCTCTTCCAACCACGATCCCCTCAAACAAGTTTTCCACAACTGCTTGAGAACTTCTATCTGGAAAAAGTGTATCATTTATTACCTCCAACATTTTAAATTCAAGAGCTTACTTAAATATTTTTGCTTGCTCAATCAGTTATTAAACTCCAAAATACTAGTATTATTTACTACTGATAATGAGCTTTTTTTTGGGTACAATAACGGTAAAGAACTGGTCGCAATGCGACTTGTGCTCCTGTTTTTACTAAATCCCTATTTAAATGATTTTTTGTGAAAAAAAACGGAATTCCCGCTTCTTTGATTGTTATACTATCTTGCCTGTATATTTTTGTGGGATTTTCCTCATAATACGTACTGGTTGCTACAGACGCAATTGTTAGGAAGAATACTACAGTAAAAAAAGGCAAAAAAACTGAAGAACTTCATATTAACCTGACCTAAAAAGTTTTTTGCTTGATATCAGGAAACTAATATATTCTATTTTTGACCGTCTAATGGTTAATTGAAGAGAGAGCGGCTCGGATGCAGGAGACTCCTTAAGTAATACAAAAGAATTTGGCTATGTAGCCCGGAGATGATTCGGATGAACAAAAAAAACGTTTATGTAATTTTGTTGCATGGTTTGTATTTGACAACAGCAATTTTTGGTATTAATTCACTAGTTGCTGCTACAGCAAAAGCACTGACCCAGTCAGAAACTGCTCAAAAAACTGCTTTGAATAAAGAATATCAGAATCAAAGAGTAGAACAATTAAAAAATGTTGCTGCGATCGATAAACTTACTCAAGTTAATCAAAAACCCTTTGAAAAACTACCACGGGGAAAGGTATGGGTAGTTGGTAAGGGTGAAAAAGTCAAGTCAGAATCATTTAATTGGGTAGTTAATGACACAAGTAAAGCTGCTCAACAACCGTTTTTACAACTAAATAAGGAAGAAAAAAAGATAGCTAAGAAGGTCTCTAGTAAAACTAAGCCAGCAAAAAAAAAGAATTTCAAACCTTTTGCAAAAGTAATTAAAGATACTCAAAAAATGCCCGGTTTATTTAATCTCTACCGGGACAAAGAAAAAAATAAAATATATTTGGAAGTTCAACCATCACAACTGGAAAAGAATTATCTGGCAACGGCAACTTTAGAATCGGGTATTGGTGAAGCGGGCATTTACAGTGGTATGCCTTTACAGGATTTCCTGTTTTACTTTGAGCGGGTAGATAATCATTTGCACTTTGTAGTTCGTAACGTCAACTTCCGTACCCAGGATGGAGATCCCCAAGCACGCTCCTTGGCTAGATCTTTTAGCGACTCGGTTCTTTACAGAGTCAAGATTCAAAGTATTCATCCCCAGCGTAAAAGTTTGCTGATTAATTTAGGGGATTTATTGCTTGCAGATTTAGCTGGATTATCTTCTAGTTTGGGATTACCCGGAAGTAGAGATAAGTCTTATTTTGGCAGCGCTAAAGTTTTTTCGGGGAATATAGAAGTTCAGTCAGTTTTGAACTTTTCTGGGAGTGGTGGCAAGTCAACAAGTAATAAATTGATGACTTTAGCTGATAAGCGTGGTTTTACTCTCAAGTTACACTACAGTCTTTCTCAATTACCGGATAATAATTACCGTCCTCGTTTAGCTGACGAAAGGGTAGGTTATTTTATCACTGCTTACCAAGATTTATCAAGAAAAAACTCTAGCGATCCTTTTGTACGTTATGTAAATCGTTGGAATTTGCAAAAGAAATATCCCAAAGCTAGTATTTCCGAACCCAAAGAACCGATTGTTTATTGGATAGATAATGCTACACCTTATGAATATCGGGATGCCATCAAAGAAGGCGTTTTGATGTGGAATCGGGCGTTTGAAGCCGCTGGGTTTAAAAATGCCATTCAAGTCAAACAGATGCCTGATAGCGCTAATTGGGACGCTTCTGACATACGTTACAATACCATTCGCTGGATTAATACAGTAGATGGAAATTTTGCTATGGGGCCATCTCGTGTTAATCCTTTAACTGGAGAAATTCTAGACGCAGATATTTTGATCGACGCTAGTTTAGTTAGTTCTCTTAAGAAAGATTATCGTCAAATGGTTCAACCTACCCAGACAGAAAATCGTACTTCTTTGTCGGCGATCATGCAAAATCGTCTGTTATGTAAAAATGGTTTGAACACAGACGATAATAATTCTCAAGAGTTGTCCTATTTACAGGGGATGGTACAGCGTTTATCTAAATTAGCGAGTAAGTACGACCTTTGTTACGGAATAGAAGCTTCAAATCAGTTTCGATACGGAAAATTAGCACTTTCCATACTGCGAGATTTACCACCTACTAGTGAACAAACAAGAGAGTATATTCATCAATATTTACGGTTGATTGTTGCTCATGAAGTCGGACATACTTTGGGTTTGAGGCATAATTTTCGGGGTAGTACGATGCTATCTCCCAAGGAGATGAATGATACAAATATTACTAGTACTCGCGGTCAAGTCGCTTCGGTTATGGACTATATTCCTCCTAATATTGCCCCTGAAAGTGTTAAGCAGGGAGATTATTTTCCTAGCATGGTTGGACCTTATGATATATGGGCGATAAAATACGGTTATTCCCAGTTTGAAGCCCCATCCACCGCTGCTGAGAAGCCATTTTTACGAAAAATAGCCTCTCAATCATACAAGCCAGAGTATAGTTATTCCACAGATGAAGATGTCTATGATTTAGATCCCACCGCCGACGCATGGGACAACAGTTCTAATGTCCTGCTTTATTCCAAATGGCAGATGGACAATGCGCGGAAAATGTGGGATAGAATCAACAAGCGTTATCCCTTAGACGGAGAAAGTTATAGCGATGTAAGGGATCGTTTTGGTGCAGTATTAAGCAATTATTTTCAACAAATTTACTACACGACAAAATATATTGGTGGTCAGTCATTTTACCGAATTTACGCTAGTAAAGACCAAGATAAACTACCATTTGCTCCCGTACCCTTGGACAAACAGCGGCAAGCTTTAAAAGTGTTAGAAAATTATATCTTTGCCGAAAATGCTTTTAACTTTTCCCCAGAACTCTTGAATAAATTAGCACCATCTCGTTGGCGGCATTGGGGTAGCAATCCTCAAGTTGGTCGTTTAGACTATCCCATCCACGATTTAGTTTTATACATGCAGAATCTGGTTTTATACGATTTACTTTCTAGCGATCGCCTTTCTCGTCTTAAGGATATTGAGTTAAAAAGTAAATCAGGGGAAGCACTGACTTTACCGGAGTTATTTAATACTCTGCAACTTAGCATTTGGACAGAAGTATTAAAGCCTAAAGATAAAAATATCGAAATTTCTAGCTTGCGTCGGGGATTGCAACGAAAATATTTAGACATCTTGACAAATATGGTGTTGCGAAAAGTTTATGTTCCCGAAGATGCACGTACTTTAGCATGGTACAAGTTACGTCAGTTAGGGGACAAATTAGAAGATACAGATTCTAAAGATGAATATACAAAGGCGCATTTACTAGAAACACGCCAAAGAATTTATAAAGTGTTAGATGCAGCCTTGCAAACTAATTAATCAAGGAGTAAGGAGTAATGAGTAAGGAGTAATGAGTAATTGTCAAAAGTCAAAACGGAGTGGTGAGTTGTCAGGGGTGAGGAGTGAGGAGTTAAAATTATCTCCTTGTCCCCTTCCTTGTCTCCTTGTCTCCTTGTCTCCTTGTCTCCTTACTTCTTAGACGAAGTCTGGAACTTTCTGCTTAATACAAACCGGAATACCCACCTGAAGATGTACTTCCTCGTTTTGATGCTCAATTGTTAATTCGGTACCTTCACGCAACAAGTAAGTTACTTCTTCTTGACGAATATCTACTTCTAATCTCTGACTACGAATTGTTAAAGGGAAGTGCAAGCGTTTTGTTCCTTTAGGCAATCTGGGATTAAAAGACAGTTTACCATTGTAGTCTCGCATACCTGCAAATCCGTACACCATTACCATCCAGGAACCACCCATTGAAGCCATGTGACAGCCGTCTTTGGTGTTACCTGCAATATCAGCTAAATCCATTAGTACAGCAAAGTAGGCGTATTCAACAGCTTTTTGACTATATCCGAGTTGAAACGCTAAAATACTTTGAATACATACCGAAAGTGAAGAATCTCCGGTTGTTAAGGGGTCATAATAATCAAAATTACGCTTTTTCTGCTCTTCAGAAAATTCATTTCCTAGCAAATGCATTGCTAGTACTACATCAGCTTGTTTGATTACTTGATGGCGATAAATCACTAAAGGATGAAAATTTAACAATAAAGGATATTTGTTTTTGGGTGTATTTTCAAAATCCCAAACTTTTTTACTGAGAAAACTATCATCTTGTGGATGAATTCCCTTATTTTCATCGTAGGGAAGATACATGGTATCGGCTGCTTTTTGCCACTCTTCAATTTCAGACACAGAAAAGTCAGTTTTATGTAACAGTGCTGCAAATTTTTCTGAATCTTCCTTTTGTAGAGCCTGAACCGTTTGCACAGCATACCATAAATTTTCCCGGGCCATTAAGTTAGTATAGGTATTATTATTTACTACCGCAGTGTATTCATCTGGGCCGGTAACACCATGAATATGGAATTTTTCATCTTGAAAAAATCCTAAATCCACCCATAAACGGGCGGTTTCCACTAAAATTTCGACACCTTCGTTGTAGAGAAAATCGGTATCACCGGTAACTTCAACGTATTTTTTGATGGCGTAAACGATGTCGGCATTGATGTGGTATTGAGCTGTTCCTGCTGCATAATATGCCGATGCTTCCTCACCATTGATAGTTCTCCAGGGGAACAGCGCGCCTTTTTGATTTAACTCGCGAGCCCGCTGCCTTGCTTTATCAAGGATTTTGTAACGAAACTTGAGTAGATTTCTGGCAGTGCGGGGAGCCGTGTAAATCAGGAATGGTAATAGGTAAATTTCCGTATCCCAGAAGTATTGTCCTTCATAAGCTTGTCCCGAAAGTCCTTTCGCTGGAACACCAGTTCCTTCGACTCTTCCTGAAGCTTGCAAAATCTGAAACAAATTGAAGCGAATTGCCTGTTGTAATTCTAAGGTACGAGTTACATCGCTATCGTAAGGATTACCATAAACTTTAATGTCACTTCTATGCCAAAAATCATCCATGTATTGTTTCTGGCTTGCCAAAATTGCTTCAAAACCCAGATTTTCGGCTCTATCTAAAGTTATTTGTGCCCTTGTACATAGCTCTTTAACAGAATTAACACCAGGTGCACTATGGTAACTGATGTATTTTATTAACTTGATCGGTACATCCGGTTGAGCATCTACAAAATAAACAACTTTACCTCCATCCTCCGAACATTCACTTTTGTAGGAGTAGGAACATTGTGTCTCTATCTGATGCTCAACCCCACAAGCAAGACCGATTTTGCTTTTATTGGTAACATAAGCCAGAAGAATACGACTATCTTCGCAGAAATTTACTTGAGGATTTAAAACTCTATCCTTTAAGCCCGTTGCTTTACGGGGATCGTTATCCTTAGAAGCTGTATGCTTGTGGTTTTCCATTTCCGAAGAAATAACCACGGGAGCTTTGGCATTGAGAACAGTCACTTCATACTCAATTGCCGCTAAATGCCGGTGTTCTAAAGAAATCAGGCGACGGGATTTGATCGAAACCTGTTTACCCGATGCGGTTTCCCAAACTACCTCACGATTCAAGGTACCGGCTTTCATATCCAGTACGCGCTCGAAACTGATTAAGTTGGCAGTAGAAAGAGAAAAAGGCTCATCATCAACATAAAGCTTGATAATTTTACTATCGGTAACATTGACAATAGTCTGTCCCGTTGTAGCAAAACCAAAAGCTCTTTCACCGTAAACAATAGGCCAAGATTCATAAAAGCCATTAATAAAAGTACCATTTTCGCTGCAGGGCATAACTTCTTCACAAACACCCCGCATTCCCAAATAACCGTTACCAATAGAAAAAAGTGTTTCCATTTGAGCTTGGAAACGAGGATAATATTGCTTCTCTACCATCCGCCATTCATCAACGGGGTAGACATATTTAGGGGGGTTCAAAGGTTCGCGTCGTAGCATTATCTGACAACCTCACTTATGTAGAATTTTTCATCGCACGATAATTGTGTAGCAAGCCACAACCAAATAATTCAAAATGCAAAAGCCAAAATTCAGAAAGTAATCAATAATTAGTTAATTAGTTGGTTAATTAATCAATTACTAGAATTCTTGTCTCTTGATTTTGAATTGAGCGAAGCAGCTGATGCTACAAAACTTGTATCAAGTATATCTACTTGATCATTTCACCTAAATCAGTAACAATAACATCCGCACCATTATCAAGAAGTGCATCGGCATCATCGTTACGATTTACTCCGATAACTAATCCAAATCCACCAGCACGCCCTGCCTGTACACCGGAAATGGCATCTTCGACAACTACACAGCGTTTTGGGTTAACATCCAAGATTTGGGCAGCTTTAAGAAAAGTATCTGGTGCTGGTTTACCTGGGATTCCTAAACTAGCAGCAACCTTGCCATCAACCCGCGCCTCAAATAAATCGGTGATATTAGCAGCCTTTAATACAGCTTCACAATTGCGGCTGGAAGAAACCACTGCAGTTTTGATTTTCTGGCTGTGAAGATGGTAAATCCAAGCCACTGAAGTTTCATATACTTCTACACCATCGGTTTCTAGGATAGAATTAAATATTTGATCTTTACGCTTTCCTAAACTATAAACTGTATCCTCTTCTACAGGTGTATCTGGGCTACCATCTGGTAACTCAATATTTCGCACCGCCAGAAAACTACGAACTCCTTCTAAACGAGGCTTACCGTCTACATAAAGTTTGTAATCGGTATCAATATCGAAAGCTATGAAGGGTTCATTATTATCTAAGGCACGTCGAGATAGAAATTCGTCAAACATCCTTTTCCAAGAAACAGCATGAACTTTCGCCGTTGCTGTTAGTACACCGTCTAAATCAAAAAGAACGGCATCAAAATCATCAGTTGTTACAGAATAATTCGATTGACTCATTTATTAATTATTAGTTTGAAGTTGAAATAAGTTGCGATAATCTTGATACAAAAACACAGAATATA
The DNA here is from genome assembly GCA_002361335.1 of Richelia sp. UBA3308. GTDB lineage: Bacteria > Cyanobacteriota > Cyanobacteriia > Cyanobacteriales > Nostocaceae > Rivularia. The sequence continues at coordinate 21,908 of DESS01000059.1, forward strand.
CCCGATTTTTATTACTAGATAATTCTAGTAAAACCAGAGTTTTTTTTTCAGAAGAATGAATAATTTTGTATCTTCGTAAAATTTTTTTTGTGCCGAGCAATTAAAATATGAATCTGTAACTCAAAAATGTAATATTACTATTTTTATTACAAAATTTTAGTTGTTTAATTAACGAATTCATATTTTTTTTATCGACATCATGTTTTTATAGACTTTCAGGTTATGCTTTGAGAATTTTGACTTTATAAATAATCACATACAGCAGATTTTATCTTAATTAGGTATATTTGGACTCGGCCTGTGATACCTTTAACACAAGATTTAAAAAAGATGGATTTGTACTTCATTTAAATGAAAACACTCAGATACCGAAAATACTATTCTATAGGTAGATAAACCCAAAAAAGTAACCTACCTCGCTTCGATTTTGATATATAAACTCTTGTTTATCATCATCGGTTTTATACAATTCATCACCCGATCATAATGAAGAGTTTGTAAAGTTAATCATGTATTAAATGTATTAATTAAATTGCAGAAAATATCAACTAGCAATCGGTATATAAAAACGACATAGTGATTTTCGGTTGAGTAGAATACAAAGGGAATTTGTTATTTAAATCCTGCCTTGATGCCCATCCCCGTCATATTGTATTTAAATAAAACTAAAAACCGTTATATTTATCTAAAGAAATAAAAATATAGTGAATAATTACTCACTTAACCTTGACTGATATTAATTTGTTGTTCTGTTTCCTCTGACTTCTAAGTTGGGCATGGGGCATGGGGCAATGGGCATGGGAGAATAAATTTATGATAATCGTTATTGGTGATGAAGATTGTTTGTCCTTTATCGACTTCATTCTAAATTCGGGCATTCTAAATTCTTCATTCTGACTGCCTTTGATAATCTATTATTCCTATGGTAATAAACCGAGTTGTTGGCGAAAATCATCGTTATACTTTGCCTTATGCCAATTAATCGCTGATTTTACCTGTTGAGGAGTTAAATTTTTTACGTCTGTCAAGTCAGCACCATTTAACTGGCTGCTAGTAAGATTAGTTTGACTGAGGTTAGCTTTACTAAAGTCAGCATTACTAAGATTAGCATGGCTCAAATCGGCACCACTAAGGTTGGTATTTTTCAAGTTAGCACCACTAAGATTAGCACCGTTGATTTGGGTATTGCTTAAATCGGCATTCTTGAAGCTGGCATTGGTAAGATTGGTATCGTTAAAATTAGCATTACTCAATTTTGCATCTCTAAAGTCAGCAGACTCAAGATTGGCTAAACTTAGGTTGGCATTACTAAGATTTGCACCTTGGAGATTTGCTTGAGTTAAAATACTACGACTAAGATTGGCTCCGGGAACAATTAAATATGTGTGGCGATCGCCAATATAATATTTTTTGGGAAACTGGGTTTTATCATCATGTAAGCAGTGTCTGATTTTAGCGCCACTGAGATTGGCTTGTGTTAAATTTGTTCCTCTAAGATTGGCATCTCTAAGGTCTGCTTTTCTTAAATCAGCACCCGTAAGATTAGCATTCTTAAGATTAGCACCTTTAAGGTCTGCATCATTAAGATGACAACCACACAGATTGGCATTACTTAAATCTGTCTTGGCAGAAATTAAATACATGGAGTGATGATGACGAGCAAAATCTAATGGAAATCTAGTTTTTTCGTTGTATAAACAACCATTAAGGTTGGCATTGTGTAATTTTGCATTACTAAGATCGGCATTCCTTAAATCAGCACCGTTTAATTGTGCATAATTAAGGTTAGCATTATTAAGAAGTGTACCCTTAAATTGAGCTTTTCTTAGGTCAGCACCTTTAAAGTTAGTCTTCTTAAGATTAACACCATTAAATTGCACACCTTTAAGGTCAGAATTCTCTAAATTTGCACTTTCATGGATAAAGTACATATGGTGTTCTTCAGCCTCGAATTTATCAGGAAATTCTGTTAAATTGTCGTATACACTGCCATAAAATTTGACATTTGTGAGGTCAGCACCTTTTAAATTAGCTTCTCTCAAATCTGATTTAGTTAAATCAACATTTTTCAGATCTGCATTACTCAAATCAGCTTTTCTTAAATCGGCATTACTAAGGTTAGCATTAATTAAATTAGCATCATAAAGGTTAGAACCTCTTAAATCGGTGTTACTAAGATTAACTTCAGGAGAAATTTGGTACATTTGACGTTTCTTTTCAGATGAAAACTCAATTGGAAACTCAGTTCTCCGATTGTATAAACAACCATTTACCTTAGCAATTTTAAGATATTTGGCATTTCTTAATTTTGCATTTCTTAGGTTAGCACCTCTTAAATCTGCTCTTTGAAGGTCAGCATTTCTAAGATCGGCATAATACAGGTCAGCATCTCTAAGGTTTGCATGATAGAGTTCAGCATCTCTAAGATCTGCATTTCTTAAGTTAACATCGTTAAGATTAGCATTCTTAAGATTAGCACCTCTAAGTTTGGCATTTTTAAGATTAGCATGATTAAAGTCAACACCTTTTAGATTTGCTCCAGTCAAATCAATATTTTCTAAATTTGCATTTGCAAATTCAAATCCTGTTAATGACTCGTTATGATCGTTTAAATATTCTAAAGCCTTAATTCTTGCACCACTACTTATTTGACCAGATTTCAAGTCAATCACATCTAACATTTGAGCATGTCTAATTCTTTTTTCCGTGCGTTCTCCTACATGTTTGGGAATCTCTAATATATATATAATTCCTGCTACTAAAATTCCAAATGGTTCTAAATTTTTTACTTGAATTATATCTGTTAAATTTGGTTTAGCTACAGGTTTTATACTTCTTGAATTTTCAGATAAATAAACTAAATAAATTGTAAAATAAGCAACAGGAAAAGCAATTGATACACGCCATAATATACTCCATGTTACCTGAAGCCAAACTTTTCCTATAAATTGTTTTTTTATGAATGAAAATAATTTATATTTTTGCCATTTAAAAAGTTGTTTCATTGATAAAAAATAAAATGGATAGTAGTAATTAAAAATTAGCAAAAGAAATTACAAGCAAAACCCTGCTTTTACAAAAAAGCCCATTTACACCGGCTGAATTACAGGCATCTTTCTCAACAAATGCTATTACTACTCATTGAACAATTATATGAATAATATTATTAGTAATTACAATTTTATGTCTGTTAATTTACTTACATAATATCCATTTATAAGTAATAATTCCATGTAGCGATAATTACTATGTATTCAAAAAAACAATTTTGCATTCCTCCACGCTTACCTCCTTTGCGAGACTTTGCGTTTAAAAATATATTACTCCGCCTCCGCCCGAAGTTGGAAAAAGGCTGGAATTGGGATGGGGTATAATGCCCAAACCATTCACGCGTAAGCCTGGGGCGTATCCCCTTTGTTGCCGCTTGTTTTAAACCCATATTTAGAGGTTAAAATATATTATTTAGATGCCCATAAAATTAATAGTAATACCAAAAAAAAGAAGATGAAAAAAATTTCCATCTTCAATATTAATTAATAGAAATTTTGCAGTCCAATCTAACTTCTCAAAGCCCGAACAAATCGCTGTAAACCTTTAAAAATACTCTGACTTTTCGCGGTTACGGGTTCACCTTCACCTTGCGACTGTTTACCATATAAAATCCCATCCAATTCATCACCAGAAGGCTTTTTAGGTAATTCAGCAACAAGAACATAATCACCGTTTTTTTCTACCCAAACTTCCCATAATCCTGGATAACAACGAAATACTGCAGCTTCTTCAAATATGGGACGAAGATAATAACATGATTCAATTGTACTAATAAAACGCTGACGAGTTTGTCGTGCAGCATAACCGATACCTACGATACCGGAATCTTCCAAACGAGGAACAAACATCACAAAAGGACGATATTCACCTATTGCTTCGCATATCTTTTCTATCTGGGGTATTTCCACCGAAGTCGGTTGAATAAATAAGAAAATTTCATCTTCTGGTTGGACTTTTGACTGTATAGAAGTCATTCTACCAGTACCAACATCGAGAAGTTGAAAAGGCATATCATTCCAATCGCGACGAGCAAGGGCTGCACTACCAGCATCAGCAAAAAAAATCTTTAATTTGTCACCATATTCTTGAAAAGCTGGTAAAAATTGTTGTGCTGTTGGTAAAGCTTTTAATTCCGGAAACAGTAACTCAACTTGTAGCCGAGTATAGCCATCTGCAAGGGCAGCTTGAGTTGCTTCACGGGCTTGAACAATTGCATCTTCTAATGTTCTTGGAAGTTGAGACATATTAAAAGTAGTATTGGGAATTGGGCATGGGGCATTGGGCATGGGGCATTGGGCATGGGGCATTGGGAATTAATTGAGCCGAAAGGGCACCTTGTCTCCTTCCTTCGATCTTTTAATTCACAGCTAGGGCAATGGGATTTTCAATGCGGCTCATTATTTGCTTTAATACCATTGCTACCCAATCAACGTCTGCTTGTGTGGTGTAACGTCCTAGGGTAATGCGAATACCTCCCATTGCTGCACCTTTTGAATAGCCCATTGCACTAAGTATGGGGCTAGGAATTAGTTTACCACTATGACAGGCTGAACCGGCACTTATACCTATTCCTGCTAAATTCATTTGACGCACGATGGTTTTTCCGCTGAGTTTTTGTCCATCGGCGTTTTCTAAGCAAAAACTTATATGATGCGGTAAACGCTGTATTAAATCCCCTGTAGGCATTAAACCATCAACTTCAGCTAACTGGGAAAAAAGGCGATCGCGTAATTCAATTAATCTTGGTGTTTCTAATGCTAATTCTTGGGCTGCTAATTCTGCCGCGACTCCAAATCCTGCAATAATTGGTACTGCTTGAGTACCAGAGCGCGATCGCATTTCTTGTCCACCACCACTTAGTAACGGTACTAACTCTACTCCCGGACGAATGTACAAGGCTCCGGCTCCTTGAGGACCATATATTTTATGACTGGACAAACTTAGTAAATCTACTGATAATTTATTTAAATATATGGGTAATCGACCTGCTGCTTGTACCGCATCTGTATGAAACAAAACTCCAGCAGTGCGAGCAATTTTACTTAATTCTTCAATTGGCTGTACGGTACCAACTTCACTTTGTCCGTAAATAATTGAAATTAAAACCGTATTATCTTGTAAAGCAGCTTTCAAATCTAAAGGATTAACTCTACCTTTACCATCAACACTTAAACGAGTAACTTGCCAACCCCAAGTTTCAAGTAATTTAGCAGTTTCTGATACGGCGGGATGTTCTACACTGGAAATAATAATATGTTGGGGTTTATTATATAAGCGAGCAACTCCCATAATCGCTAAATTATTTGCTTCCGTACCCCCAGAAGTAAAAACAATCGATTCAGCAGGAGCATTAATTAAACTCGCAACCTGCATTCGAGCTTGTTCTAAAATAGTCGCTGCTGTTTGTCCCCATTCATGTATACTTGAAGGATTTCCCCATCCTTGAGTTAACACTGCTTGTATCATGTTAATAGCTTCAGGACGAGTTGGAGTTGTAGCACTGTAATCTAAATAAATTTGCATAAAAATTAGGTTATGGCTTTGGAAATAGCTATTTTTATTGTCAACTTATATAGTTCTGTAAAACAATTTTTTGTAGATATCTTCTTTTTAAAACAAGTATGGCTATGTTTATTGTAAAGATTTTTTAAGTTGGGCATGGGGAATTAAGAATTTAGAATTGGGCATTGGGCATTGGGCATTGGGCATTGGGCATTGGGCATTGGAAATTAAGAGCAATTTTGGGAAATATAAATTTGTTCGTCTAGTACAGCACGGCATAAATAAAGCAACCATATCAAAAGCTTAAAACCTTTATATTTGAATACTTTTGACTTTTGAATTTTGACTTTTGACTTCCGCGCAGCGGTACTAGTATCTAGCTGAAGATGACTATCGTGCAATTTTTATCTAAAATATCTCAATTTGGGAAAAATTCTTTATTTCTACTAATATTAACTACTGCTTGTCAACAATCTAAATCTGACAATCAACTTTTAAAACCGCTTCCACAAGATTCATTTATACAAGTTTATTTTAATCATTCTCAAAGTTCTGAGTATCGAGAACCTTACCGCGATCGCATTCGTAAGGGAGATAATTTAGAACAAATTATTATTGATACAATTTCTCAAGCTAATTCTACAATTGATGTGGCTGTACAAGAATTACGTTTACCTTTAATTGCCACTGCATTAGTTAAAAAACATCAAGCCGGTGTCAAAGTTAGAATAATTCTGGAAAATAATTACAGTCGTTCTTGGAGTGATTTTACAAACCAAGAATTAACTAAATTAACCAAACGAGAAAAAGATAAATATCAAGAGTTTCAGAAATTTGTTGATATTAACGAAGATGGACAGATTTCACAACAAGAAATTAATCAACGAGATGCCTTACAAATAATTAACAACGGCAAAATACCTTTAATTGATGATACTGCTGATGGTTCTAAAGGTAGCGGTTTGATGCATCATAAATTTATCGTTGTTGATAATCGTTTTGTAATTGTCACTTCGGCGAATTTTACTTTATCGGGAATTCACGGCGATTATGATAATTATGATAGTTTGGGGAACGTTAATAATTTATTGAAAATCGATAGTGTTGAATTAGCTGATATTTTTACAAAAGAATTTAACATCATGTGGGGTGATGGAGTCGGAGGTAAATTTGATAGTAAATTCGGTTTAAAAAAACCCAAGCGAGATTTTCAGCAAGTTTCTTTTGGTAATAACAATATTACAGTAAACTTTTCTCCCACTTCCCCCACAAAACTTTGGATTGACAGCAGCAACGGATTAATTGGTAAAACCTTGAAATCAGCAGAAAAATCGATTGATTCCGCATTATTTGTATTTTCTGCACAACGTTTGAGCAATATTTTAGAAACACGTCATCAAAAAAAGGTGAAAATTCGCACTTTGTTAGAACCAGATTTTGCTTTTCGTTTCTACAGCGAAGGTTTGGATATGATGGGCATTTCTTTAAGCAATAAATGTAAATACGAACTCAATAACCAACCTTGGCAAAATCCAATTAATACTGTGGGAATACCTTTATTAACTAGCGGCGATTTATTACATCATAAATACGCTGTAATTGATGAAAAAACCGTGATTACAGGTTCTCATAATTGGACAGAAGCTGCAAATACCAAGAATGATGAAACAGTTTTAGCGATCGCAAATCCGAAAGTGGCTGCTCATTATGTGCGAGAATTTGAAAGACTTTACACTAATGCTGAATTTGAAGTACCCCGAAGGATTGAGAAGAAGGTTAAGCAGCAGGAAAAAGAATGCCTGTAGTCTGTAGGGTGTGTACTCGGACAATTTTGTATGAGGTTACAATATTTCTTCCTAGCCTCACCCACCAAGCTGTTTGTACCATAATTACAGCATCTGCATCTTGATGGTAAGATAGATGATCGGGGGCAGGGATGCCCGTACCATAATCTTTTAATATAGTACTGCAGTACTATATATGCAAAATGCGATAAATTTTTACAGCCTCGGAGCGCGGAGGTTCCCGGAGGTTTTTTAATAGTAGCTACTAAAAACAGTCTATCTTGATAACTTAAATTCTTATGTTTAGCGGATTCTTGAGCATAAACTAAAGCCTTTCATTTCTATGATACCAATGATTCAAATTTAGTTTTAGTTAAAATTGTGAGTTCGGCTAAAGCCATAATGCGCCCGACTAATACCTTTTTTATTCAAAAATAAAACCATTATCCTATATGAATAACAATAGCTTAATAAAAATCAGTAAATACCTCAGCAAACATTTACGTCATCAACCAGAAAGAATTGGTATTAAATTAGAGAAAGGGGGTTGGGTTACTGTAGATGAATTATTAGAAGCTTGTAGAAAAAATAAATTTCCGATAACTCGTACCGATTTAGAAGAAGTTGTTGCTAATAATGATAAAAAACGCTTTTCTTTTGATTCAACTGGTACAAAAATTCGCGCCAATCAAGGCCATAGTGTAGAAGTAGATTTACAGTTACTACCATCCGTTCCTCCCGATGTACTTTATCACGGCACCGGACATAAAACGGTAGAAATAATAATGGAAATGGGACTTTCTAAAATGTCTCGCCACCACGTACATTTATCATTCGATAATGCAACGGCGAAAAAGGTTGGTGCCAGACATGGGAAACCAGTAGTGTTTGAAATTAATGCAGCAGCAATGTATAAAGCAGGTTTCACCTTTTACTGTTCCGATAACGGCGTATGGTTAACGGATAGTGTTCCAGTTGAGTATTTGAGAATTATTGATTAAAGCCCCATGCCCCATGCCCCATG